>CAYZMR010000224.1:0-6024 GCA_964479515.1 uncultured Hyphomicrobiales bacterium | reverse complement strand
TATGAGCGCCAGCTTCACCCGCAGGCCGAGGTCGCGCTCGCCGACCTGAAGGCGCTCGACGCGCGGCTCGGCTCGCCCGAGGCGACGCGCAACCTGCTTCTCCTCTACCGCCGGGTCCAGGGCCCGGTCATCGAGATGCCCACCGGCGAACGCGCAACGCTGGTGCCGGTCGATGCCATGACGCCAGGCCACAATTTCTATCCGTGGGGAATCAAGAAGGCCGAGATCGACGCCTATCTCGCTGCGCACCCGGAGGATGCGGATGCGATCCTCGCGCCGCGCACCATCGTGCGGCGCGCGGTCACCGAAAATCTGCGCGCCGACCTCGCGCAGCTTGCGAAATATCCAGTGCTCGACACGCTACACCCGGGGCTGCGCGCGGCGCTCGAGCACCGCCTCGCGACGCCCGACCCGAAGGTGCTTTACGCGGTGCCCTATGCGCTCGCTTACGCGGACGAGATGATCCGCGTGCACGCGCTGCTCAACGAGGCGGCCGACGCGGTGGCGAAGGACGACGAGGCGTTCGCGCGCTATCTGCGCAACCGCAGCCGCGATCTTTTGTCCAACGACTACGAGTCGGGCGACGCCGCGTGGGTGACGAGCCGCTTCAAGAACCTGAACGCGCAGATCGGCGCCTACGAGACCTATGACGACGAGTTGTTCGGCGTGAAGGCGTCGCTCGGCCTTAGTGTGCTGCGCGTGCGCCATTCCGAGACCGAGGCGCTGCGCCAAGCGTTGCGCGGCCTGCAGGCGATGGAGGACTCGCTTCCCTATGCGGCGCACAAGACCGTGCGCGCCGACATCCCGATCGGGCTCTATGACATCATCGCGGATTTCGGCGAGCCGCGCGGCACCAACACGGCGAGCATTGAGCCGAACGAGACCGATTTCACGCGCCGCTACGGCCGCACGATCCTGCTGCGTGGCAGCATCCTGCTGAGCCAGGCCATCGAGGCGAACTTCCGTCCGGCGTTGGAGGCGGTCGTGGCGCCGCCCTTCCGCACCGACTACACGCTGTATGGGCGGCTCAATCAGACCATGTGGCACGAAGTCGGTCACTATCTCGGCGTAGACCGGACGAAGGACGGCCGCGCGGTCGACGCCGTGCTGCTCGAGAACCACAATCTGATCGAGGAGATGAAGGCGGATCTCGTCTCGATGTTCCTCGCCGACGGGCTGCAGAAGCGCGGCTACCATACGGCCGAGCAACTGCGCACCGTCTACGGCGCCGGCATCCTGCGCGTGCTCAACGAAACGAAGCCGGGACGCGAAGACCCTTACGGGATGATGGAGCTGATGCAGTTCAATTACTTCATGCAGAACCGGCTCATCGCGTTCGACAAGGCGACCGGCACGATCAGCATCGACTACGCCAGGTTCCACGACGTCGTCGCCGCGATGCTGCGCGAGGTGCTGGCGCTGCAATATCAGGGCGACAAGCCGGCGACCGACGCGTTCATCGCGCGCTACGCGGTATGGGACGACGACCTGCACGGCGTGATCGGCAAGAAGATGCTGGCCGCCGAGAAGTACAAGCGCTGGCTCGTCAACTACACGGCTTTGGGCCAGTGACGGAGCATCCGATGCAGATCGGGATCGTCGGCCTCGGGCGGATGGGCGGCAACATCGCACGCCGCCTGATGCGCGCCGGGCACCAATGCATCGTGTTCGACGCCAATCTCGATGCCAGCCTGGCGCTCGGGCGAGAAGGCGCGACCTCCTCGGTCGCCTTGCAGGACCTGGTGAAGCGGCTGACGCCGCCGCGTGTGGTGTGGTTGATGGTGCCGGCGGGCGAGGCGACCGCGAAGGTGGTCGAGCAGCTCGCAGCACTGCTGGCGCAAGGCGACACGATCATCGACGGCGGCAACTCGTTCTGGAAGGACGACATCGCGCGGGCGGCGGCGCTCAAGGAGCATGGCGTCCACTATCTCGACGTCGGCACCAGCGGCGGCGTGTGGGGGCTCGAGCGCGGCTACTGCCTGATGATCGGCGGCGAGAAGGCCGTGGTGGAGCGGCTCGATCCGATCTTCCAGACGCTCGCGCCCGGGCGTGGCGATATCCCAGCCACGCCGCATCGCGAGGGACACGACCCGCGACCGGAGCAGGGCTATGTGCACGCGGGGCCGAGCGGCGCCGGCCACTTCGCCAAGATGATCCACAACGGCATCGAATACGGAATGATGCAGGCGATGGCGGAAGGCTTCGATATCTTGAAGCATGCCGGCGACGAATCGCTGCCGGCCGAGCACCGACTTGAGCTGAACGTCGCCGACATCGCCGAAACCTGGCGGCGCGGTAGCGTCATTACGTCGTGGTTGCTCGACCTCACCGCCGCGGCGCTCACGCAAGAAGGCGATCTCGCCTCCTATTCGGGCTACGTGGAGGATTCGGGCGAGGGCCGCTGGACCTTGATGGCGGCGATCGAGGAGGCGGTGCCGGCGGATGTGCTCTCGGCCGCGCTCTATGCGCGGTTTCGGTCGCGCCAGCAGCACACATTCGCCGAAAAGATCCTCTCGGCGATGCGCAAGGGTTTTGGCGGCCACCAGGAGCCGAAATAGCCGATGCGGGACGCCGCCAAGGGGATCACCGCCGTCGTGGTGATGGGCGTGTCGGGCGCCGGCAAGTCGACCGTTGGCCGCATCGTCGCGGCGGGGTTCCGCTGCCCGTTCCGCGATGCCGACAGCTTTCATCCCAAGGCCAACATCGAGAAGATGAGCCGCGGCGAGGCGCTGACCGATGACGACCGCTGGCCGTGGCTGACCGCGATCGCGGACTGGATCGCCGAGCGCCGCGCGGCCGGCGAGACCGGCGTCGTCACCTGCTCGGCGCTCAAGCGGCGCTATCGCGACCTGATCACGGGGAAGCAGAGCGCCGACGTGCGGCTCGTCTACCTCAAAGGCGATTTCGAACTGATCGAAGCGCGGCTGAAGGCGCGCAAGGGCCACTTCATGCCGCCGGCGCTCTTGCGCAGCCAGTTCGCGGCGCTCGAGGAGCCGGGCGCGGACGAGCGCGCGCTCACGGTGTCGGTCGACGCGGCACCGGAGGTGATCGCGGAGTGGGTGATGAAGGGTTTGTAGTCGTAGCCCGGATTGAGCGCAGCGAAATCCGGGGATAGGCCAAGCCGCGCGATCCCGGGTTTCGCTGCGCTCAACCCGGGCTACAACGCGTTACTCCACCTTCGCCCGGTAGATCACCGGCCACTGGTCAGAGATCAGTCCGCCACAGGTCGGCATCGATTGATAGCGCGTGAGGCGGAAGGCCGTGCCGTCGAACACCCATTCGCCGGCCGAGCCGCAGTCGCCCGGGCCGCGCCCCTTGCCGAACATCGTGAGTTTTAGCGTCTTCTCGTCGAAGCCGGCGTTGACGAGCAACTGATTCGACATGCCGGCGATCGCGACTTCGCCGGGCGGGTAGGGGAGCCGCGCCATCCGCGCGGCTTCGGGGTGGTCGCGCGGTGCGATCAGGAATCCGCTCCAGGCATTGTAGGCGCCGCTCATCTGCCGGCACTCGAACCAATAGAGCAGCAGATTGCCGCTCAGCGCATTGACCTCGCCCGGCTGCGGCTTTGGGTCGTCCGCGCCGCAGATGCTGCGGCCGCGCGCAAGAACCGCCTTCGGGAAGATCTTGTCGGCCGGCGCCGCTGCGGGCGTTGCGGCGTGCACCACCGGAAGCGCCGGCACGGCCGGAATCACGCTCGCCGGCAGGTTGCCGACCTTGATCAGCGCCGTCACGGTCAAGAGCCGCCGCTGGTGCTCGTCGATCCACAGCATGGTGGCGACCGCGCCGGAGAGCGAAATCTCGCCGATGACGCGCTCCTCGCCCGGCTTCGGTTCGGCGCGCGCGACGATGATCTTGCCGGCCTTGCGCAGCGACGCGGTGAACGTCTCGACCGCATCCGTGGCGATCTCGATGTGCGTGAGGTCTTCCCCGGATGTCGCCGTGATCGGACCTTTCGGCAGGCCGGGAAGCGTCGCATCGTCGAACGCGAGCTCGATCTTGGTGTCTTTCTCGGCATCGACCAGGACCGTGAACCGTGGCGGCGCCGCGGCCGCGCCGTCGCGATCGAGGCGCAGGAACGCGCCGCTCGAATTTTCCCGCAGCGCATAGGCCGTGCAGGTCCGCACGTTGTCGCAGGCGACGAGCCAATCGCGGAACGTCTTGACCTCGGCGGAGGCTGATGTCGCGAACATCGCCGCGACGGCGAGAGCGGCGAATCCGAGAAACGTGCGCGCGATTTCGCGGACCATGGCGCATTCCCATCTGCGAGGAGCGCACCATAGAGGTCGACCCGGACGATGTCATCCGCCGGAGACGACGCGCAGCGCGGGCCGCGCTTGCACCGTATGATCGTGCAGCGAACAGCCGAAGGCGCGTTCGATCGCGTTCCAACCGATCGGCGTGATGGTGAGCGCGCGGCCGTCGCGTTGGCGCGCGATCCAGCGCAGCTCGGTCAGGCGGCGCGCAATCGCGGCGCCGACCGCGCCGGCAAGATGCGGCCGCCGCTCGCTCCAATCGAGGCATGGCCGACAGAACACGCGGCGGCTCTGGCGCGCCGTGGCGAGATCGATGCCGAGCTTGGCGAAGAATGCCTCGCCCGAGGGCGTCACCACGCCGCCATCGTCGGCGAGCTCGACGTGAAGGTTCTCGCGCAAGGCATCCGCGATCGTGACGCCGAGCCGGCCGGCAAGGTGGTCGTAGCACATGCGCGCATTGCGCATGTCATCGCCGATGCGCACGGCCCGGATGCGCGGTTGCGCGATCGCCGCGACCTCCGAGATGCTCTCCAGCATCGCGGCGACGTGACGGCCGGCGAGGCGGTAGTAGCGGTGGCGGCCCTGTTGCGCGACTTCGACGAGCCGTGCCCTGGCAAGCTTGCCGAGATGGCCGCTCGCGGTCTGTGGCGACACATGCGCCGCATAGGCGAGCTCGCCCGCCGTCAGCGCGCGTCCGCCGAGCAGCGCGCACAGGATGTTCGCGCGCGCGGCATCGCCGATCAGCGCCGCAACGGTCGCCATGTCGAGGGCTTCGCTCATGCGCCCAGATATAGCGCGGGCCGGCGGCGGCGGCACGACCAATCGCTTCGGCCGAGCCCGAAGCGTCCGGCGATCCAGTTCGGTGGCGGGCGAAACATTGCGGCGCCGTTCGCCGCCATCTTCTCCTCGTCAAACAAGAGGAGAAACACCATGCCGACCTTCGATCTGTTGCTGCCGCCGCAGAGCTATTCGATCTGGCGCCCGGCCCGGCCCGCCGCGTCCAATCGCCGACTCGCGTCGCCTTTTCGCCTCTTCGCCCGATGGATCGAGCGCGCGCGTCAGCGCCAGGCGCTCGCCGAGCTGGATGACCACATGTTGCGCGACATCGGGATCACGCGCGTCGAGGCGACGCGGGAATCGCAAAAGCCGTTCTGGCGGTGAATTGATGTCGTAGCCCGGCTTGAGCGTAGCGAAAGCCGGGGTTCATGCCGCGCAGCCGGTCCCGGATTTCGCTGCGTTCAATCCGGGCTACAATCTACAAGCCTTCAGCCTGCGAGCCTGAATTCGCTTCCACCGCTCCCCGGCGGCGGGATCGGCACGCCGTCGCCGGCATATTCGTTGAGCTTGTTGCGCAGCGTGCGGATCGAAATTCCGAGGATGTTGGCGGCGTGCGTGCGGTTGCCGAGGCAGTGCCGCAGCGTCTCCAGGATCAGGTCGCGCTCGACGTCGGCGACGGTGCGGCCGACCAGCGCGCGCGTCACCGTCTCGGCGGCTTGCGCCGCGTGCGCGACCGCGGGCGCCGCGCGCTGCTGGTCGAGGCGCGCGCCGTCCGGCGAGATGATCGCCTCAGGGCCGATCGCGTCGCCCGACGCGATCAGCACGGCGCGGTGCATGGTGTTTTCCAGCTCGCGCACGTTGCCGGGCCAACGGCCGGCGATGAGCTGCGCGCGGGCCTGCGTCGAGAGCGGACGCGCCGGCATGCCGTTCGCGCGCGCATGCATCTTGGCGAAGTGCTCGGCCAGTTCGATCACGTCGGCCGGGCGCTCGCGCA
>CAYZMR010000223.1:0-6034 GCA_964479515.1 uncultured Hyphomicrobiales bacterium | reverse complement strand
CCCCCGTGGGGCTGTCGAACAGGACTGAGTTAGTCCGAATGACCGCTTCTGGCCCTTCTCGACCGTTCGCGGCACGGCATGCGACGGCTGCTATTGAGGGAAGAGCGGACCTATCGCGGACATCGCTGAATCGGCGCGATTGACCCGAACCGGACATGCCGCGAACATGTTAAGATCGACGCGACTGACGGAATCAACGCCCCCCCAACTTCATACCGCAGGGATCACAGATGTTCGGCTTGGCGTCGCTAATTCTATCTGAGGAGCCGGCCGCATGAAGAACGACAGGGCAATGCCGACGCCTGTGAGGCCGATTGAAACGACGAAGGGAACGCTATAACTTCCGGTCCAGTCTGCCATCACGCCAAATGCGAGCGGTGACATCGTCGCGGCAAGTCCAGCCGCGGTGCTCATGATCCCGCCAGCAATTCCGGCAAATTGAGGCGCAACATCCATGGGAACTGCCCATATCGGCGCTTCGGTCATTTCTAGAAAAAACAATGAAGCGCCAAGCATCAGAGCGACCACAATTTGGTCGTGAACGTAAAACACGGGCAGCATGAATATCAGTGATCCCGCGAATCCCACGATAACGGCATTGCGGCGCGCTACGTTGACGTCGCCGGTTTGCTTAAGGATGGCGTCGGTCAGAAGCCCACCCGCCGTGTCGCCGATCATTCCCGCGAGAAACACGCCTGATGTGAACAGCGCCGAGACCTTCAAATCGAGATGATAACTTTCGGCAAAGAACGTCGGCAGCCAAGTCAAAAACAGCCATAGTGTCCAGGCGTGGCAGAAGAAGACCATCGCCACCGGCAGGGTGCGGACAATCAGTTGCCGGAAGGGTATCGCTGCAAAATTCGTCTGCGGAGGGCTGTAGGGCGGAAGGTCCCGGAGTTCAGCCTCGGTAATGCCCTTGTGGCTGCGAGGATCATCGCGGAAATACGCAAACCAAGCGGCAGCCCAGGCAAGGCTGATGCCGCCCAACAGTACAAACGCTCCTCGCCAGCCGACAAAGGCGATGATCATCACGACAATCGGTGGCGTAACGCCTGCCGCAAGGCGCGCGCAGGAATGAGTGAAGCCTTGGGCGAATCCACGGCGGTTGCGCGGCACCCAGTTCGCCATGGTGCGCGCGCCCGTCGGGATTGTTCCGGCTTCGCCAAGTCCCACCAGCAGGCGCGCAAAGACTAGAGATGTCAGCCCGCCGATCATTCCGGTAGCGACCGTGCCCATCGCCCACAGAATGCCGCAAAGCGTCAGCGTCAGCCGCGGTCCAAATCGATCGCCGATGTAGCCATTGATGATCTGAAAAAACGCATAGCAATATCCGAACGCTGAAAGGGCAAAGCCGAGTTGTGTATTGGACAGATTCAATTCGGTTTTGATCAACGGTGCGGCTACAGAAAGATTCACGCGATCAATATATTCGAAAAATAACATCAGGCAGAGCAGCATGTAGACGCGCCCTGTCGTACCAGTAAACAACCGACTCAGCGCTGGCGCGGCACCAGCTCTCGTGTCGCTCATGGGATAGCCTCGAGCCCAGTTGGGAATTTTATCCAATCGCGCACTTTACGTAAAGAGCCGCCTCGAAAATTGGAGGAGAGGCCTGCGATTGGCCCTTAGCTGTCGCGCCAGTCGACCGCTGCCGAGTCTGCCATCGGGAGCAAAGCGGCGGCGGACAGAAATATCACATCGGCGGCGGCAGCTCCTTCATGAAGTCCGCGAGGTGCTGCTTCCAGAATGCCGCGAGATTGTAGGTGTAGTGGCCGTGCGTCTTCTCGCTCGCGGGAACAAGCACAAAGCGCGCGCCCGCAATGCGCTTGATCTCGCGCTCCATTACGCCGAGCTCGGGCGGGTTGATCTCGTCGTCCGCGAAGTTGATGGCGAGCAACTTGGCCTTGATCTTCTCCAGGTCCTTCGAGGGGTCGTAGTCCATCACGGCCTCGATGGCGTAAAGCTGATTGTTGGCGTCGAGCTTGCTCGCCTGCTCGACCAACTGCCGGTAGAGCGCGTCCATCGCCTCGCGGCTGGGCGCGACTTGCTGAAAGTGGATGGCGCTTTCCGTCATCAGCGCCGCGATCGGCGCTGCATAGACGTAATGCGTCGGATTCTTCTCGTAGTTGCCGCTGTTCCAATCAGGATCGTTCCTGATGGCCTCGATGCCAATGCGCCGGTACATCCAGTTGCGGCCGCTGATCGCGATCGGCTGACTCGCAACCGGCACCAGGGCATCCATGAAATCGGGATGCATCTCGCCCCACATCCAGGCTTGCATGCCGCCCATCGAGGTGCCGAGCACGAGCCGTAGGTGCTTGAGGCCGAGATGCTCCGTCAGCAGGCGATGGGTCGCGACCACCATATCGACGTAGCGGTAGTGCGGGAATTTCATCCGCAGGCCGTCGCTCGGCTTCGACGATGCACCGCGGCCAATTCCGTCCGGGATGACGATTAAATATCTTTTGGCATCGAGCGGCGCGCCGGGCGCAAACAATTCATCGGCCAGAGTTGGCTGCAGCCAGTTCTTCGACGTGCCACTTGTACCGTGGAGCAGAAGTACGCCGTTGACGATGTCGCCTGCGGCGTTGCGTCTTGCGGTCCCGAGCATGATGTAATGCAGCTTCAGTTCCGGCAGAACCTCGCCCGAGGCGAAGCCGAAATCCGTGAGCACAATGTCGCCTTCGCGCTGGTCGGGCCAAGCGGTCTGCGCCATGGCGGGCAACACGACGGCCAGAAGGATTACCACGGCAGCACCTGTTGCGAGATGCAGAAATCGACGGCGGAGACGTTTCATGATGGTCCCCCGATTGCAAGAAGGCGGGACTTGAGCATTCTCAGCGTCTGCTCTCGAATAAAGCTACCTGGTTGCCCGTCCGCGCGGAAGGGGTGCGGTGTCGTCTATTGGCCCACTGCGTAGCTTATTGCAGTGCAAAGGCATTTCCGCTTTTGGGTGTACTACGTCGACGCCAGGCACGCGACACCGTGATGGCTTCGGCTGCGGGGTCAGGACTTGCGAACACGGTCCCGTGAGCAGCAGTGAGGCGCGCCTTGAACCTGTGCAGTCGATTATCATGTATGTGCAGCAAGGCGCGCCGGACGCTTCTCGTGCCCCCGATCAGCCGTCCGGCAACAAGCCATATCACTGACTTCTGCCCCGGTGTCATTTGGCGTCCGGGGTAGTTTTTTGGCCGATGTATCGCGTGTTCTCCGCCCCCGCTTTGTCGGAGGGAGCGAAGCGACCGTCCGGCGCAGCCGGCCGACCCCGTGCTGCCAGCCCGAGCACCGCAGTCACCAAGACGAGGAGCGCAGCGGCCGCCAGCTTTGCTTTGCAAAGTGGCGGCGCGGGGTCGGGCGGCGAGCCCGACAAAGCGGGGGCGAATTATGAGAACTGATAAGGAGCGATCGGTGCCTGTTCTTCGAAAGAGGTACAAATCAGTCGTACCGGCCCTGTACCCTTCCTTATGAGAAAACACACGAGCCGAGCGGCCTGTGTAGAATATCTATTGAATTCTATTGGATGCGGCGCGTCATTTTGAAACGGTCGCTGTGGGACGACGTTCTTCGGTGATCCGAGGAGCCGCATGCTTGGGTGAAAGCCCCCACCTGGTTGGGTCAGAACCCCCGGTCTCTTGGGTCAAAGCCCCCACCCCGTTGGGGTGGTGTTGGGAACATTGAACACGCTCACTTTCCGCGGTTCGCGGCTTTCCATTCCTCGAATGACCTGATCCGGTCGCCGTAGCGTTGGGCAGTCAGCATTCGTTTTCGCACCTCCAGCATCTGCGCGTGAAGGGGCCCGGTGAAGGCCGCCACGTGAGGACGGGCGTCGGTCTCGATGGCCGCTCTCGCGGCTTTCGGAAGGCCATTGAGAATCCGGGACGCTTCCGCGCGGCGGTAGGCATCGTACTCGCCGCGGAGCCTGTCGTCGCGCTCGGCAGTCCGGCGGGCGACTTCCCGTGTCTGTGCGGCGGCCCTGCGTTCGCGCGTGGTGAGGTATCCGGTGACGTACTGCTTGAGGCCGCCGAGCGTTTGCACGTTGAAGCTCGTACTGCGAGCCTCGGCCAACGCGTAGTCGAGGAAGGCTGGCATGTCGTCGAAGCCGATCTTGGCGAGGAGCTGTTTGGCGGTCTCCACGTCCTTGGAATTGACGAAGCCGATTGAACTCGCCAGTCGGCCCGTTTTCTTCTCGGTGAAGAGGTAGGCGACTTGGAGCGGTTCCTTAATCTTCTCGCGGTCGTCACTGAAGCTCGATCGCACCGCACCGTGCTGCTGCTTGCGATAGAACCGGTCGTAGTCCTCGAAGAAAGCGCGGCCCGGTTTGAAAGTGATGACGAAGCCGTCGCGGGTCTTGGCAGGTTCGAGAATGTACGACGTAAGGAAGTCAGCAGCGACGAGCTGTTGCAAGTGAGGTCCGACTTGGTCGCGCTCGATCACCGATTTGTATTTGTGGACTGCGAGGCCGCCCAACCACTCGGCACAGATGTCGTCGTATCGCTTGAAAAATACCAGCCGACTTTTCTGCTGCCCGTCATACATGTTGGCGAAGTGAAAAAAGAGCCGCATGTAGAACGCCTGCCCTATCGTCCCGAGTCCCTGCATCAACGAATGATTCAGGCACGTGAAATGTTTGTCCTCAAGCGAGGTGATGATCGGCTCTGCCAGCGTGATGGTGCAGGCTTCGATCGGGTCGCTCGCGAACTCTCGGCGCTCGATCAGGATCTCCGGAAAGATGTTGAACGAGTGCTCGATGAATTTGCCTAGCGGGCTTTTGAACTGCGTCTTTATGAACGTGTGGTGGATTTCGTGCAGCGCGCGAGAGAGCTGCTCGCTGTCGCGGCCTCCCCATTCCTGCCGGCCGACCATGCGCATGATCTCGCGCTTGGTGAACGACACTTGCTTTTGGATCGGGCGGCCGTAGTCGGAATGCTTTTTGATGAGGGCGACGAACACCTTATGGGCGAGCTGTCCCGGCTGCCCGAATTCAGGGTCCGGCCGAATGACAATATGCTTGTCGTTGGCTCCCCTATTGAGCTCGATTTTTCCGGTGCGTGTTGATGCCCGCTTGGGGTCGTGGCAGAACAGCGCACCGGCGACACGCAAGAGCGTGTTCTCCATGTAAAGTTTTTCGATGACCTGCGGGTGTTGCGGCACCTTGCGGGCGCGCTGTTTTAACTCCATAGCGTGCTGAAATTATAGGTCGCCGTTATGAGGCAGCATTTACTCGCTTGTGGGGACAGCCTGTGAACTGCCTGCTGGAAACTTCGCGGGTGGCGCCTTGCGCACTGCCTTATCTTGGGCGCCTTCTCGGTCGGGCGCTGAAAGCAAAGGTGCGAGGAGCTGCTGCAGCTGGCCGACCAGGATGTTGCTCTCGCGGTCGCGCTCCAGCAGCGCGTCGATGGTCTTATCCTTGACGGCCAGTTGCCCGCGCAGGAATTGGTTGTCGTCTTCCAAGCGCGCGACATAGCGCACGTCATTGTCGCGACCTGTCGCGACAGGTCGCGGCTGGTCGCCGCCTGTCGGGGTTTCTTCTCGCGGCTCCTTTTCCTTCTTTTCCCCCGCTATACTTGTCGCGACTTGCCGCGGCGCGTCGCGACCTGTCGCGACAGGTCGCACCTCCTCGATATAGGCGATATGCTTGTCGGCGGACGCAGGTGAGATCAGATATTTCTCGCCGAAGCTCGTCTCGATGCGTCGGCAATCGAGGTGACCCTTCGCGCAGTAGCGTTGAATGCTCCGTGGCGTGCGGGGAAGACCGGCACGGGCATAGCGCTCCAAGGCATCGTCGATGGTGAGGGTGAAATCGCTGTCGGGGGTTGTCGCGACAGGTCGCGACAGGTCGTCATTCATTACAGTGACGATACCATGACTCGTTCCACGCCTCGCCAGTTATCCCCACCGTGCGCAGGTTGGGGAAGACAAGAGTCCGCTCTGCCCCCAATAGCCGACGAATCATTGCACCGCAGCGAAACGACGCTCAGGGCCAACAGCGGAAATCGTCCACTTCATCGAACCGCACCGCGCATGTCGTTGGCCT
>CAYZMR010000222.1:0-6042 GCA_964479515.1 uncultured Hyphomicrobiales bacterium | reverse complement strand
ATCCCGCGCGGCTCGTTCGACCTCGCCCACCTGCGCGCCATCCATCGCCATCTCTTCCAGGACGTCTACGACTGGGCGGGCGAATTGCGCACCGTCGAGATCAGCAAAGGCCGCCAGCAATTCCAGTTCCGCCAATACATCCAGACCGGCATGGCGGACGTGCACCGGCGTCTCGTCCGGATGCGTTTCCTGGAGGGCCTGACGACGCCCGACTTTGCCGAGCAAGCCGCCGTCATCGTCGGCGACATCAACTACATCCATCCCTTCCGCGAAGGAAACGGCCGCACCCAGCTCCACTACCTCAAGCAGCTCGCCCAGCAGGCCGGCCATCGCCTCGACCTCGCCCGGATCGCGGGCGACCGATGGATCGAGGCGTCGATATCAAGTCATGAAACGGAGTATGGCCCAATGGCGCGGATCATCGCGGACGCGTTAAGCGGGCCGGTCCGCGGCCGTTGACGCCTGCGGACACCCCCTCTATAAGCCTGCCCAACCGGCGGCGAGGTCTCGCCGCCTTTCATTTTCAACGCTTGAGATCGGTGGCTGCCTGCGGCGCCCCGCATCTGACGGACAAAGATCGATGGCCAATACGTCTTCCGCCCGCAAAGCCACGCGCGTGATCGCGCGCCGCACCGAGGTCAACAAGGCGCGCCGCTCGCGCATGCGCACCTCGCTGCGCAAGCTCGAGGACGCGATCGCCGCCGGCGACCGCAACGCCGCGCTCGCGGCGCTCAAGGCGGCCGAACCCGAACTCATTCGTGCAGCGCAAAAAGGCGTGATCCATCGCAACGCCGCGAACCGCAAGGTCTCGCGTCTCGCGCATCGCGTCGCCAAGCTCGGCAAGTAAGTACATTTCCCGATCGCTGACGCTGCAAGCCCAGCCTTGGCTGGGCTTTATGTTTATGCGACGATCGCGAGCCGTTTTGATGTCGCGGCGGAATTTGTGCGTGCGCACGGGCACATCTGCATTCATCCGATTGTTGCGACGACGTCACCGCCGATACGTATTCGCTTCACGCGCGCGGAATAATTTTCATTTCGCGCACGCGAACGCGTCGCGATGGCAAGGGTTACGTTGCTCTTTTGCGCAAGAAAACCGCAGCGCGCAAAGGCGCTTAGAGGCCACAGCGAGAGCGGGGCTCGCGGAATCATTTTTCCGGCGTGGCACGTGCGTCAGAAAGCATTGTGCCGCAGTGTCATCTTGTCGTGCCGTCGCGCGTTGAATCCGCACGCCAATTCAAACGGTTGTGACGCCGCCACCCTGCGCCGCGCGAACGCGCACCAAAATGGCGGCTTGACGACGACACTTCGTTAACGGAAATTCTTGCCAGGCGGGCGCGGCGATGTATCCTTTGAATACTTCCCATGCTCGAAGGGCCTCAAGAACAGCTCAGTGTTCAAGCTCATCGGTGATGAGAACGGAAAGTGTCGCGTGCTGGCGTAAAGGAAGTCCTGCCTTGTCCCGTAAGATACCGAAGCGCGTAGACTTGATTTTTCCGTTTTCTAGTCCTTGTTCGCGTGCGTGAGGTAGCCAAGCCAACGTAATAGAGTACAAAAACACTTAGAGGCGGTATCGCGCACGGCGGCGCGATCGATCCAGGGGGCCCCATGAGCCAAGCACGGCTAGAGCCGGATTTTCCGGCCACCGCATTGTCGTCGCAAGCGACATCCGGCGCCGCACGATCCAGCACCATCATTGTTTCAGACCTTGCTCCCTCACAGGCCTCGGCGGAATCGGTGAGGTGTCGACGCGGCGCGCCGCCCGGCAGTTGACGTCGGCGCTGCCCGCCGCCGCGCGGTTTCTTTCACCCACGTGTTTCCACTCATCGGTCTTACGCGATGTCGACCGATCTTCACCGGATCCCATCATGCCTCAAACGTCCGTGCCGATGCGCACCGCTGCGCCGGACCTGCCTCCGGCCCTCTCCGTCCCCCTCGCGGGGGCGTCCCGTCACGAGCCGTGCGCCATGAGCACCAAGGACAAGGATCAGGACCTCTGGCAACGCGTCAGGCATCGCCTGCGCGCCGAGGTCGGCGAGGACGTGTTCACGAGCTGGTTTGCCCGCATGGATCTCGATGCCGTCGACGGCGACACGGTGCGCATGTCGGTGCCCACGCGCTTCCTCAAGAGCTGGATCAACTCGCACTACACCGAGAAGGTGCTCGCGTGCTGGCGCGCGGAGCTCCCGACGATGCGGCGCATCGAGCTCGTGGTACGCACCGCGGTGCTGCGCAACGCGACCGTGAAGGCAAAGCCGGCCGAGCCAGTCGAGGTTGCGCGCGAGCAGAAGAGCGCCACGGAGCGCGCCGACATGCGCGGCGCGATGCTCCCCGCCCAGGCCGCGCACGAAGCGCTCGGCGGCTCGCCGCTCGACCCGCGGCTCACCTTCGACAGTTTCGTGGTCGGCCGTTCCAACACGCTCGCCCATGCGGCGGGAAAGCAGGTCGCGCTCGCCCGTCGCGGCGAAGCCGTCATGTTCAACCCGATCTACATCCATGCCGGCGTAGGCTTGGGCAAGACGCATCTGTTGCAGGCGGTCGCCTGGGCGGGCAACGGCGTCTCCGACCGCAAGGTGCTGTATCTCACCGCCGAGAAGTTCATGTACGGCTTCGTCGCGGCGCTGAAAGCGCAGACCGCGCTCGCCTTCAAGGAGGCCTTGCGCGGCATCGACGTTCTCGTGATCGACGATCTGCAGTTCCTGCAAGGCAAGTCGACGCAAGTCGAGTTCTGCCACACTCTCAATGCGCTGATCGACGCCGGGCGTCAGGTGATGATCGCGGCCGACCGTCCGCCGGGCGATCTTGAGAGCCTTGACGACCGCGTGCGCTCGAGGCTGGCGGGCGGGCTGGTGGTCGAGATCGGTGGGCTCGAGGAGGAATTGCGGCTCGAAATCCTGAAAAGCCGGGTCGCGACCGCGCGCGTCCATCATTCCGGCTTCGACGTTCCGCAAGGCGTGCTCGCCTTCATCGCCAAGAGCGTGACGCATAACGGCCGCGACCTCGACGGCGCGCTCAACCGACTTCTTGCTCATAACAAGCTCACCGGCCACCCGGTCACCATGGACATGGCGGAGCGCGCGGTGCGCGACCTGATCCGCCCGCAGGAGCCCAAGCGCGTCAAGATCGAGGACATCCAGCGCGTCGTCGCGCGCCAGTACAATGTGAGCCGCGCCGACCTCCTCTCGTCGCGCCGCACCGCAAACGTGGTCCGCCCGCGCCAGATCGCCATGTACCTGGCCAAGACCCTGACCCTGCGCTCGCTGCCCGAGATCGGACGGCGCTTCGGTGGGCGCGATCACACCACCGTGCTGCACGCGGTGCGCAAGATCGAGAGCCTGGTCGACAACGACAATGTGCTCGCCGAGGAGATCGAGCTCCTCAAGCGGCTGCTGCAGGAGTGAGCCCACGCGGGCTCGTTTCCGCTTCGGAATCCGCTGAATAACTGGCGCGCCCACCGCCTTCCGGCCTTGCCGAAAGGCGGCGCGCGCGCCACCTTCAGGACCCGGCGCAGCTTGCCTGGCCGGACGTTGTTCACGCCCGAGTGGGGTCCGACATGAAGGTCACCGTCGAGCGCGCCGCGCTCCTCAAATCCGTCGGCCACGTGCACCGCGTGGTCGAGCGGCGCAACACCATTCCGATCCTGGCAAACATTCTGATCCGCGCCGAGAAGGGCAAGCTCGGGCTGAAAGCGACCGACCTCGACCTCGAAGTGATGGAGAGCATCCCGGCCGAGGTCTCGCCTGCGGGCGCCACGACCGTTCCGGCCCACATGATCTACGACATCGTGCGCAAGCTGCCGGAAGGCTCGCAGATCGTGCTCGACTCTTCCGGCGACCGCGCCTCGCTGGTGATCCGCGCCGGGCGTTCGCGCTTCACGCTGCAGACGCTGCCGGAGAGCGATTTCCCCGACCTTGCGGCCGGGGAGATGACGCACAAGTTCGTGGTCGCCGCGAAGGATTTGAAGCGCCTGATCGACAAGACCCAGTTCGCGATCTCGACCGAAGAGACGCGCTATTATCTCAACGGCATCTACCTGCACACGGCCGGAACCGGCAAGGCGGTGAAGCTGCGCGCGGTCGCGACCGACGGCCACCGCCTCGCCCAGGTCGAGCTCGACGCGCCCGCTGGCGCCGAGGGCATGCCGGGCATCATCGTGCCGCGCAAGACCGTGAGCGAGGTGCAGCGCCTGATCGAGGACCTCGATGCCGAAGTGGCGATCGAGTTGTCGCAGACCAAGATCCGCTTCACCATCGGCGACGTCGTGCTGACCTCGAAGCTGATCGACGGCACGTTTCCGGACTACGGGCGCGTGATCCCGGTCGGCAACGACAAGACGCTTGTGGTGGACAAGCCGGACTTCGAGGCGGCGGTCGACCGCGTGTCGACGGTGTCGAGTGAGCGCGGGCGCGCCGTCAAGCTCGCGCTCTCGGCCGGCAAGCTGGTGCTCACCGTCACCAATCCGGATTCGGGCAGCGCGACCGAGGAGATCGAGGTGGAGTATGACTCCGACCCGATCGATATCGGATTCAACTCGCGTTACCTGCTGGACATCGCGGCGCAGATCGACGGTGAGGTCGCGGTGTTGAAGCTGGCCGATCCGGGATCGCCGACCTTGATCCAGGACAAGGACGCCGGCGGGGCGCTCTACGTGCTCATGCCGATGCGGGTGTGACGTCGCCCACCTTGCGGCGCTTGTTGGGACGGCGATGCAGCTTCTTCCTCGGAGGCCGGCCGGGGTGCATATAGCGCGCGATCGCCGTCTTGTCCGGTTCATAGGCGGGCACCGGCTGCGCGAAACCCGTAACGGCTGACGCCCAGAATTCGACTCTCTCGGCTTGTTTGTGCAGGCCCTCGACCGAATCGGTCAGGTGGCGTGTTAAATCGTCCTGCAATGTTTTCGTTTTCGTCATGGGTTCCTCCAACCGGTCGGCGCTGACGTGTTCCGAGCCGGGGACGCGACTCTCTCGATGAATGAACTAGCCGGTGATGCCATTCGTTCCAAAAGACCCAGGCGCGGAGGGTGCGGCGTTTTCATTTGGTTCCAATTTTACGGATCCAAAACGGCGTCGCATGCCAGCGCGTCGGCGCCGCAATGAGCGCCGCTCGCATCCGCCGGCTGACGCTGTCGAACTTCCGCAGCTATCGGGCGGCGAGCCTGACGGTCGATGCGCCGCTGGTCGTATTGCTCGGGCCGAACGGCGCCGGCAAGACCAACCTGATCGAGGCGATCTCGTTTCTCGCCCCCGGCCGCGGGCTGCGGCGCGCGACGCTCGACGAGGTCGCGTTCCTGGAGGGCGACGGGTCGTGGGCCGTCGCGGCGGAACTGGAGGGTGCGCTCGGCCTCGCGACGCTCGGCACCGGCATCGAGGCGCCCGCCGCCGAGGATGCGACGCTCGCGCGCAAATGCCGCATCGACGGCGAGCCGGTCGGCTCGGCGGCCGCCTTCGCGGACCATCTCGGCATCATCTGGATGACGCCGGCGCTCGACGGCCTGTTCGCCGGACCCGCGTCCGAGCGCCGGCGTTTTCTCGACCGGCTCGTGCTCGCGGTCGACGGCGCGCACAATAGCCGCGTCAGCGCGCTCGAACGCGCGCTGCGCTCGCGCAATCGACTGCTGGAGCAGCCAAGCCCCGACACGCACTGGCTCGACGCGATCGAGCACGAGACCGCCGACCTCGCCGTCGCGGTCGCGGCCGCGCGCGCCGAGACGGTGCGCCGCCTCGCCGCGGTGCTGGCGCGCCGCAAGGATCCGTCATCGCTGTTTCCCTGGGCCGACGTCGCGCTCAATGGTTGGATCGAGAACGCCGTGATGGAGCAGGCCGCGACCGAGGTCGAGGACCGCTATCGCGCGGCGCTGAGGGACAACCGGGCGCGCGATGCCGCCGCGGGCCGCACCACCGACGGGCCGCATTTGACCGATCTCGACGTGCTGCACGGGCCGAAGGGGATCGCTGCCGGCGATGCCTCGACCGGCGAGCAGAAGGCGTTGCTGATCGGGCTGATCCTGGCGCATGCCGGTCTCGTGACCGAGATGACGGGCAC
>CAYZMR010000221.1:1722-6060 GCA_964479515.1 uncultured Hyphomicrobiales bacterium | reverse complement strand
CTGGTCGACGTCGATCTGGCGGACCTGATCGACGGTCTCTTGCACGGCCGGCATTTTATCCCTCCACAGCGGTTTCAAGGACCGCGGGTTGGCTTGTCGGTTATGGTGTTTGTTCCCGGCTTTCGGAAATCACCCTTGGTTTCAGGCGGCGATACCGCGGCTCGCGGCGGCGACGCCGCGTTTGTCCCTGATAGATAGGGATTGCGCAAGCTTAAGCCAAACTTCCAGGAAGCGGTCGACTTGCGCCGCGGTAGTGGTCGGCCCGAGGCTGACGCGGATCGCGCCGCGCGCAAGCGCCGGTTCCACCCCCATGGCGGCGAGCACGTGCGAGGGCGCGACCTTGCCCGACGAGCAGGCGGCACCCGCTGAGACCGCGACACCGTCGAGGTCGAAGGCGATGACCAGCGTCTCGGCCTTGAGGCCGCGCAGCGCCACCAGCGTCGTATTGGGCACGCGCTCGACGCCGGCGCCGAAGATGACGGCTTCCGGCGTCATGGCGCGCAAACCGGCCTCCAGCCGCTCACGCAAGGCCAGCATGTGGCTCCGTTCCGCGGCCAGGCCCGCGCGCGCCGCGGCCGCGGCGGCACCGAACCCATTGATTCCGCTCACGTTTTCGGTTCCGGCGCGGCTGCCGCGCTCCTGCCCGCCACCGCGGATCAGCGGATCGGCGAAGTGGAGGCTCTCGTCGCGCCTGATCAGCGCGCCGACGCCCTTGGGGCCGCCGAGCTTGTGTGCACTCAGTGTCAGAAGATCAGCGCCGAGCGCATTGATATCAATCGAGATTCGTCCCGCTGCCTGCACGGCATCCACATGCAGCAGACCGCCATGACGGTGGGCGATTTCGGCCGCCGCCGCGACCGGTTGCACCACGCCGGTCTCGTTGTTGGCGAGCATGAGCGAAACCAGAGCACGCTGACCTTTGGCGAGCTCGCGTTCGAGCGCGTCAAGATCAACGCGTCCATCGGGATCAACGCCGATGCTCGCAATCGCATGCCGAGCAAACCGTCCGCCGGCCAGCACCGACGGATGCTCGATCGTCGACATCAGCAGCCGCTCGCGCGGCGCCTTGTCCCCGCTAACCTCGATGGCCGGGGAGAGCGCCAGCGCGTTCGCCTCGGTCCCGCCCGAGGTGAACACCACGTTGCGTGGCTCGGCGCCGACCAGGGCCGCAACCTCGGCGCGCGCTTCTTCGATCACGCGGCGGGCGGCGCGGCCCTCCTGATGCACCGAGGACGGGTTCCCGGGTAGCGCAAGCGCCGCGCACATGGCCTCGCGGGCCGCAGGCCGCAGCGGCGCGGTCGCATTCCAGTCGAGATACGCCCGTTCGGTCATCTGGTACCAATCCGTCAGGTCAAGTCTATTCAAAAGACTTGCTTTCCGCCCCCGAAATCATGCTAAGACCTCGCGCCACGCCCACCCGGACCATCATGCGTCGGGGTCATCATGGCGAGCCCTTGTCCGAATTTAGAACAGTTCTAAATAGTTACGCGCGCCTGCCGCTCCCGTCAAGCGCACCGTAAGTCGCAGTCGCGTCGCCCGCCTTCAAGGCGGCTGCGGCGTCCCAAGTTGAGGTTTCGATGCCTGAAGTCATCTTTACCGGTCCGGCCGGACGGATCGAGGGCCGGTACCACCCTGCACGCATCAAGCACGCGCCGATCGCGATCGTCCTGCACCCGCATCCGCAGTTCGGCGGCACGATGAATCATCAGATCGTGTACCAGCTCTACTACGCGTTCGTGCATCGCGGATTCTCGGTGCTGCGCTTCAATTTCCGCGGTGTCGGGCGCAGCCAGGGCTCGTTCGATCACGGCGTCGGCGAACTGTCGGATGCGGCGTCGAGCCTCGACTGGGCGCAGTCGATCAACCCGGAAGCGCGCTCGTGCTGGATCGCCGGCTTCTCGTTCGGCGCCTGGATCGGCATGCAGCTCCTGATGCGGCGGCCCGAGATCGAGGGCTTCATCTCGGTCGCGCCGCCCGCCAACCTCTACGATTTCTCGTTCCTCGCGCCCTGCCCGTCCTCGGGGCTGATCGTGCATGGCGACAAGGACGCGGTCGTGCCGCCGAAGGACGTGACCGGCCTCGTCGAGAAGCTTAAGACGCAGAAGGGCATCGTGATCGACCAGAGGGTGATCCCGGGCGCGAACCATTTCTTCGACGCCAAGATCGAGCCGCTGATGCAGTCGGTGACCGGCTATCTCGACAAGCGGCTCAAGCCCGCCGAGAAGCCGAGCGCGGCTTAAGGCGCATACTCACAAATCGAATTGAGCGGTCGCGAACGCGTGTCCGCTTCGCGGCGTCTTGCGGACTCGTGTCGTCAGAACCTGACATCCAGCACGAAAACGGCCGATTGGCGTCTTCACGTTGCAACCGCCTTACGGTGCTCTCTCAGGCGTTCGAGCGTGCGGCGTGCAATCGCGGCGGGCGCCTCTTCGGGGATCGCGAACACGCAACTGACGTTGATTTCGCAGAGGACGTAAGTGTCTTCGCCCGCAGCGTCGCGCGGCCCGTAGAGAAAGTCGGCATCCCAGATGATGGGAAGTGCGTTCGCCTGGATCCCGAGGATCTGCATCATCTGCGGCGTCCACTCGGTTTCCATCTTGGTGCGCAGCCCCTGGAACGGCGCCGCGTTCGGCCCATGCATGATGCGAGGTCCGGGCTGCGCGGCGGGTGCGTCGAGGCCTTCGGGCGGCGGGATAAGCGCCTTTATCTTTTGATGTCCGAAGCCGGCGACCCTGTCGCCGCTCATGTAGCAGCGGATCATGCCGTCGGGCAGGCGTTCCTGAAACTTCTGATCGATGATGCAGCCGCCCCAGCCGAAGTAGTTCTCGCAACGCGCCATGAAGATTTCGAGCCGCAAGGTTTCGGGCATGCTGCCGCGGCGCGCCTCCAGCACCGCGACGACAGGAGCGCCATCGGCCGGCTGCTCACTCCATTCGACCTTCCACACGCCCTGACCGGCATTGCCTCGGTTTTGCTTGAGGACACGCGGTCCGCCCGAGCGAAGCAGGGTTGGGAAGAGATCGCGGAATTCGTTTGCCGTGCGGTAGAGGCGCGTGTCGGTGCCCCAGCCGAGATGCCTCGTGCGATGCAGGATTTCCTTGACGCCCATTTTGAGGATCACGTCGGGATGCGCGCTGACCCAGGGCCCTGTCGCCGCCACGTCGCGCAGCACCGAGTCCAGCTTCTCCCGGGTGCGGCCGTCCTCCAGCGGATTGACCCACACCAGCACGCCATCGACGTTCTCAAGTTGCGCGCGAAGCTCGCCTTCCAATTCTTCGGCATACACGGCGGGTTCGGCTTCGATGCCGAGTGCCTGGAGCTCCGCAAAGATGCGATGATAGCGATTGTTGTGCGGCGTTGCGGCAGCGCGCGTATCACGGTTCCCGCGCCAGACGATCGCGACTTTATAGGGTTTCATTCTCGCTCCCCATCAATCCGTCGCTAAGCCATCGCCGCCAGCGTTCGAGCCGTGCGGGCAGGATCGCAACCGAGTGACTTGTAGGTTGAGGCGGCTTGGGTCGTCGCGCCGGTTCGCACCAAGCGCACCGCTGCCGGGGCGATCAGCGAAACGCCGGCGGCGAGCAGCAGGACCAGGATGATGCGCCGGAATGCGGCGTCATCGAGCTTGCCGTAGAGCTTCAGTCCGCACCAGAGGCCGACGATTAATGCTGGAAGCGCGAGCGCATAAAGCTTCATGGCTTCCAGCGTGTATGCGCCCGTGAAGGCAAGAGATATCGCCGTCATCACGAAGGTCGCAAACATGACCGGCTGGAAGATCGCGCGTTGCGAGTCCTTCGGCCCGCCGCGTAGCTGGCACCAAATGGTGACAGCAATGCCGCCTAACCCGGTCAACCCGCCGATCAGCCCATTTGTGACGCCGACGCCAACCTCCGTAGGCACGCTTCCCTTCACCGGCCCGAGTGCCGGACGAAGCAGGCCATAAAGACTGTAGAGCGCGAGCAAAACGCCCATCGTGATGCGTACCGTGGCCGGGTTGACCATGGTGAGCAGCGCCGTACCAAGCGCAACGCCGACGGCGCTGCCGACAACGAACGGCAGCACTGCGCGCCAAGCGATGGCGTGGCGCACGCGCCAGATACCCGAACCTTGCGTGACGAGGCCGCACAAGACGATCAGCAACGCATTTTGGCTGGGCGTGATCATGTGCAGCCAGACGCCGGACACGACGAGCCCCATGGCGAAGCCCGAAATGCCGGACACGAGCCCGCCAGCGAAGGCGGCCGCCAGAAATAGTCCGAGAGTGATCTTATCCATTGTTGGATCCTTGCTCGCGGCACGGGCAGGTCGCGATGCTCTGGAGCCAGTATCCGCCGATCG
>CAYZMR010000221.1:0-1622 GCA_964479515.1 uncultured Hyphomicrobiales bacterium | reverse complement strand
CCTTGCTCGCGGCACGGGCAGGTCGCGATGCTCTGGAGCCAGTATCCGCCGATCGGCGAAAAGCTGACCTGTTGAAACGCCAGTGCCGGCTTGCACGGCGGCGCCGCCGTCGCTTGTGCCGCGTCGGCGAGAACGATCACTCCCAACGCAATGCACGGAAGGATCGTGAGCGCACGCCAAACACGTGGTGGGCATTGAAGGGAAGCAAAGAGGCTCGCAAACATGATGTCTCCTTCCGCTTGCGAAGGAGACGGCGCTTGGGCCTTGCGAGCCTGACGGGGCGACCGTCAAATGCCCCGTGTCTCTACTTAACCCGGCGGGTGGTTTCCGATCAAGAGCGGCGACGTCCGCCGGGCGCCAGAAGCGGTCCCACTGGCCGCTATGAGAACACGAAGTTCGCCGCCGTGAGGCTGGTGAGCGCGACGCCGTTCAGCGTGATCGTGTCGGTGCCGTCATGGGTGATCGTGGTCGCGCCGGTCGAGGCATCGAACGTCGCATGCGCCAGTACGTCGGCGAACGAATGCAGATTCGTGCCGGTGAGCCAGACATAATCGCTGTTGGGACCTGGAGCGGTGGTGAAGTCCACGATGGTGTCGTGGCCATCGCCGGGCGCGAATACGAACGCGTCATGGCCGGCGCCGCCGATCAGCGTATCGTCCCCTGGGCCGCCGTTGACGAAGTCGTCGCCGTCCTCACCCCATAGCGTGTCGTTGCCGGCTTCGCCGCGCAGATCGTCATTGCCAGCACCGCCGCCGATCTGGTCGTTGCCGGCGCCACCGAGCACCACGTCGTTGCCGCTGCCGGCATTGATCGTGTCGTTGCCATCCTCACCCCAGATCGTGTCGTTACCATCGCCGCCAATGATCGTGTCGTCGCCGGTGCCGCCGCCGAGTTGATCGTCGCCCGCGCCGCCGAAGATCACGTCATTGCCGTCACCGGCGTTGATCGCGTCGTTGCCGTCGTCGCCGCCGATCGTGTCATTGCCGGCCCCGCCGATGATCACGTCGCTGCCGTCCCCGCCGCCGAGATTGTCGTTGCCGTCCTCGCCCCAGATCGTGTCGTTGCCGTCGCCGCCGATGACCGTGTCATCACCGGGGCCGCCGCCGAGCATGTCGTCGCCGCCGTTGCCAATGATGATGTCATTGTCGCCGGCGCCGTTGATCTGGTCGCCAAGCGGGCCGCCATCGATCTGGTCGGGCGCCGGCGTGCCGAACACATTCTCCGGATTGACGTCATTGATGGCGATATCCAGCGCCTTGACGGTGCCGAGGCCCATCAAGTCTGTCGACTGCACCGTGATTTGCTCGGTGCTGTGCTGCTCGAAATCGAGCAGGATGGAGTTCGCGACGACGACGTCCATCCCGTCAAGCGCGAAGGCGCCGCCAGCGTCGCCCAGCAGCACATAGCTATGGGCGCCCCCGTCCACGTCCGTCGTCGTCAGCGTGCCGACCACCGTGCCAATCGAGCTGTTCTCGTCCACATTGGCAGGCGAGAGCGCGATATCGGTTGGTCCCCGCGTGTCGAGCGTGAAGGTCAGGCTCGCGGCATGGCTGATGTTGCCGGCGGCGTCCTGCTCCTCGATCGTGACCGTGTGGCTGCCGTCGGCCGAACCGTCCGTGGCA
>CAYZMR010000220.1:0-6079 GCA_964479515.1 uncultured Hyphomicrobiales bacterium | reverse complement strand
TCGGATACATCGACTCCGGCGACGAGGCGATCAGCTTGCCGGCCGCGATGTAGCGTTCCGCGACCCACGGGCCTTCGTAGAGCAGCCGCGCGGTCTCGTAGAACGGCTCGATGTCGATCTCGACGATCGTCGCGCCGAGCTTGGCGAAGCGCTCGATCGCGAGCTCGAATTGCGCGGCGGACACCTGATCACCGAAGAACACGCGCTCGCCCTTGATCGGCACGCCGACGCGCATGTGCGGGCTTGGTCCGAGCATGCCGAGCGGACACGCGCGCGTATACGGGTCCGCGATGTCGGGGCCCGCCATGGCGGCGAGCGCCGTCCAGGCATCGTCGACGGTCAGCGCGAACACCGAGACGCAGTCGAGCGTGCGGCAGGCCGGCACCAGGCCCGCGGTCGAGACGAGGCCAAGGCTCGGCTTCAGCCCGACGATGTTGTTCATGCCGGCCGGCACGCGGCCGGAGCCCGCCGTGTCGGTGCCGAGCGTGAACGGCACGAGCCCCGCGCCGACGGCCACGCCCGAGCCCGAGCTCGATCCGCCGGGGATCAGTTTGCGATCGAACAGGTTGCGCGGAACTCCGTACGGCGAGCGCACCCCGACGAGGCCGGTCGCGAACTGGTCGAGATTGGTCTTGCCGATGACGATGGCGCCGGCGGCGCGGAGCTTCGCCACGCAGGTGGCGTCATGACGCGCCGTGTAGGCAAAGGCCGGGCAGGCCGTGGTGGTCGGCATGCCCTTCACGTCGATATTGTCCTTCACGGCGAATGGCACGCCGTAGAGCGGCAGCGACGTGTCGCCCTTCGCGGCGAGGGCCTTCGCCTCGCCGAGCGCGTCCGCCTCATCGCGCAGCGTGATGAAGATCGCCGGATCGCCATGCTGGGCGATGCGCGCATAGCTGCGCGCGACCGTGTCCTCGGGCGAGGCGCCGGCGCGGTGGTCTTTCAAGATGTCGGAGATCGTTTCGCTCACAACACGCTCATCTCTGTTCCCCTCCCCCCATAGCCCGTCGAAGACGGGCTATGGGGGGAGGGAGCAGACCGCCGTCGCTGCGCCAACCTTCGTCCCACCGCCATGCACATCACTAATACGACTTCGGCATGCCGAGCACCTTTTCGGCGATGAAATTGAGGATCATCTGCGGGCTCACCGGCGCGATGCGCGTGATCATGGCCTCGCGCAGATATCGTTCGACGTGATACTCCTTTGCATAACCCATGCCGCCAAGGGTCATGACCGCGGTCTCGCAGGCGTCGAAGGCTGCTTCGCCGGCGAGATATTTCGCCGCATTCGCCTCCGCGCCGCAGGCCGCGCCCGCGTCATAGAGCGCGGCGGCCTTGAACACCATCAGGTTCGCGGCTTCGAGCGCCATCCAGCACTGCGCGAGCGGGTGCTGCACCGACTGGTTCTGCCCGATCGGCCGGCTGAAGACGATGCGCTCGCGGGCGTAGCGCGCGGCGCGCTCGAGCGCGACGCGGCCGAGACCGACCGCTTCGGCGGCGATCAGGATGCGCTCGGGATTCATCCCATGCAGGATGTAGCTGAAGCCCTTGCCCTCCTCGCCGATGCGGTCCTCGACCGGCACCGGCAAGGCATCGATGAACATCTGGTTCGAATCGACCGCCTTGCGCCCCATCTTCTCGATCTCGCGCACCTCGACGTGGCGGCGGTCGAGATCGGTGTAGAACAGGCTCAAGCCGTCGGTGCGGCGCTTGACCTTCTCGGCCGGCGCGGTGCGGGCGAGGATCAGCATCTTGTTCGCAACCTGCGCGGTGGAGATCCAAATCTTCTGGCCCGAGAGCGTGTAGCCGCTGTTGCCGCGGCGCTCGGCCTTGGTCTTCAGGTTGAGCGTGTCGAGGCCGGCGTCGGGCTCGGTGACGGCGAAACAGGCCTTGTCCTGTCCAGCGACCAGCGGTGGCAGCATGCGCCGCTTCTGTTCGGCATTGCCGAACACCACGACAGGGTTGAGCCCGAAGATGTTCATGTGCAGCGCCGAGGCCCCTGACAGCCCGGCGCCCGACTGCGCGATCGTCTGCATCATCAATGCGGCCTCGGTGATGCCGAGGCCGGAGCCGCCGTATTGCTCCGGGATGCAGATGCCGAGCCAGCCGGCATCCGCGAAGGCGCGGTGGAAGTCGTGCGGGAAGCCGCCGTCGCGGTCCTTTGCGAGCCAGTAGTCGGCGTCGAACTTGGCGCAGAGGCCCGTGATCGCGTTGCGGATCGCCTCCTGTTCCGGAGTGAGCGAGAAATCCATCTGAATCAATTCTCTCGCCGCACGGCGCTCTCGTGCCAGTGCCGGAGCGCGAAATGCGCGATCATGCTGATGATTCCGAAGATCGCGATGCCGCTTGCCGAGATCAGGAAGAGCGCCGCGAACATGCGCGGGATCTGCAGCCGATACATCGACTCCAGAATGCGATAGGCGAGCCCGGACGCGCTGCCGCCGGTGCCGGCGACGAACTCCGCCACCACGGCGCCGATCAGCGCGAGGCCACCTGAAATCTTCAGGCCGCCGAGGAAGTACGGCAGCGCGGCCGGCAGCCGCAGATAGCGCAAGGTCTGCCAGCGGTCCGCGCGGTAGAGCTTGAACAGGTCCACGAGATTGTGGTCGGCCGAGCTCAGTCCGAGGATCGTGTTCGACAGGATCGGAAAGAACGCGACGATCCAGGCGCAGATCAACAGCGACAGGCCGATGTCGCCGACCCAGATGATGATCAGCGGCGCGATCGCGATGATCGGCGTCACCTGCAGGATCACCGCGTAGGGATAGAGCGACTTCTCCAGCCACTTCGATTGCGTGAAGATGATCGCGAGCGCGACGCCCACGACGATCGCGGCGGCAAGCGCCCCGAAGGTGATGCGCAGCGTGATGACCAGCGACTCCGAGAGCGTGCCCCAGTCGCTCCATAAGGTCTGCCCGATCAGCAGCGGCCCGGGCAGGATATAGGCGGGGGTGCCCCTGATGCGGACGATCGCCTCCCAGGCCGCCAGCATCAGGATGCCGATCGCGATCGGCGCAATGATGCTGGGCCACGTGCTCACCGCGATGCCGAGCACGCGCCGCTCTCGCGCGAACACCGGGCGCGCGTCCGCGTCGGTGCCGTCCCCCACCCTACCCTCCCCCGCAAGCGGGGGAGGGAAAGGGAGGGGGCTATTGCGCGGCAGATCGTTCATGCGGCGATCGCCTGCTTCAGCGTCTCCGACGCGACGCGGCAGAGATGCGCGTATTCGGCCGAGGTGCGGAACAGCGCGTCGCGTGGATAGACCGCTTCGTTCTTCAAGTCAGCCATCACGCGCCCCGGCCGCGCCGCCATCACGACGATGCGCTGCGACAAGTATACCGACTCGAACACCGAATGGGTGACGAACACGGCGGTGAAGCGGTTCTGCCACCACAGGCCGAGCAGGTCGTCATTGAGCCTGTGCCGCGTGATCTCGTCGAGCGCCGCGAACGGCTCGTCCATCAGCAGGATCTTCGGGCGCGTGACCAGCGCGCGCGCGATCGAGACGCGCATCCTCATGCCGCCGGAAAGCTCGCGCGGATAGGATTTTTCAAAACCCTTCAGGCCGACCAGCGCGAGCATCTCGGCCGAGCGCGCTTGCGCCTCGCCGTCGGGCGCGCCCGCCAAGGTCAGCGGCAGCATCACGTTCTTCAGCGCGTTCGACCAGGGCATCAAGGTCGGGTCCTGGAACACGAAGCCCAGATCCGGATGCGCCTCCCCGCTCGCGCTGTGGGTGGACGTCGGCCATTCGACCGTGCCGGCGCTGGGTTGCCCGAGCTTGGCGATGATGCGCAGCAGCGTCGACTTGCCGCAGCCGCTCGGACCGAGCAGGCTGACGAACTCACCGCCGAAAAGATCGAGATCGACGCCGCGGATCGCGAGCGTGCCGTTCGCGAACTGCTTGCTCACGTTGCGGATCGAAACGAGCGGCCGGACGCCTGGCGTGCCGGCCGTTGCCAGACTCACGCGCCGACGCCCTTGTTCACGAATTCGAGGGTATAGGCCTTCTTATAGTCGACGCCCTTCGGGAACGCGCCCGCGTCCGCCATGGTCTCGTAGAAACGCTTCCAGCGCTCGTCGGTCATGGCGCCGACGCCGAGCTTGAGCGCATCGCCCGACTTCACAATACCCTTCTCGTTCATGACCTTGAGCGCATAGGCGATCTTGTCGTCGGTCATCTCGGGATTGTCTTTCTTGATCGCGGCGTTCGCGGCCTCGGTCGCCGCGCCGCCCTTCATGTACTCCGCCCAGCCTTCGAGCGAGGCGTTGACGAAGCGCTGCACCACGTCCTTCTTCTCCTCGGCCATCTTGCGCGAGACGTTGATGGTGGTCTGGTAATTGTCGAAGCCCGCATCCGCGATCAGATGCACGACCGGCTGCACGCCGGCCTGCATGATCACGTAGGGCTCGGAGGAGAGGAATCCCTGCTGCGACAGGTTCTTGTCGGCGAGGAACGGCGCCATGTTGAAGGTGTAGGGCCGCGCCTGCTCGTCGGTGTAGCCGAACTTCGCCTTGAGGAACGGCCAATAGCTGTTGCGCCCGCCGGCGCCGATCAGGATCGGCGCGCCCTTGAGCTGCTCGAACGAGTCGTGGCCGACGCCCGGATGCGAGATGATGACCTGCGGGTCCTTCTGGAAGATCGCTGCGATCACCAGGAACGGGATGTTCTCCTTGGCGTAATTGATGCCCTCGAACGAGTTCGACATGATCATGTCGACGCGGCCGCCCAACAAAAGCTGCGAAGGGTTCTGCTGCGGCCCGCCCATGCGCAGGTCGCAGTCGATGCCGTATTTCTTGTACAGGCCGCTGGTGACCGCGAGATAGAAGCCGCCGTGCTCGGCCTGCGCGCGCCAGTTGGTGAGGTAGCTCACCTTGTCGAGCGTCTGCGCGGAGACGCGTGCGCCCGGCACCGCGACCAGCGATGCGGCGCCGCCCAAGAGCCCCAGCGCTTTGCGGCGGTCGATGCGGTATTTCATCATGCTCATGGCCGGATTTCCTTCTCCCAGACCGTATCCCAAGGGCGGCGAGGCTGGCGCCGTTTGAAGCAACCCCTATGCCGCCGCGCGCCATTGAACCGAAAGCGCGGACGCGCGTCATGCCCAAGGATACAGCAGCCGATTGCCGAGTTAAGAGGCAAGCGCCATAACCCCACAGGAGAGGGGACGAGGCGGGCAAGGCTGGCAGCCGGTACGCCTCTTGCTGTACCTCTTGTCCGAGCATCGGAGACCATCCGCAATGACCGCGTCGCCTGTGACGGCCCCTGCCCGGTCGGTGCCGCCCGCCCGCTACGATATCGACGCGGTGTTGCGGGACATCGGCGACGTGCCGGTCATCACCGACCCGCAGTCGGTGCGGCGGCGCTCGCGCGATTACTTCTGGTACAGCCCGGTGCTCAATGCGCAGCTTCACGGGAAATCGGCCGATATCATCGCGGTCCCGCGCGACGAGGCCGACGTGATGCGGGTCGCGGCGGCCTGCTGGAAGCATCGTGTCCCGCTCACCGCGCGCGGCGCCGGCACCGGCAATTACGGACAAGCCGTGCCGCTCGAGGGCGGCGTGCTGCTCGACCTGACCGACCTGACGGCGGTCGAATGGCAGAAGCCGGGCGTGGTCCGCTGCGGCGCCGGCCTGAAGATGAACGACCTAGACGCCGCGACCCGGCCGCACGGCTTTGAGCAGCGCATGCATCCGTCCACCAAGCGCACCGCGACGATCGGCGGGTTCGTGGCAGGCGGATCGGGCGGCGTCGGCTCGGTGACGTACGGCGGCCTGCGCGAGCCCGGCAACATCCTGGCGGCGCGCGTCGTGACGTTGGAGGAAAAGCCGCGCGCGATCGAGCTGCGCGCCGACGCCGCGCAGAAGGTCAACCGCGCCTATGGGACGACCGGCATCATCACGGCGCTGGAGATGCCGCTCGCACCGGCGTGGCCGTGGATCGACGTGATCGTGATGTTCGATGACTTCCTCGACGCGATGACGTTCGGCTACGACGTGGCGCTCGCGGACGGCGTGACCAAGAAGCTCATCACGCCGATGATCTGGCCGATCCCGCAGCATTTCACGGCATTGCGCAAGCAAT
>CAYZMR010000219.1:0-6102 GCA_964479515.1 uncultured Hyphomicrobiales bacterium | reverse complement strand
GCCCCCATGTCGGGTCTATGATTGTCGCAAGAGCTAACGGGGGCGCCAGCATGGTCCAGTTAGCAATGATCGAACAAACCCATCTCCACCCTAGCCGCTCTTTGTGGCTCTCGCCGAATTGCTACGACATGAGCGCAGCAGCGCGACTTCGGCTAGCCGCTTCCGGGTCGGCAGACGTCGCACGTACGCCCGGGAAGGTACCGCGGGCACCGACCAAGCAAACGCTGCGACAAAGATTTTGATCGCGGAGGAAGTAGGCGCGTCGGGTCCGACCGTGCCAAACGAGTCTGCCATGCGCGACCTGTTCGACCGCTGGGAAGGGGTTTGGCACGAGGGCCAATACGATCTGATCCCAAGCTGCGTCGGAAGATATCGAACACGCGCTTGAGGCGCGCGTCCGATATCCGCCTCGCGATCGTTAGGCGGGATTTCAGAACTTCGCCGAAGGGGACTACTTGGCCGGGGCGCGATCGCCGGTCGAGCGGCTCTCGCCACTTTGCGACCCCGTGGTGCTGGGGTCACTCGGCAAGCCAGTGTTGCGCTCCTGCGTCGGCTTTGCGTTGAGTGGCGTCTCACCCTGAGTCTGTGGCGTCGGGCTTCCCGGCGTCTGCGGCTGCTGCTGCGGATTTTGTTGAGCGAGCGCGGTCGTGGCGATCAAGAGGCCACCCGCGATCAGCGTTGCCTTGAGCATGCCTTCCTCCTCACTGTTCCACCACCAACGCCTCCCGGAGATGCCTGTTCCGGGACGGATCGCGACGCGGAACTTCGTCCTTTCGGTTCCGTTAATCGTCCATGTCACGCCCACAAGCTGATCCTCCACCGCGTCGCAGAGCGCCGCCACCTCCGCCTTCTGCGCCCCCACCTCCGGCTCCTCCGCGAACCTTGGTGCCAGCAGTCTTATTCGTCGCGGTGGCCGTCGCGGCTATCGCGTTTCTTGAGTCCTTCTTCGACAGCAATTCCTAGCCGTCGCCCAACCTGCGCGGTTCAGACACGCGAAAGGCCCGACCGTGACGACCGGGCCCGTGGGGCGCTCGCTAGTCTACCGAGCTGAAGGGAATGTCTGCGACGACGCGCTTGCCGTCCTTGATCTGGACAGACCAGCCTTCTGTTTCCCCGTCGGAGTCAATCTTAAGCTCGCGCGCGACCTTCGCACCCTCGGCAATCGCAGCAACATCGTCCGGCAGCACCATACCCTCGGTGTCGGCGTATTTCACGCCGTCCTGCACATCGAAGCGGTACTTTGGCATGCGGCACCTCGGTTAGAGACGCGAAAGGCCCGCCGGGGACGACGGGCCTTTCAAGAGGGCAATCGCGGAGCGCAGGGTTAGCGTGAACGCAACAGCGATCGCCGTCTATTCGTTACTCGTTGCCGGTGCCGCCCGGGCCGCCCGTTCCGGTGTTGGCTTTGGGGGCACCCTTGGTGGTCGAGTTGCTCGGCATTCCGGTGTTCTTCTGCTGCATCGCGGGGGCGGGCGCCGTTGTGGTCGAGGCTGCCGGCGGCATCCACGACGAATACAACGATGACATTAGGCAGCTTTGCTCATCGCTCGAAACGCCGAGCGCGGAACAGGTCCGGCCGCGACGATCGACAAACTATTTCGGACTGCGCGGGAACGGGATGAACCCGTCGCGGTTCGGCATTCGCACCTTGGGCAGCGACTGCGCGTCGAGCACATCGTTCGCGCCGATGATGCCGTTGAGGCTGAGGACGTAGGCCGACACCGCGTAGAGCTCATCGCTGGAGAGCGATTTCGACTCCGGGAACGGCATCGCACGCCGAACGTAATCAAATAGCGTCGTGGCATAGGGCCAGTAGCTGCCGACCGTCTTCACCGGAGGCTTGCCGGGCGCGAGCGAGCCGAAGCCGCCAACGAGCGCATCGTTTAGGCCGCCCGCGCCTTTCTCACCGTGACAAGCCTGACAGTTGGCGGCGTAGATCGCCTCGCCCTGGATGGCCGTGCCGCGGCCGGGCGGAAGCCCCTCGCCGTCGGGGCCGATGCTGATGTCCCAAGGCGCGATGTCGGCAGGCGCGATCGGTTGTCCGAACTGCGGGGACTGCGCCAGAGCGGGGGCCGCGACGAATATCGCGGCGCAGATTGCGAGGCGCTCAAGCATAGACATTGGTCGCCTCCCCCTTCTCGTCGATGCTCCAGCTTGCGACGGCGTTGTAGTGGAAGGCGCCGCGCAAACCACGCTCGGCGGCGAACTGCGCGCGCGTCGGCTGCACCATGCCGGTGTCGTCGGTGGCGCGGCTCTGCAACACGGTCGGGCCGCCGTTCCATTGCCATGCTGCACGAAAACGCACCGGCGCCTGGCGGAGGATCGGGCCCTGCAAGGCTGCGGGTGCCCAGCTTCGTCCGCCGTCGGCCGACACCTCGACCTGGCGGATGCTGCCGTTACCCGACCACGCGAGCCCAGAGATTTCGTAGAAGCCCGCCCCTTTGAGCGTAATGCCCGGCGCCGGACGCGTGATGACGGATTTCACCTCCATCGGGAACACGAACTGCCAGGCTTTCTCGTCCTTGAGCAGGATCGTGTAGCGCGAGGTCTCGTCCTTGGTCATGGCCGGGCCAGCGGTCAACTTGAGGCGGCGCAGCCATTTGACGTTCATGTTGCCCTCGAAGCCGGGGACGAGCAGCCGCACCGGATACCCGTTCGAGGGGCGCACCCGCTCGCCGTTTTGGTAGAGACAGACGAGCGCGTCATCCATCGCCTTGGCGAGCGGGATGCTGCGGCTCATGGCGGCGGCATCGGCGCCCTCGGCGATCACCCAGCGCGCCGACGGCTCGACGCCGACCTCGCCGAGCAGCGTCGAGAGCTTCACGCCGGTCCATTCCGAACAACCGATCATGCCGTGGAGCGGGGCGATGCCGACCTGCTGGGGCTGCGGCGCGTTGAGAAGCATGCCATTGCCGGCGCATTCGATGAAGGCGATGCGCGACTGCATCGGATAACGCGACAGCATTTCGAGCGTGAACACGAGCGGGCGCTTGACCAATCCGTGGATCACCAGCCGGTGCTGATCGGGATCGATGTCGGGGATGCCGGAATGGCTGCGCTCGAAGTGCAGCCCGGACGGCGTGATGATGCCGTCAAGCATGTGTAGCGGCGTGCGCGCTGGTCCGACGCCCTGCGTGGCCGGGTTGGGCGGCGGCGGAATGGCGCGCACGACCTTGTTCTCGAAACGCGAGGGCTGGCCGTAGCCGGAAAATCCCGCGCCCGGGACCTTCATCCAGGGCTGGACAGCGAGCGGCTCAGCTCGTGCGCTGGATACGCCCGCGCCTGTCGCACCGGCGACGAGCGCGCCTTCGAGAAAGTGGCGGCGGCTTAGAATTCCGTTGCCCGCCGCCGGACCGCCCAGCTCGGGACCCGCTTTCTTTCTAGCCATGTGGGTTCGCCCTTTGCTGTGAGACCGTCGATGGAGGCGCAGAACGAGTGGACGGAAACCCGACCGCCCTGTTTGCCGGACCTGACGAGGAAATCAGGTGCGGGCGGTCGGCGTAACGAGAGAATCCGGAGCAAACGCCGAAGGGACTCCGAAATTCGAACAGGCGAACGGATTCGTGAGCTATAATCTGTCCCGCCGGCCGGAAAGACGCTGGCGCAGATGCTTCGGCTTGCCATCCGAGCAGCACCGTCGCCGCGGGAAGCCGAAATCACAGAAGGAGTTCGCCATGCGCAGCCTCTCTCGGCGAGCCGCCATTTGCGGTTTCGCCTTGCTCGCCGCAGGCTCCCCATTTGCGACGGCGTCACGGTCCATTGCTGCCGAGAAAGTTCCGCTGGCGATCGAGGGTTATGATCCTGTGGCCTATTTCACCGACGGGAAACCGGTGCGCGGGCTGCCGGAGATCGAATATGAATGGGATGAATACCGCTACCGCTTCTCGAGCGCGGAGCATCGCGAGCTTTTCAAGGCCGGCCCCGTGCGCTACGCGCCGCAGTTCGCAAACTTCTGCGCGATGGCTCTGACCAGGGGCGAGCTCGATGTCGCCAACCCGGAATACTGGCTGATCAGCGACGGCAAGCTCTATATCTTCAATAAGCCGATCGGACCGACCCTCTTCCAGCGGGACCTTGCGGGGAACATCGTCAAAGCGACCCAGAACCGCGCGCTTATTGAGAAAAATTAGCGATCATTTGCCGATGGCAGCCGATCCGCTTCAGCGGCGTAGAGGCCGGCCTTGCGGAGCCCATCGCGCAAGTGTTCGAGATCGACAGCGTTTAGAAACTTGGTCCCGAACTCCCTTGCGTCGAAGGTAGGGTCGTCCCGGCGTATCACGGTCACGACACGCGCGGCGTCCTCGCTCCGGTTTTGTTGTGCATAGGCGGCCGCCAGCACGATGCGGCTGAAATTTGCGCCCGCGGTTTCGCGAAGATTGAGTTCCGCCTGTTGGATCGCCGCATCGTAACGCCGCTTCAGATAGTAGGCTAGGCTCAGCGCAAAGCGGTCGATCGCGTTGAGATCGGGATCGATGCGCTGCGCCTGCTCCAAAATCTCGACCGCCGCATCGGTCTGTCCCAGCCACATCAGGACATTGCCGCGGCCGGCGAGACCATCGGCATCGTTCGGATTGATCCCGAGTGCGCGGTCCAGCTCCGCCTGTGCCTGTTCGTATCGATGATAGAAGATGTGGATGCGGCCGAGGATGATACGCGCACGCACTTCAGAATCGTTGAGACCCAGCGCCTTGTTTGCCAACTCCTCCGCACGGCTTAGGTATGCGGTCGGCGATTCCGCCCAGCCCATCGATACGGCGATGTGGTATGTCTCTGCGAGCTCGGCATAGGCTGCGGCGTAGTTCGGGTCGAGTTCGATCGCGCGCCTGAGCAGGACGCGCGCCTCCGCAATGTTCGCGCGCGCCGGGCGCTGCAACGACGGCCTGGCGCGCAGCACATAATCGTAGGCTTCAAGACTTTGGGTTGGCTTGGCCAACACCCGCCTTTGTTCGATCTGTGTCACGCGGATCGCCAAGGCCCCGGCGATCTCGGTGGTGATCTTGTCTTGCAAGGCAAAGATATCCGCAAGCGCCTCGTCGAAACGGCCGGACCAAAGCACCCGACCATCCGCGTCGACGATCTGTGCGATCACGCGCACACGGTCACCGGTCTGGCGGACGCTGCCTTCGACCTGATAGCGCACACCAAAACTGCGGCCGATTTCGCCGGGATTTGCGGGTTTGCCCTTGTATGGGAAGACGGCGTTCCATGACATCACCGTCAGTCCGGAAAACCGACCGAGCGCGTTGATAATGTCCTGTGTCAGTCCGTCCGCGAAATACTCACGCGCCGGATCGTCGCTCTGGTTCAGGAAGGGGAGAAGGGCGATCGAGGGTTTCGCGCCAATTTCCGGGCTCTTGATTGTGGATCGATCGCCGTGTCCCAAGACATTCGGAAATTTCCACTCGGTCCAGACGCCGCCCCACAGCACGACCGCAGCAAGCAGGACCGCGAGAGTAAACAAGGCCAACAATCCGATGCGCGAACCGGAGGGCTTCGTTGCGCTCAAGGTGGGCGGGGCGCGCGCGCCGACAACGGCCTCCGGTTGATAAGCCACATCCCGGCGAGCAGTCGAATTCGGCACGGCATCGCCCGGCGACTGACCGATCGGGGCAACAACCGACACATCAGATTCAAACCGGTAGCCGCGCCGCGGAATCGTCTTGATCAGGCGCGGCCCGTCGTCTCCAAGCGCCCGTCGCAGTTCGCCGATGCTCTGCACCAGCGCGTCGTCCGTGACGGCGAGATTCGGCCAGACCGCGGCAAAGAGTTCGTCCTTCGAGACAAGACGGCCGCAATTTTCGATGAGGTAGTGCACGACCGCGAAGGTCTTTGGCCGAAGGACAATCTCGTTCGCATCAAGAAGCAGACAGCCACGATCCAAATCCAGCACATATCGATCGAATTGCAGTCGCTTTGCCTGTAAGCGGCGCGGAGCTTCGGCATCGCGAACGGTCATCGCCCTGCCTTTGTCGATCTCAGGCGCCTGCTCCGGCACCTGGATTGGTCCGGACCCAGCTGCCGGCCAACTCCTCCAACACGCCTATCGGCTACCGCTGCCGACATTAGTCGCGTGCAACACAATCCGCCAGCGTGACTGCTTCG
>CAYZMR010000218.1:0-6136 GCA_964479515.1 uncultured Hyphomicrobiales bacterium | reverse complement strand
CGTTGAGACAGTGCGCCCTGCCTCGGCTTTGGCCTCGACAGGGCGCATTCTGCCGCAAGCTTACTTCTTGACCGGGCGGTGACCGAGCGTCGGATTGAAGCTGCCGGTCGACCACTCGGTCGGCTTGCGCGGGCCGCCCGGACCGTACCAGCCCGCCTGCGCGGCACTGGCCAGGGTCATCACGTAGACGCCTGCGGCAAACATCGTGGCGAGGCGGATCGAGGTCTTGAGCATGGAACGGTTGGTCATGGCTTTCTCCATCGGTTTGCCGGAGGCTCCGGCGGGTTGTCGATGGGTGCAGCGTAGTCAGGCGTCGCGATCGGCGATGTGTCGACGGTCACAGAAAGTCGCCGCTCTTGCCGGCTGCGGCGTTTGTCCCCATGTTCGAGCATCGAGACGCGCCGGAGGCACGCGATGGCACAGACGAGCAACCGTTTCTTCGACGAAGTCGCGCGGCTGATGAACGACGCGGCCGGCGTCGCGACCGGCGCGCGGCGCGAGTTCGATACGATCATGCGCACCCAGGCCGAGCGCATCCTGCGCGACCTCGACGTCGTGCAGCGCGAGGAGTTCGAGGCCGTGAAGGAGATGGCGCGGCTCGCGCGCGAGGAGAACGAGGCGCTCAAGGCCCGCATCGCCGCGCTGGAGGCCAAGTTGGGCGGCGCCGCGGCCGCCGATCCCAGCCATGGCGGTTGAGCGCCGAATTCTGCGGGATTTTCTCGATTTTCTTGTTTTTTGCGCGCGCTCTCGCTATAAGCCGCTCGCCCACGGCCCCGACACCCCTGGAGGCACGCCGTTGGTAAATTCACGATCATCATCAAGGACTTGAGAACCATGGCGACCGTCAATGAACTGACCGCGACGGCGCGCCCGAAGGCCGGCAAGGGGGCCGCTCGGGCTGTGCGTCGCGAGGGCCGCGTGCCCGGCGTGATCTACGGCGACAATAAAGCGCCGATCGCAATCGCGCTCGACTACAAGGAACTGCGCCACAAGATTTTCGCCGGCCACTTCCTCACCACGGTGTGCGAGCTCGACGTCGAGGGCACGAAACACCGCGTCATCCCGCGCGACTTCCAGCTTGACCCCGTCAAGGACAACCCGATCCATGTCGACTTTCTGCGACTGGGCGTGGGCGCGCGTGTCCGCGTGCGTGTCCCCATCCACGTGAAGAACGCCGACCAGGCGCCGGGCATCAAGCGCGGCGGCACCGTCAACATCGTGACCCACACGATCGAGGTGCAATGTCTGGCCGACGACATCCCGCAGTCGTTCGACGTCGATCTCACGGGCCTGGATATCAATTATTCGCGCCACCTCAGCGACATTCACGTGCCGGAGAATGTGCGCGTGCTGGAGCAGGGCGACGTGACGCTGGTCACGATCGTGCCGCCGTCCGGCTACGCCGAGGAAATGAAGCAGGCGGCGGAAGCGGCTGCAGCTGCGGCAGCGGCTGCCCAGGCAGCGGCAGACGCTCCTCCGGCTCCGACCGGTGCGCCGGGAGCCACACCGGCTCCGGCGGCCCCCGCGGCAGGCGCGGCACCCGAGAAGAAGTAAGTGGCCCGCCGCGGGATTTTCGCACGAAGATCCCGCGGCCCTCTGGCGCACTTGCCGCAGCTCATGTGGGCCTGATCCATGCTGCTGTTCGTCGGGCTCGGCAATCCGGGTGGCAAGCACGCGGGCAACCGCCACAACATCGGTTTCATGGCGGTCGAGGCGATCGCCAAGCGGCATGGCATCGGTCCTTGGCGCCGGCGCTTCCAGGGCGTCGCGGCGGAAGGGCCGATCGGGGGCGAGCGCGTCCTGCTGCTGCTGCCGGGCACCTACATGAACGAGTCGGGCCGGGCGGTCGCGGAGGGCATGCATTTCTACAAGGCGGCTCTCGGCGACATCTCGGTCTTTCACGACGAGATCGAATTGCCGCCGGGCAAGGTGCGCGTGAAAGTCGGCGGCGGCATCGCGGGTCATAACGGACTGCGCTCGATCAGCGCGCATATCGGCAATGACTACCGGCGCGTGCGCATCGGCGTCGGTCATCCGGGGGTGAAAGAGCTCGTTTACGCGCATGTGCTCGGCGATTTCGCCAAGAGCGAACGCGCATGGGTCGAAACGCTGTGCGACGTGATCGCCGACAACGCCGGGCTGCTGGCTCAGGGCAAGGACGCGAGCTTCCAGAACAAAGTGCACCTCGCGATGGTCGCGAAGGGATTTGGCGACACGAAGAGCGCCGAGGACAAATAGCATGGGCTTCAAGTGCGGCATCGTCGGGCTGCCGAATGTCGGCAAGTCGACGCTCTTCAACGCGTTGACCGAGACGGCGGCCGCGCAGGCCGCGAACTACCCGTTCTGCACGATCGAGCCGAATGTCGGCGAGGTGGCGGTGCCGGACCCGCGCCTCGATGTGCTGGCGAAGCTCGCGAAATCGGCCGAGATCGTGCCGACCAGGCTCACCTTCGTGGACATCGCCGGCCTGGTGAAGGGTGCCTCGCAGGGCGAGGGGCTCGGCAACCAGTTCCTTGGCAACATCCGCGAGGTCGACGCCATCGCGCATGTGGTGCGCTGCTTCGACGATCCGGACGTGACTCATGTGGCGAACACGATCGATCCGATCGCCGACATCGAGACGGTCGAGACCGAGCTGATGCTCGCCGATCTCGACAGCCTCGAGCGGCGCGTCGACGGGCTGGAGAAGAAGATCCGAGGTAACGACAAGGAAGCCAAGGAGACTCTCGATCTGGTCAAGCGGTCACTGGCCTTGTTGCGCGACGGCAAGCCCGCTCGCTTCGTCGAGCGCAAGGCGGAGGAAGAAAAGCTGTTCCATTCGCTCGGGCTCCTGACCTCCCTGCCGGTTCTCTATGTCTGCAACGTCGAGGAGGCTGCCGCCGCGACCGGAAACGATTACTCGCGCGCGGTCGAGAAACGCGCCGCCGAGGAAGGCGCCGCAGCCGTGACCATCTCGGCCAAAATCGAGTCGGAGATCGCCGTGCTGGCGCGCGACGAACGCGAGATGTTTCTGAGCGAGATCGGTCTCAAGGAGCCAGGGCTCGACCGGCTCATCCGCGCCGGATATGGGCTGCTCCATCTCGTCACCTTCTTTACCGCCGGCCCAAAGGAAGCGCGCGCCTGGACGATCACAAGCGGCACGCGCGCGCCGCAGGCGGCAGGCGTGATCCACACCGATTTCGAGCACGGCTTCATCCGCGCCGAGACCATCGCGTATGAGGATTACGTCGCCACCGGCGGAGAAGCCGGCGCGCGCGACGCCGGCAAGATGCGGCTCGAGGGCAAGGAGTATGTCGTCGCCGACGGCGACGTGATGCATTTCAGGTTTGCGACGTAATATCCGCGCGTGATCTTTTCCGAAAACCGGTTCCCACTTTTCGGGATCACGCGGCTTACATCCCGCCGCGATTGCGGATCGCCGCGAGGTGCTCGTTGATCCGGAACACCATCAGCACGAACTCGGCGGCGATGCGTGCGAACAGGATGCCGGCGAGCATGGCGGTGAAGGACACCACCGCTGTCACCGCTCCGACGATCGGATTGAGCACCATGACGTTGACCGCGGAGGCGAGGCTGGACAGCCCGGTGATCAGCACGATGATCAGGATCAGCCAGTAGAACAGCTTGATGATCGACGGCGTGATGAACCGTTCCCACTGGAACAGGTCGCCGATATAGAACATGGCCTTCTCCTCCGACGCGGGTCCTGCGTCTCACGCCGGCCGCGCACATGAGCCGCGCGGAGACTGCACGCGGCGGGCGCGATGTCAATGCAGCGTTGCATCGTCTCCATGTTGACGCAGCGGGCGCGGCGCGGCTAGGCAGTGACCGGCCGCATCGCTCCCGCAGGGTTCTCGTGCCGAAGCTTTATTTTGAGGATTTCGCTGTCGGATTCGTGGCCGAATACGGGCCGCGACGCGTCACCCGCGAAGAGATCATCGCCTTTGCGGCGCAGTTCGATCCTCAGCCCATGCACATGGACGAGGAGGCCGCCAAGCACACCATGCTCGGCGGTCTCGGTGCCTCGGGCTGGCACACCTGCTGCCTGTTGATGCGCATGATCGTCGATGGCTTCCTGGTCGACGTGGCGTCGATGGGCGCCCCCGGCATCGAGGAGGTGAAGTGGCTCAGGCCTGTCCGGCCGGGCGACAGCCTGACGGCGCGTGGCACCGTTCAGAGCGTGCGCGCCTCGCGGAGCAAGCCGGATCGCGGCTTCGTCACCCTCCACTGGGACGTGTTCAATGATCGTGGCGAGCGCGTGATGACGCTCCTCTGTCCGCAGATGCTGCTCCGACGCACGCCCGGAGCGTCGGCATGAAATATTTCGACGATATCAATGTCGGCGACCGGATGGCGCTCGGCAATCACACGTTCACGGCCGAGGAGATCAAGGCGTTCGCGACGCTATACGATCCGCAACCCTTCCATACTGACGAGGCGGCCGCCGCGGCCTCGCATTTCGGCGCGCTGTGCGCGTCCGGCTGGCACACGGTCGCGATGTGGATGCGGCTGCGCATTCTCTGTGGTCAACGCGAGGACGCTGAGCGCGTGGCACGCGGCGAGCCGAACGCAACGCTCGGTCCCTCGCCTGGATTCCGCGATCTCAAATGGCAAAAGCCGGTCTATGTCGGCGACACGATCAGCTACGCGTCCGAGGTGATTGAAGCGCGCATCTCGCAGAGCCGACCTGGATGGGGCTTGATCCACGTCCGCAATACCGGGACGAACCAGAACGGCGAGCCGGTACTGTCGTTCATCAGCACGGCTTTCGTCGAGCGGCGCGGCCGTTGAGGCTCCGCGTCACGGGTGACCGCGGTTAACGTCGCTTGAATCCCATGCCGGGTGTTGCGAGCGAGCGGCCAACGCTTTGTTGGCGTCGATCGATAAAATCGTCCGCGTCCGGCGACCGTTAACAGTACGAAAGTGTTCTCAGGCGCACATTTCGCGTGCGGGCGACGACCGGAGGTTCCTCATGGAGGAGCGACGACGACATCCGCGCGCCCGGACGCTCAGGTCCGGCAAGATCATCTTTAACCTGCACTCGTCCATCGTCGATTGCACGGTGCGCAATCTCACCGACCACGGCGCGCTGCTCGTCGTGGCGAGCCTCGTCGGCATACCCGAAAACTTCGAGCTCGCGCTCGAGCCGGGCCATGTGCGCCGCAAGTGTCGCGCGATCTGGCGCGGCGAGAACCGGTTGGGCGTCGAGTTTTCCTGACGCTGGAGTCTGGTTCAACGCAGTTGAATCAGACTCGTCGCTTTTTCTTTTGTTTGAGCATGATCTTCTCCGAAAACCGGTGTCCACTTTTCGGGATCATGCCTTAGTGCTTGCGGAACGGGCCGCGGCGCGGGCCGGAGGACGGAACGGTCGGGCGATCGCCGCGATGGCGGAAGCTGATGCGCCCGCGCTGCAGATCGTAAGGCGACATCTCGACCACCACGCGGTCGCCGACGCCGGTGCGGATGCGGAACTTGCGCATCTTGCCGGCCGTGTAGGCGAGCACCTCGTGGTCATTGTCGAGTTTGACGCGGAAGTTTCCGTCCGGCAGTACCTCGGTGACGAGGCCATCGAATTCGAGCAGCTCTTCTTTCGCCATATGTTGGTCCTTCAGCCTGTTTCGTGAAACTAGCGTGCCGTGCGGCCCGTGTCATGCGGCGCAGCCGCCGGGCGCGGCGCGCGCTTCATGAACGCGACGGCTCCGATGTTGTCATGCGACGCCGCGGATGTTGCCTGTTGCTCGCGACGCGGCTGGTCGCGCCGTTGCTGATGCTGCGGGGGATGGCCGTCTCGATCGCGCCGCTGCTGCTGGCCGGGGCGGCGCTTGCCGTGTCCATTGTGCCCGTTGCGGCCGTTGCGCTGCTGGGCCTGCTGTGGCGGCCGGCGGTGCTGCTCGGGCTGCGCAGGGCGCGACGTCCGCCGATCCGTCCGCGCAATGGCGAGGCCGATCAGCTTCTCGATGTCGCGCAGGAACGCGACCTCGTCATTGTCGCAGAACGAGATCGCGACGCCGGCGGCGCCAGCGCGCGCGGTACGGCCGATGCGGTGCACGTAGCTTTCCGGGATGTTCGGCAGGTCGTAGTTGATGACATGGCTGATGCCGTCGACGTCGATGCCGCGCGCCGCGATGTCGGTCGC
>CAYZMR010000217.1:0-6248 GCA_964479515.1 uncultured Hyphomicrobiales bacterium | reverse complement strand
CGGCTGCTCTCCCAATTGCCCGGCAGGTTCTGCGCGCCCTTGGCGATGCTGCCGTCCTCCTCGATCTTGCCCGGGCAGGCGATTCCGATGAACGGCGCGAGGTTGTAGCCTTCCTTCTTGGCGCGCTTCATGAGGTCCTTGAGCATTCCGATCAGCTCGTCCACCGCCTGCTCGCGCGTGAGCTTTTCGTCGGCGTGGCGCCACTTTTCGGATTTCCACACGCAGGCTTTGGTCAGGTCGGCGGCTTTGCCGACATTCGGCAGCACGATCCCGGCGCGGATGTTCGTCCCGCCGATATCGATCGCCAGGATGCTGTCGTGGCCCTGGAAGATCCAGGCGGGCGCGAGGAAGAGACTGCCGATCAGCGCGGCCTCGTCCGGATCGTTGCGGATCATCGCGAGATCGACCTTGATGCCGTCCGCCTTCATGATGAGGCCGGCGCGCGCGATCGCGAGCTCGCCGATGCGGCTCTCGCTGAAGCCGCCGCCCATCACGATGCGCTCGGTGCCGGCCCAGGCCTTGGCCTTGAGAAAGCGCCGGATCACGACCGCGAGCTCCTGGGCGTACTCCTCGATCGCGCTCTGGATCACGGCCGCGGCTTCGGCGTTGCCCTCTTTCAGCACCACGTCGAGTTTGGGGCGGCTGAGGTCGTCGGATGGGGTGTCGCCGAACGGATCCTCGCCGAGCTTGCGCAGGGGTTTGCGCCAGTTCTCCAGGATTGAGTGGAAGGCCTGCCGGCTCGCGCGGTCGCCGACGAACCCTTCGTCGTCGCGCAGCTCGATATTGTAGCTGTCCACGTCGACCGCCGGCAGATGCGCCGCGCCGTGCGTGCCGAGCACCGGTGCCATGACGGTATCGGTCATGAAATGCCCTCCGAATTCGCCCGATAACGAACGGAGAGCCGAAATGGTTCGCGGGCGTGGCGGTATTGCGGGGTGCCGGGCGCCGTGTCCGGCCGGCGCCAGCGGAATCTGTGATCCGCATTGAACCTGCGGAGCCGTCGGCGCGACCAATGGTTAACCATAAGCAAACAGCTTGTCGGAGGTCCACATGACCGCGCTTCGCACCCTGACGTTGGCTGCGTTTGTCCTGTTCGGCCTCGCCATCGCCGTCCCGGCTGGTTCCTCGACCACCGGCAGCTGTGGTCCGCTGGTCGATATTCGCGATCCCGGCCTGCGCGCGAGCTTTGCGCGCTTCGACTCCAATCAGTCCGTCTCCGCCGCCCAGATCTGCGCGTTCTACCTCAACGGCGTGTCGACCGGTCGCTAAGCCTCCCCTCCCGAAAGCATCTGCCGCCTGCTAAGCTGGCATCCATGCCGGTTCGCCGCCGCGCCGCGCTTCTGATTTTCGCGGGACTCGCCGCCGCCTCATTCGCTTTGCCAGCCCGCGCCGATCCAGACTGTACGTGCCGCGCGCAGGGGCGTGAATTTGCCCTCGGACAGTCGGTTTGCCTGGTGAGCCCGAAGGGGCCACGCATCGCCACCTGCGGGATGGTGCTCAACAATACCTCCTGGCAATTCTCCGACACACCTTGCGTCGTCTCCGCCGCGCCGGCAGGGCCTGCGCGTGACGCGAGCGCCGCCGCCCGGCGCAATGGCGGCTGAGCAACGCTTTCCCCGGATTACGCCGGACAAGGCTGCTCGCGGCTTGACCGCCGCCACGCGGCGCGGCACCGTCGCCGGATCGTTGGGGAGTGCCATCAATGACGGGTCTGAAGGGTTTCGGCATTGCGCTTGTGGGCCTGCTGGCGCTGGCGTCGTCCGCGGTCCCGGCGGCGGCGGCGAGTTGGTTCGAGCTTAACTTCGGGCTCTCCGGCCCGCGCTATGACGCGCTGGTGCCGCTCTGCGACGACCCTTCCGTGCTCGGCAAGATCAGCTCGCATTTTGGCCAGAAGGAAGCCGAGTTCTGGCATTCGGACCTCAAGATCGTCGGTGTCGACCGCATCCACGAGATCGCGTTCCGCCCCTGGGCCGCCGATGCCATCCCGCGCCGCTTTTGCGGCGGCATCGCCGACGTCACCGACGGCAAGCGCCGTACGATCTATTATTCGATCAACGAGACCGACAGCTGGCTCGGACTGAGCTGGGGGGTCGAGTGGTGCGTGCTCGGACTCGACCGCAACTGGGCCTACAACCCCGGCTGCCGCATGGCGCGGCCGTGAACCGCATCGTCCGACGCCGGCGCGCCGTTAGCCGGGGTTTCTGCGGTTATCCTCTCTATGTTCACATATGTTCTTGAATTGTTCCATGCGCGGTTGTATTGTTTCGCGCGGTGCAACGGAACACTAGGAGGGCGCCCATGCGCCGGCTCGCACGGAACTTGCTGATTGCGGCATTTGGCATGGCGCTTTGCGGCGCGGCCGCCGCCCAGGATTCGCGCCAGAACGAGCCGGGCAAGTTCGATTTCTATTTGCTGTCGCTGTCATGGTCGCCGTCGTTCTGCGAGCAGGCGGGTGACCGGCCGAGCGCGCGCCAGCAGTGCGGCGCGCGGCCCTTCTCCTTCGTGGTGCATGGACTGTGGCCGCAATACGAGAAGGGCTTTCCGGAGTTCTGCCAGAATCCGCCGCCCTTCATCGACGGGCGGATCATCAATTCGATGCTCGACCTGATGCCGGCACGCGGCCTCATCATCAACGAATGGAAGAAGCACGGCACCTGCACCGGCCTGCCCGCGCGCGGCTATTTCGAGACCATCCGCCAAGCGCGTGCGGCGATCAAAATTCCTCCCGAATATCTCGATCTGAAAGACGCGCTGACGGTCACGCCCGACGAGGTCGAAGAGGCCTTCGTCAAGGCCAATCCGGGGCTGACGCGCACCGGCATCGCGGTGACGTGTTCGAGCACGCGCCTGAGCGAGGTGCGCATCTGCCTGTCCCGCGATCTCCAGTTCCGCGATTGCGCCGGCCTCGACCGGCGCTCCTGCCGGCGCGACAAGCTGGTGATGCCGCCGGTGCGCGGGGGCTGATCGCGGCGCGGCGCGCCTGGATCGGCGGTCCGCGGCAGGCTACACGACGCGCCGATGAACTACCGCCACGCCTTTCACGCCGGCAATTTCGCCGATGTCGTCAAGCATGCGACGCTTGGGCGCATGGTCGCGCATCTGAAGGAAAAGCCGAGCGCGTTCCGCCTGATCGATACCCACGCCGGCGCCGGGCTCTACGATCTCACCGGCCCCGAGGCGAGCCGCACCGGCGAGTGGCGTTCCGGCATCGGTCGGTTGCGCGCCGCGCGGCTCGATCCGGCGGTGCGCGATCTGCTGGCCCCTTATCTCGACGCGGTCGCGGCGCTCAATCCGGACGGCGGGCTCGGCGTGTATCCGGGCTCACCCGCGCTCGCGCGGGCGTGGCTGCGCCCGCAGGATCGGCTGGTCACGTGCGAGCTTGAGCCGAAGGCCGCCGCCGCGCTCGCCGCCGCGTTGCGCGGCGATGCGCGCATCAAGGTCGTGGCGATCGACGGCTACACGGCGCTCAATGCCTATGTGCCGCCGCCGGAACGGCGCGGCCTCGTGCTGATCGACCCGCCGTTCGAGCAAGCCGGCGAGTTCGAGCGGCTCACCGAGAGTCTTGCCCGCGCCCACAGCAAATGGCCGACCGGCACCTATCTCGCCTGGTATCCGCTCAAGGACGCGTACGAGACCGGGCGGTTCGCGCGGGCGCTTGCAAGGCTAGGCGTGCCGCGCATCCTGCGCGCCGAGCTGACGGTGGCAGGCGGCGTCGCCGCGGCGCCCGGTGCCGCCGCGCCGCAACGCCTGTCCGGCACCGGCATGATCGTCGTCAATCCGCCCTGGCAGCTCGAGGACGAGCTCAGGCTGATGTTGCCGGCACTCGCCGCCGCGCTGGCCGAAGATGGGCGCGGCGCCTTCCGTCTCGACCGGCTTGCCGGCGAAAAGTGAAATGTGCGGCGGCACGCCCCTTTCCACCGCGTCCGCGTTTTGATCTACTTTAAGTGCTGGCTTTGACGTTCCGCCTCCCTCGGGGGGCCGGCGGAGATGACTGCGGCTGATGCGCCGACGCCTTTCCCCGTGAAGCGAATGTCCGGCCGAGCTACCGCGCCGTGGGGGCCGGTGGCGTGGCAACATTGGGGCAAGGGAGCTTCCCGATGGCGCAGGGTGGTACCGTCAAGTTCTTCAACAGCGAGCGCGGCTACGGCTTCATCAAGCCCGACGACGGCGGTCGCGACGTTTTCGTGCACATCACGGCGGTCGAGCGCGCCGGGCTGAAGGCGCTCAACGAAGGACAGCGCATCAATTTCGACGTCGAGCCCGACAAGAAGGGCAAAGGTCCGAAGGCCGTGAACCTCGTCATCACCGGCTGACATCGGGCACGTCGCTTCATCCGTTTTTCGGCGCGCGCCGCGGCGTCGCGACTCACGCGGCGCGTCGCGTTCGAAGCCGAGCCTTTCTCCAACCGGTATCCCCCACGATGATGATCCTGCGCTCCTCTCCGCTTTCTCCGTTCGGCCGCAAGGTCTCGATCGCCGCCGGCATCCTCGGCCTCGATGGCGACATCACGGTGCAGAAGGCCGACACCACCGATGCGAACGACACGCTGCGCAAGCAGAACCCGCTCGGCAAACTTCCCGTGCTGATCGCCGAGGATGGCCGCGCGTTCTACGATTCGCCGGTGATCCTCGACTATCTCGACCATCGCGCCGGCGGCGGGCGGATCGTGCCGACGGAGGCGGGGGCGCGCTTCGCCGCGATGACGCTGCAGGCGCTGTGCGATGGCATCCTCGATGCGTGCATCCTGCTCGTCTATGAGGGGCGCTGGCGGCCGCCGGAGATGGCGGTTCAGAAATGGATCGACCATCAGACCGGCAAGGTGCAGCGCGCGCTCGCGGCGCTTGAGGCGGCGCCACCCGCGCTCGATCCGATTCCGAATGTCGGGGCGATCACGCTCGCCTGCGTGCTCGGCTATGGCGACCTGCGCTTCGAGGGCCGCTGGCGCAAGGATCATCCGCGGCTCGTATCCTGGCTCGACGATTTTTCGGCGCGCGTGCCGGCATTCGAGAAAACGCGCGCGACGGCGTGATCGCGCGCGGCGCAAGGCGACGCCTGAAAACAAAAAAGCCCCGGGTCGCGCCCGGGGCTTTGCCGTCGAATGTCGGTCGATCTCAGTAGCGCGCGACCACGGGGCCAGCATTGAAGTGGTAATTGATACCGAACTTCGCGGTGTGCACGCCTGGCAGATCGTGGCTCCAGCAGAATCGGCCGCCACCGACCGTCGCGATACCGCAGTCGTTATCGACGCTGGGTATCGCGATGTACATGTACTCGCCCTTGAGGCTCCAGGCATCGGAGAGCGCGTATTCGATGCCGCCGCCGATCGTCCAGGTCGCCTTCGTGGTGTTGGCGCCGTTGGCGGTGATGGTGTTGCCGGCGACGGGCTGCAGGATCGGGTCGACGACGCTGGTCGAGATGTTCACGAACGCGACGCCGCCCTTCACGTAGAACAGCGTGCGATCCCAGGCGATGCCGGCGCGGCCGGTGACCATGGCGTACCAGTCGCCGATCTTGGTGCTCGAAGTGGTGTCGAGCGGCAGGAACGGGCTGAGCGGATCGAGGGCGGCGCCTTTCAGGCTCATGTAGCCGCCTTCGCCTTCGAGACCGAACACGAACTGGCCGGTCTGATAGTTACAGCCGAGCGTGCCGCCGCCGATGACGCTGCTGTCGGGCTTATAGGTCCAGGAGTCCGGGCCGTTGTAGCCGTTGAGGTCGGTCGCCGTGACACTGCGGCTCGGCGTGGCGCCACCGACGTAACCGCCAACGTAGCAACCGGTCCAGTTATAGACCGACGTGACCATCACCGGCGCTTTCGTCGGGATGCGGGGCGGAAGGTCGGCGCCGAATGCCGGCAACGCGAGCGACAACAAACCAGCAACTGATGCGAAACCGCGCTTCATTGCTATTTCTCCATCGTTCTTTTTCGCGTTTGGACGAGACTGCTTGTGGCCTCACCGCCATCGTGTGTCTAGTGCAGAAAGAACACAATGACCGACCGGACGACGCCATGCGGAAGGTCGACCTCAAACGCCAAGGCCGCCGAAAAATGCGGGGATATCACGCCGCGTGACGTTTGCGGCCTTGGCGATCCGTACGGCGAGCCGATTGGCCCATACCAATCGAACCGGTAGTTGAGCGACTTCGCAAAACTCGCGTTTCAATGCAAACGGCAGGGTTGAGAGGCTTGTGCGCGGCGGTGCGCTGGCCGCGTCGCGTGTGGGCCGGGGGAGAATCAACTTTTGCGAATG
>CAYZMR010000216.1:0-6257 GCA_964479515.1 uncultured Hyphomicrobiales bacterium | reverse complement strand
TCGCCCAGGTCGGCGAATTCGCGTCTTCGAAATCCGCCATGAAGACATTGGCGCCCGAATTGAGCGCATTCACGATCATCCTGCGGTCGACCGGGCCCGTGATCTCGACGCGGCGGTCCTCCAGTTCGGCCGGGATCGGCGCGACGCGCCAATATGGATCGTCGCGAACGATCGCAGTGTCGGGCGAAAAGTCCGGCAACTCGCCCCGATCGTAGCGCTCCTGTTGCTCCGCGCGCGCCGCGAGCAGGCGCTCGCGCGTTGCCTCGAATTCGCGATGCAGGTCGGCGAGGAAGCGCAACGCCGCGGGCGTCAGCACCTCGCCGTAGCGCGGGCCGAGCTTGCCCTTGATCGCGACGCCTGCCGGCCGCGGGATCGCGACGGACTTGGCGGCGCGGTGTCGTCCCGACATTCGCGCCCGCGCCCGACGCGGGTGCGCCACCGACTTCAGGCGACGCCCGGCGCTCGCGCGCAGCCGGCGCGTTGCGCGTGCGGGCGCTTTGCGAACGGATCGGCGCGATGCGCCTTTCTTCGATTTCGCCGCCACAACGCGGCGACGCGCGGGTTTTGCCCCGCGCGTCTTGCGGACGGCCTTCTTGGCCGTCTTCCTTGCCGCGCTTTTGGTTTTCTTCTTGCGCTTAGGTTTTGTTTTCATCCGAACCGCCGTCTCCACCCGGCGGGCTGTGCGGCGTATGCGTCGGGTGTGCCGTATGCGGCGTGTGCGTTGCCGGTGGCGTGTGCGTCGCGGGCGCCGGTGCGTGAGTCGCGGCCGGCGGCGGCGCGTGATGCACCGGAGCCGCGACAGGATGGCTCGGAGCAGGCGCCGGCTTGGGTGCGGCAGGCTTGGGTGCGGCAGGCTTGGATGCGGCAGGCTTGGGTGCGGCGGGTTTCGGCGCCGCGGGCGCTGCGACCTTCTTCGGCGCGACCTTCTTCGGCGCGGCCTTCTTTACGGCTTTCGCCTTCTTGACCTTTTTCGTCTTCTTCGGCGCGGCCTTCGCCTTGCGCATCAGCTTCTTCTTTTTCACCGCATATTTCTTGGCTTTTTTGGTCTTCGCCTTCTTCCCTTTCTTCTTGCCAGCAGATTTAGCCATGGTCGACCTCCTGACCGTTTTATGACGCCGCCATTATGGCCGCGTCGGCGCGTACTTGAAAGCCGCTGCGCCGCCGATCAATCCGCATTTTACGTCGCAATGGCGATTCGTCCCGCATTTTTCGCGTCGTCGCCCAGCCTTTCGAGCGCTTCCGGGAGAGGGCCACCGCACGCCCAGTCGAGGAGTTCGACGGTGTGCACCAGCGGCATCGCGGTGGCAGGCGCGATCTGCGTGATGCAGCCAAGATTCCCGGTGGCGACGATGTCCGCGCCCGTCCGCGCGATGTTGGCGACCTTGCGGTCGCGCAGGCGTCTGGCAAGCTCGGGTTGCAGCATATTATAGGTTCCCGCCGAGCCGCAGCATAGATGGCCTTCCGGAACGTCGCGAACCACAAAGCCGCATTTTGCAAGCAAGTCCTTGGGTTGCCTCGTGATTTTCTGTCCGTGCTGGAGCGAGCAGGCGCTGTGATAGGCCACCGTCAGGCCACGCGGACGCGCGTGGATTCCGAGGTCGAACGCTGTCAGGTATTCCGAAATGTCCCTCGCGAGCGCAGAAATCCGCGCGGCTTTTTGCGCATATGCCGGGTCCTCGCGCAGCATGAAGCCGTAGTCCTTGATGGTCGTGCCGCAGCCGGATGCCGTGATCAGGATCGCGTCGAGGCCCCCCTTGTCGATTTCGCGCGTCCAGGCATCGATATTGTGGCGGACCTGAGCGAGCGCCTGCTCCTCGCGGCCCATGTGGTGGACGAGCGAGCCGCAGCAGCCCTCGCCGGCCGCCAGCACGACCTCGACGCCCAGGCGGTTGAGCAGGCGGGTCGCCGCCGCGTTGATCGAGGGCGCCAGCACCTGCTGGGCGCACCCCTGGAGCAGCGCCACGCGGGCGCGGCGGGCCCCCTGCGGTGCAAAGACGCGCGGGCCCGACTCCGGCTTCGCCCCCAGCCCACCCGGGATCAGCCGCAGCATCGCCGCCAGCGATTTGAGGCCGATCGCCTCGAAGAGCGGCGCGAAAACGCGACCGGCCGAACCTGCCAGCAGCGCCGCCCGGAACCGCCCAGGGTAGGGCAGCACGTTGGCCAGCAGAACGCGTATGAACCGATCCGGCCAGGGCCGCGCATAAGTCCGTTCCACATGCGCACGGCCGTGATCGACCAGGTGCATGTAATGGACGCCCGAGGGACAGGTGGTCATGCAGGACAGGCAGGAAAGGCAGCGGTCGATGTGCTTGACCACCTCGGCCGTGGCCGGGCGGTCGTTCTCGAGCATGTCCTTGATCAGGTAGATGCGCCCGCGCGGGGAATCGAGTTCGTCGCCGAGCAGCACGTAGGTTGGGCAGGTTGCAGTGCAAAAACCGCAATGCACGCACGCGCGCAGGATCTTGTCGACTTCCGCGATGTCCGGATCGGCGAGCTGGGCCAGTGTGAACGCAGTCTGCATGCTAGACGCCCGCGTACATGCGGCCCGGATTGAGCGCGCCCTTGGGATCGAAGCTCTCCTTCAGCCGCCGGGTCAAGGCGGCGACGGGTGCGTCCTGTGGCTGGAAGACGTCGACCGCGGCGCGGAGCGCGGCAGGCGCGCGGATCAGCGTTGCATGGCCTCCCGTTGCCGCCACCGCCGCGCGCACCCGGCCCGCGCCGCCGTCATCGGTTGGGGGAACGCTGAGCCAGATCAAGCCGCCGGCCCAGTCGTAGTAGCAGGTGGCGGCCTCCCCGATTGCCGCCGCGACCTCATGGCCGCGCGCCGGGGCCGCCGAGACGCGCCAGAGCACGCGGTCACCCCCAACGAACGGCGTCACGTCGCGCACGTTCTTCCAGAAGGCGCGCGACGCGGCCTCGCCCAGGTTCGTGAGCGCTCCGATGCCCTGCAGCTGGGTCTCAAGCGCCTGCCGTCGGTGCGCGACAGAGGGCGCGACGCCTTCAAGCCGCAGCGCCGTGACCGCCGTACCCGCGCCGGCCTGCGTCATGGTGCCTGCGACCGCAGCCGGGAGGTGAGCGGCGGCCGAAACGTCATTGGCCGACCCCATCGCGGCGCTCATCGCCTTCGCGGCGGCCGCGTCGGTAACGCCGAGCAGCAATACGGTCGCTTCGGTCTCGGCGCGCGGGAGCACCTTCACGGTCACGTCCGTCATCACGGCGAGCGTGCCGTAGGAGCCGGCCAGCACCTTGCAGAGATCATAGCCGGTCACGTTCTTGACCACGCGCCCGCCCGACTTGAAGGTTTCGCCCCGCCCCGACACCGCCGTGAAGCCAAGGAAGTGATCGCGCGCAGCGCCGGCCTTGATGCGGCGCGGACCGGACAGGTTCGCCGCCAGCGCGCCGCCAATCGTGCCGCCGCCGGCCGTTCCAAGCAGCGGACCGTAGTCCATCGGCTCGAAGGCGAGTTCCTGATTGTGCGCCGCGAGCAGCGCTTCGATCTCGGCGAGCGGTGTGCCGGCCTTCGCGGAGAGCACCAGTTCCTCCGGCTCATACAGCGTGACGCCGGAGAGGCCCGAGAGATCGAGGCTCAGGTCCCATTGCGCCGCGCGGCCGATCGGGCGCTTGGTGCCGCGGCCGAGCACCTCGAGCGTCTTGCCCTCGCCGAGCGCCCATTGCACGGCGGCTTCGACGTCCTTGGCGTCACGCGGCTTGAGCACGCCGGATGTATCAGAAGGCTCCATGCGTCTCCTCTGCCCGGTCGCACACGGACAGGCAAGCGCATCGCGTCCCTTCCAGCGTTCGGCCAAGCGCGGCCAAACGCGCTTCGAACTACACCGGCACGATCGGGTCCTTCTCCTTGCGCAGATGCGCGAGCGTATCGTCGCTGAGCTTGAGATGGGCTTTCAGGAGTTCGGGCGGGGTGAGCGCCATCCATTGATGCAGCGACACGTCGGCATAATGGTCGCTCTTGAAGATCTCCAAGAACCGCAGCGTGGTCGAGCCGGTGTTCTCGACGTAATGGCCCATGGCGAAAGGCACGAAGCCGACGTCGCCGGCCGCAAAGTCGAAGGTGCGGGCGTCGCCCGATGAGGCGAACACGCCCATGCGCGCCTGGCCCTCGATGTAGTACTGCCACTCGTCGGTGTTCGGATGCCAGTGCATCTCGCGCAGGGCGCCGGGCTCGACCTCGACCAGCGCCGCCGCGATCGTCTTCGACACCGGGAAGTTCTTGGTGTCGGCAATGCGAACGGTGCCGCTCTTGGTCTTGATCGGCGTCTGCGCCGTCAGTTGATGGCTCATGGTCTGCGGCACCGACGGGACACCGGGAATCTTGTCCTGCGCCAGCGCGCCCGGCACGGGTGCATTGAAAATGTAGAGCTGGTCCGGACCCGGATTGTTGGCGAAAGCCGCAGCCGGCATTCCAAAATTCTTTTCCAGGATCTCCGGCGGGGTGTGCTTGAACCAGTCGCTGATCAGGAACGTGTTGTCCTCGGAGAAATCGCCGTCGTCGAACACGAGCAGGAATTCGCAGCCGTCCGGATTAAGTCCCTGGATCGAATGCGGAATGCCGGGACCGAAATACCAAAGATCGCCCTCGCTCACGTCGTCAACGAACTGGTGTCCGTCCGGGTCGATCGCCGTGATGCGCGCGGTTCCCTTGAGCATGTAGGACCATTCGGCGGCCTTGTGCCAATGCAGTTCGCGCACGCCGCCGGCATTGAGCCGCATGTTGACGCCCGCGATCTCCTTCGAGATGGGGAGTTCGCGCGCCGTGACCTGCCGGGTCCAGCCGCCGCGTTCGAGCCGCATATGCGCGTCCGCGAAGGAGAAGCGCAGGTTCGGCAGCGTGCCGTGATCGGTCGCCGGTGGAACCAGCATGTCGGGATTCTGCCGGTCGCGGATCAGGTTGCGCGGCCCAAGATCGGTGCCGCCGCGGCTGGGACGCTGCGGCTGCGGGACGTCGCCCGGCGATTGCGCGAGCGCGCTGGTTGCAACGGTTGCGAAGCCGATGGCCGCGGTCGAGATCACGGTGCGGCGGGACTGGGTCATGGCAGAATCTCCGGCATGGCGGGACGCCGGGACGTGCGGGTACCGGCGAATAAAGTCGCCCGTTCCGCTAACGGTCATCGGGCAACGGAGTTCCGTGCCCTCGCTGAACCGCGCCTCAGATCAGATAGACCCGGTCCGGCAATTCGTTGCGGCTCGCCTCGGTGCGCGGAAAGTGCGCGGCGAGTTCGCCGCAGCACGCGTTGACCGCCGCCACGAAGCCGTCCGCGATGCGGCCGTCGCGCATATGCGCGATCAACGCATCGACGGCTCCCTGCCAGTGCTTCTGCGGCACGCGCGCCGCGATACCCTCATCGGCGACGATGCGCGCGTAGCGCTCCGCGAGCGACACGAAGATCAAGATACCAGTGCGGTCCGTGGTTCTGGCAATCCCACGAATTTGAAACTGCTCCATGGCGACGCGATGGGCGACGGCGCGCCGCGCCGCGCGTGGCATCAGCGTTGCGCGCACGCGCGGAAGGCAAAGGAGGATGCCGAGCCCCACGAACACGAGGACCTGCAGCGACAGAATGCGCTCGACCGCGAGCGCGGTCGTCTCCACGAGCAGCCATGGCAGCGCCAAAGCGGCGATCGCCGCGATGCAAATCGGCAGCGTTGTGCTGTTGGACGAGTTTTGCGCCAGCACGCAGACGATCTGTCCCGACGTTCTCGCCTCGGCCGCATGGATGGCGGCGGCGATCCGTTCGCGATCATGTGCCGACAAGATCATCACCAACTGCCCGACGCGCCTGCGCCCCCTGAAGAGCCACCCCCGCCCGAAAAGCCCCCGCTGCTGCTGAACGATCCGTTGCTGCTGCGCGAGCTTCCGGAACTGAGCAGGATATTCAGCGCGACATTGAAGAAGAACCAGCGAAAGCCCGACGATACGATCAGGAGGATGAGGACGACGATCACGCCCGCGATGATCAGCCAGTTGACCGGGTCCCGGCTATCTTGCTTGTCGAGCCGCAGCGATGGGCGTTTTTGCCATTCGGACGAGTCGGTGGTGAGCACCGTGATGATGTCATCAACGCCGCGCGCGATGCCATCGCCGAAATCGCCCGCCTTGAAGCGCGGAGCGATTGCGTTCGTGATGATGACTTTCGAAAGAGCGTCGGTCAGCGTGCCTTCAAGGCCGTAGCCGACTTCGATCCTGACACGCTTCTCGTTCGGCGCGACCAGCAGCAGCACGCCGTTGTTCTTCGCCTTCT
>CAYZMR010000215.1:0-6272 GCA_964479515.1 uncultured Hyphomicrobiales bacterium | reverse complement strand
TCGGCATCGCGATGCTCCCGGATTATCTGGTCGAGGATCACGGCGGGTTGGTGCAGCTCTTCGGCGACATGGACGGCTTCGCGTTCGACGCTTACTTCGTCTATCCGGAAGAGCTCAAATCCGTCGCGCGCATCCAGGTGTTCCGCGACTTCATCGTCGCCAAGGCGCAGCAGTGGGAGTTCTGAGGCTCGCAATCTGTGGCGTGCGACCTCCGCATGGCTGACATACCGGCTCTCGTGTTGTTCGTCTGCGCGAAGCGTCCCATAGTTCTTTTGCGCTGAAGGCAGGCGATTGCTTTTCCTCCCAGGGAGCGATCGCAACGCCGTCAGTTGTTCCCCTCTGGAAGGTGATTGTCGACGCAAGTCGGCAAGACTGCACCGGGCCCGCAAGGGCCCGGTTTTTTTTCGTGCACGGGGCGTGGACGAGAACAAATGCTCCGCGTCACCGCGTCACGTAGCCGAAAAGATGCGGCACGGTCAGCGCGAGCGCCGGCCATAACGTTACGGCAAGCAGCACCGCAAGCATCGCCGCGATGAACAGCGGCACCTCGCGGAAGATCGCCGCGAGTGGCGTGCCGGTGAGCCCGTTGATCACGAACAGCAACAGCCCGTGCGGCGGCAGCGCGAGGCCGATCATCATGTTGAGCACGATCACGACGCCGAAATGCACAAGGTCGATCCCGAGCCCCTGCGCCACCGGCACGAGCAACGGCACGACCACGAGCAGGATCGTGATCTCGTCGAGGACGACCGCGAGCAGCAGCAACAGCACGTTGACCGAGAGCAGGAACGCGATGGGTGCGAAGTGCGCCGCGACCAGCGTGTTGCGCAGGAGCTGCGGCAGGTTCTCGTTCGCGATCGCGTAGTTGAAGACGAAGGCGCCCGACATGATGAGGCCGATGGTGGCCGTCGTCTTCAGCGTCTCCAGGATGACGCCGCCGAGTCGCGCGAGGCTGATCGAGCGGTAGACCAGGAACGCCAGCACCAGCGCGTAGGCCGCCGCGATCGCGGCGGCTTCCGTCGGCGTCGCGACGCCCGAATAGATGATGCCCAGCAGAATTCCCGGGAGCGCGAGCGGCAGCAGCGCGCTCAAGAAAATCGGCGGGATCGCGCGCCACGGCACCGGCGGCTCGGCCGGAAAGCCGCGCCGATGCGCGATGAAGGTGATCGCGCCCATCAGCGCGACCGCGATCAGCAACGCGGGCAAGAGCCCCGCGAGAAATAGTGCGCCGACGGACGCGTTGGCGATCAGCGCGTAGAAGATCATCGGGATCGACGGCGGCACCAAGGGGCCGATGGTCGCCGAGACGACCGAGGTCGCGGCCGCGAAGCCCGCCGGATAACGGCCATCGCGCATCATCATGCGGGCGACGATCAGCCCGGGCCCGGCGGCGTCCGCGACCGCGCTGCCGCTCATGCCGGAGAAGATCAGGTTCGCGACCACGTTGACATGCGCGAGCCCGCCGCGGAAATGACCGACCATCGCCTGCGCGAACACGAGCAGGCGCTCGAGCACGCCGCTCGCGTTCATCAGGTTGGCGACGAAGATGAACAGCGGCACCGCGAGCAGCAGGTAGCTGTTGTAGAGCCCGTTCATGGTCTGGTCGACGACCAGGCCCACGTCCTGATGCGTCGCGATCAGATAGGCAAAGCCCGCGGCGAGCATCGCGAGGCCCATCGGCGCGCCCAGCACCGCGACGACGAAGAAGACGCTCACAAGCGTGATCAGGCCGGCGGACATCTACACCTGCCGGCGCCAATTGCGGCCAAGAAGGCCAGCGAGCCGCCACGCCGAGCGCAGGATCACGGCAACGAGAAAGATGCCGAAGCACGAATAGACGATGTCGAGACGCCACTGCAGCACCGGCGTGCGCTCGCGCCAGAGAAAATGGATGTAGTCGAGCGCGCCGGGCGCCGCGTAGAGGAAGATCGCGAGGATGATCGCGAGGCGCAGGACGGACGCAACACGCTGCCCCTGCGGCCCGAGATGCCGGTAGAGCAGGTCGAACGTGATCTGCCGGCGGTCCTCGACCACGAAGGCGTTGGCCCAGAAGACGATCCAGACGAACAGCACGACCGAGATCTCGTCGGCCCAGGCGACCGCGTCATGCGCGATGTAGCGCATGCCGATCTTGTAGACGAAGATCACGAACACCGCCGCGAACATGATGCACGCGATGCCGTCCGCGAGGCGCGCGGGCCAGCGCAGCCATGCGGGCATTGATCCGACTGGGTCTGGATGATCTTGAACTGACGTGGCCACGCGGGCGGTGGGCTCCCTCTCCCCTGCGGGGAGAGAGTTGGGGTGAGGGGGTGCGGACCTCTCGATCATTTGTAACCCCTCACCCGGCTCCTTGCGCGATCCGAACCAGAAACGATGTCATCCCGGCCGAGCGCAGCGAGAGCCGGGATCCATGGAGCACAACAGGGTCGATCGCCCCGAAGCATGGATCCCGGATAGCCGCCTGCGGCGGCTTCCGGGATGACACATTCTGCCCTACTGCGTCTCCATCACCTGCTTCATCAAGGCCTGATCCCACTGCTTTGCGAGATCGGACTCGGCATAGACCTTGTCGGCGAGCTTGCGGAACGGCGTCACGTCGATCGCCGTGATGGTGAGGCCCTTGGTCTTGAGCGCATCGGTCACGCTCTTCTCGTCGGCGAGCCGCCCGTCGTCATTGCCCTTCGCGGCCTTGCGCGCCGCGTCTTCGACAACCTTCTGCTGCTCGGGTGAGAGCTTGTCCCAGAAGGGCTTCGCGATATTGAAGAACACCGGCTGCACGAGATGCCCTGTGAGCACCACCTGCTCGGTGACCTCGTAGAATTTCGCGGCGTTCATGATGGTGAGCGGGTTTTCCTGCCCGTCGATCGAGCCGGTCTTGAGCGCGAGATAGACCTCCGGCATGCCGAGCGGCACGGGGCTGACGCCGAGCGTGCGGCCGAGGAGCAGCCATTCGGGGCCCGCCGTCATGCGCAGCTTGATGCCGGAAAGATCGTCCGGCCCCTTCACGTCGCGCTTGGTGCGCAAGTTGACCTGGCGCGTGCCGAGATAGGCGACGGCGAGGATCTCGATACCCATCTTGTCGGCGACCTTGCGGCGATAGTCGGCGCCGATCGGCCCGTCGAAAACCTTCCGCAAATGCGCGTAGTCGCGCAGCAGGTAGGCGCGGTTGAACAGGCCGTATTCGGGCATCTGCTGCGCCACCTCGAAGGTGGTCATCGTGCTCATTTCGAGATTGCCGCGCTGCAGCGCCGGCACCTCGGTCCCTTGCCGGAACAGCGCCGAGGCCGGATAGGTCTCGACCTTCACGCCGACCCCGGCCTTCTCGACCTCCGCCTTGAAGGCTTCGAGCGCCTTGGCGAGGAAATCGGCCGGCGGTGCCGCGCAGGAGAAGCGGATCGTCACGTCGGCCGCAGCGGCGGGCGTTGCCAGCGCGATGCCGGCCGCAAGCGCCAGGCCGGTCAAGCGAAGAATGGTGTTCATGTGGTTCTCCCAGGGACCGGTGATGGGTCAGAGCGGCGGCTTGATCTTCACGCTGAGCTTGCCGATGCCGGCGATCTCGGCGTCGATCGTGTCGCCGGCGTTCAGGAACGTGCCCTTCGGCACGCCGACGCCGGCGGGCGTGCCGGTGAGCACCACATCGCCCGGATCGAGCGTCATCAGCTCCGAGGCGCGCGCGATCTGCTCGGCGACCGAATAGATCATCTGGCTCGTGTTGCTGTCCTGCTTCACGGCGCCGTTGACCGACAGCTTGAGCGCGACGTTCTGCACATCACCGATGGCGTCGGCCGGGACGATCCACGGTCCCATCGGACACGCGGTGTCGGTCGCTTTCCCGGCGACCCAGTCGAACTTGTAGAACTGGTCCGGCGCCTGGTTGAAGTCGCGCGCCGACAGATCGATCGCGACCGTATAGCCGGCGACATGGCTCAACGCATTCTCGACCGACACGTAGCGCGCGGACTTGCCGATCACGGCGGCAAGCTCGATCTCCCAGTCGTATTTCTTGGTCCCGCGCGGCATCACGACCGTCGCGCCCGGCCCGACGACCGCGTTGCGCGGCGGCTTGAAGAAGAAGAACAGCCGCTGCGTCTCCTTCTTCACGCCGGGAAAGCCCATCTCGGCCATGTGGTCGTAGTAGTTCGCGCCGGCGCACAGCACCTTGCCGGGATAGCGCAACGGTGCGAGCAGCGTCGCGTCGGCGGCGTCCAGCGCCGCGACCCCGCTCGCCGCGGCGCCCGCCGCAAGCTGCGCCAGCACAGGGCGGACGGCCGCCCAGTCGGCGAACAGATCGACCGTCGCGGCGGGAAGCGTCCTGCCGGCGTCGGCCGCGAGCAGGCCAAGCGAATAGAGCTTGCCGTCCACCACCAGGCAGGCCATCGCCTTGCCGGCATTATCGATCGTGGCCAATGCCCACATGCGCCCTGCCTCCGCGGTTCGCCCGATCCTTCGGCAGGCGGCTCCCCGAGTCAAGGATTTTGGAAAATTTCTGTTTGTTGGAAAACCTTGACCGGCGGTTGAAGAGGCGCTGTGATCCGGCATGGTCACGATTCAAAGCCCGTCGCGAACGCTCGCCGAACACGTGCATGGTCAGCTCAAGGGCGATCTGCTCGCGGGCGTATTCGCGCCGGGCTCGGCCTTGCTCACGCGTGCTCTGCTTGCCCGCTATGGCTGCGGCGTCAGTCCGCTGCGGGAGGCGATCGCGCGCCTCGTCGGCGAAGGCCTGCTCGTCGCCTCGGGCCATCGCGGCGTGCGCGTGCCGCTCCCCTCGGTCGCCGACCTCGACGAGTTGTATCGAATCCGCACCTTGCTCGAATGCGAAGCGCTGAGCCGCGCGATCGAGCACGGCGACGATCATTGGGAATCGCAGATCGTTGCTGCCTGCTACCGGCTCGAACGCGCAGCCCTGCCGCGCGGGCAGGAACGCGGCAGCGTCGTGATCGAATGGGAGACGCGCCATCGCGCCTTCCACACCGCGCTGATCGCCGCCGCTCCTGCCCCGCGGCTGCTGAAGATGATCGACCAGCTCGTCGACCAGACCGAGCGCTATCGCGCGATCCGACTGGTGCGGGCCGACACCGCACGGCTCGTGCGCGACGTCGCGGCCGAGCACCGCGCGCTCGCGGACGCGACCGTCGCGCGCGACAAGGCCGCGATCCCGCTCTTGGCGCGACATCTGGAGCGAACGCGGAAGTTCGTGGCGGGGGTGTTGGCGGGCGCTTAGCTCACGCCCAGAGTCGCTCTTTCTCCAGGCCTTTGTACATGTCGGCGACATACGCGCCGTAGCCGTTGAACAGTTGCGTCGGGCGGCGCTCGTGCGTCGTGATGTCCTCCTCGGTCGCCTGGCTCCAGCGCGGATGCGGGACTTCCGGATTCACGTTCGCCCAGAAGCCGTATTCGGACGCCTGCAGCGCCTCCCAGAAGGTGCTCGGCTGCTTGTCGGTGAAGCTGAAGCGCACGATCGACTTGACCGACTTGAAGCCGTACTTCCACGGCACCGCGAGGCGCAGCGGCGCGCCCATCTGCTTGAGCGCCGGCTTGCCGTACATGCCGGTGACCAGGAAGGCGAGCTCGTTGTTCGCCTCCGCGATCGTCAGCCCCTCGGTGTAGGGCCACGGATACCAGACCTGACGGAAGCCGGGCGCGTCCTTGTCCTGGAAGGTCTGCATCATGACGTACTTCGCCGAACCGAGCGGCTTTGCGAGCTCGATCAGCTTCGCCAACGGGAAGCCTGTCCACGGGATCGTCATCGACCAGGCTTCAACGCAGCGGTGGCGATAGAGCCGCTCTTCCAGCGTCATCTTGCGGATGAGATCGTCGATCGCGATCTCGAACGGCTTTTCCACCATGCCGTCGATCTTCACGGTCCACGGCCTGATCTTGAGCTGCTGAGCGGCCTTGGCGACGCTCTTCGATGAGCCGAACTCATAGAAGTTGTTGTAATTGCCGTTGGTCTCCTCGGGCGTGATCGCGCGGCCGTCGATGCCGTATTTCTCGTTCCGTTTGGCCGGATAGAGGTCCTTGGTCGGGTCCGGGATGTCGGTGACGCGCTGCGCGCCGGCGATCTGCGGAACCAGCGTGGCGGCGGCTGCGCCCGCGGCGGCGCCGAAGAAGCTGCGGCGGTTCAGGTACACGCCCTCCGGCGTCGCCTGGTGCTCGGGGATTTCCCATCCCCGGCGATGAATCACTTGCATTATCTGTTCCCTCTCGATGGCGTCCCGAGGGTTACGCGCGGCGCCGATCACCGGCAAGTCACGCTTGCGGGAGGTTTT
>CAYZMR010000214.1:0-6420 GCA_964479515.1 uncultured Hyphomicrobiales bacterium | reverse complement strand
AGCGCCCGCTTCGCCGCCGCATGATGCGCCGGCGTGATGTGGCCCGCGACCAGCCGCAGCGCGGTCGCGAGCACCGCGGCGTCGTCGGCGAAGCCGATCACCGGCAGGATGTCCGGAATGGCGTCGAACGGCAGCACGAAATAGGCCAGCGCGCCGATCAGCGCGGCCTTCACATGCGTCGGCGTGTCGCGATCGAAGGCGCAGTAATAGGCGGCGAGCAGGTCCTCGGCGAACGGCAGGTGCGCGGCCACGCGCTTGGCCTTGCCCCAGAAGTCGCGGCGGACCGTCTCCTCGTCGCGCGAGAATTCGGCCTCGTCAAAAGTCGCAGTCCGCCAGAACGCCATGACATTCCTCCGCCGTCCGGACGAAATGTGGCGGCCGAACGCGGCGTCCGCAAGGCGGCCGGCATGATCCCGAAAAATGGGTACCGGTTTTCGGGATCATGCCCAGACAAACCCTACGCGGCGAGCGGATAGTCCGCCTCGACCACATAGGGTCCGCCGCCGACCGAAGACCGGGCGGAGAACAAGACGAAGCGCGAGATCGGCAACGGCGGCATGCCGATCGGCGCGCGCGTCGAGAGATATTCGGCGACGTCGTGGCTCGAACTGTCGCGCAGGCGCGCGAGCGTGATGTGCGGCGTGAACTTGCGCCCGTCCGGCTCGAGGCCGAGCCGCTGCATCAGCCGTTCGTGCTCGGCCTGCAACTCGATCAGCGGTTGGATCGGTTCGATCATGGCGACGACGGCGCGCGGCTTGCGCCCGCCGAAGGCCTTCAATCCGCCGAAGCGGACTTCGAAGCTGCGCCGTTTCATGCCGTCCAGCAGCAGCGCGATCTCGTTCGCCAGCACGCCGTCGATGTCGCCGATGAAGCGCAGCGTGATGTGGTAGTTGTCGGGATCGATCCAGCGCGCGCCGGGCAGTCCGCCGCGCAGCAGCGACAGCGACGTCCCGACCTCGCGCGGGATTTCAAGGCCGGTGAACAGGCGAGGCATCGAATACTCCGTAGCCGACAAACGCGAAACCGGCACCCATCTCGCCACGCGAATCAGCGCCAAATCATGGAATCACAGGGCCATGGGGATCAATACAGGGATGTGTCAGCGCGGCGCCCGCGCCCGGGCAATCAGCTCCTCGACCTTCGGCAGCATACGGGCAACGATCACGGTGACGCCGGCCGCGGTCGGATGCAGGCCGTCGCCCTGATTGAGCGCCGGATCGGTCGCGACCCCGTCGAGGAAGAACGGGTAGAGCAACAGGTCGTATTTCGCCGCCAGATCGGGATAGATCGGATCGAAACTGCGCGCGAAATCGGCGCCGAGGTTGCGTGGCGCGATCATGCCGGCCAGCAGCACCGCGATGTGGCGCTCCTTGAGCCGCTTGACGATCGCCTCCAGCGCGGCGCGGGTCAGCTTGGGGTCGAGGCCGCGCAGCGCGTCGTTCGCGCCCAGTTCCAGGATCACCGCGTCGGTCCCCTCCGGCACCGACCAGTCGAGCCGGGCCAGTCCGCCCGCTGTGGTATCGCCCGAGACCCCGGCATTCTCGACCGTGACGACCACGCCCTTGGCCTGGAGGGCGCGTTCGAGCTTCGCCGGGAAGGCGTCCGGTGTGGAAAGCCCGAGCCCGGCGGTCAGCGAATCGCCGAGCGCGACGATACGGATCGGCTGATCCGCGCGGGCCGCTTCTCCCGTCGCCAGCAGCGCCACGACGCAAAGCATCGCGGCGGCGGCGAACCGGCGTCCCTGGACCGGGGGCGCCCGCTCCCCATATGACCGGGACGGCGACGCGGCGAAAAGCTCCGGCGGGCGCGAGAACAGCCTCATGAACGATACCTCGGTTGCGCGCGCGCCTGCCCCGGCGATCCGGCTGTCCGGCGTCAATCTGTCACTCGGGCGGGGCGCTGCCCGTGTCCATATCCTCAAGGACATCAGCCTGCATATAGGCGCCGGCGAGGCGGTCGGCCTCGTCGGTCCGTCCGGCTCCGGCAAGTCGACCTTGCTGATGGTGGCGGCCGGGCTCGAGCGCCCCGACAGCGGAACCGTATCGGTCGCGGGCGCCGACCTGAGCGCGCTCGACGAGGATGCGCTCGCCCGCTTCCGCGGAAAAAATATCGGAATCGTCTTTCAATCCTTCCATCTTATCCCGACCATGACGGCGCTGGAGAACGTTGCCGTGCCGCTGGAGCTTGCGGGCGCTCCCGACGCATTCGAGCGTGCGGCGCAAGAGCTCGCGGCGGTGGGCCTCGCCACGCGGACCGGCCACTATCCGGCCGAGCTCTCCGGTGGCGAGCAGCAGCGCGTCGCGCTCGCGCGCGCGCTTGGCACCCGTCCGGCGATCCTGGTCGCCGACGAGCCGACCGGCAATCTGGATGAGACGACCGGCGCCGAGATCATCGAGCTCCTGTTCCGAGGACACGTCGAGCGCGGGACCACGCTCGTGCTCGTCACGCATGACGGCAAGCTCGCCGAGCGCTGCGACCGCGTCGTGCGGATGCGCTCTGGACGGATCGAAGCGCCCGAGCGGATCAGCGCATGAGCGAGCTTGCCGCGTCGTCCCGCCTGCGGCAGCCCGCCGCTTTTCTGACGTTGCGTTTCGCGTTGCGCGAACTGCGCGGCGGCCTGCGCGGCTTTGCGGTATTCATCGCCTGCATCGCCCTCGGCGTCGCGGCCATCGCGGGCGTCGGTTCGTTTGCGCGCAGCCTCGGGGACGGGCTTTCGCGCGAGGGTCGCGTCATTCTCGGCGGCGATGTGTCGTTCTCGCTGATCCATCGCGAGGCGAGCGACGCGGAACGCGCCTTCCTGCTTGCCAACGGAGACGTGTCGGTTGCCGCCACGATGCGGGCCATGGCGGTCGCGCCGGACAGCTCGCGCGCGCTGGTCGAGATCAAGGCGGTCGACGCGGCCTATCCGCTGTTCGGCACGGTCGTGCTCGAACCGGAAGGCGATCTCGGCGCGGCCCTGGCCGAGCGTGACGATGTATTCGGTGCGGCTGTCGATCCGACGCTGCTTGCGCGCCTCAATCTTGAGCGAGGCGCGCGCGTGACGGTCGGTGGCGCGACCATCGAGCTGCGCGCTGTGCTGAAGAGCGAACCCGACAAGCTCGCGGGCGGCATCGGGTTCGGTCCGCGGCTGCTGATCAGCGAGGCCGCGCTACGCGCGACCGGGCTGATCCAGCCCGGGAGTCTCGTGCGCTGGCATTATCGGCTGCGGCTTCCTGCCGGCGATCCCGCCAATCGGAGCGCGAAGGCAGTCGTCGCAGCGTCGCAGGCACAGCTTCCTGACGCCGGGTGGGAAGTTCGCACGCGCGACAACGCCTCGCCCGCGCTCGGTCGCAACATCGAGCGTTTCACGCAGTACCTGACACTCGTCGGACTGACCGCGCTGCTGGTCGGCGGCGTCGGCGTCGCCAACGCGGTCAAGCACTATCTCGACCGGCGACGCAACGTCATCGCCACGCTGAAATCGCTCGGCGCGACCGGTGGTCGCATCTTCGCGATCTACCTCACCGAGGTGATGCTGCTCGCGGCCGTCGGCACGGCCATCGGTCTCGTAGTCGGACTTGCACTGCCGTTCGCGATCGCGTCGCTTCTCGGCGGAGTCATCCCCCTGCCGATCGAGCCAGCACTTCATCCGGGCGAGGCGGTGTTCGCGGTGGCTTACGGCTTTCTCACCGCGCTCGCCTTCGCGCTGTGGCCGCTCGCGCGCGCGCATGACGTGCCGGTCTCGGCACTCTATCGCGACGCGGTCGCCCCCGATCCGCGTCTGCCGCGCAAGCGCTACATCGTGCTGGTCGTGCTCGTCGTGGCGCTATTCGCGGCGCTCGCGATCGGGCTCGCCTATGACCGCAAGATCGCCGCCATTTTCGTCGCCGCGGCGGCCTGCGTATTCGTCGTGCTGCGGCTGGTCGCAACACTGATCATGGCGCTCGCGCGACGCGCGCCGCGACCACGCTCGCCGCTGCTGCGGCTCGCTCTGACCAACATCTACCGACCGGGCGCGCTGACGCCGAGCGTGGTTCTCTCGCTCGGCCTTGGGCTCGCGCTGCTGGTCACGCTGTTGGAGATCGACGGCAATCTGCGGCGTCAGTTTGTCGCGGCATTGCCGGACAAGGCGCCGTCGATATTCTTCGTCGATATTCAGGACGCCGACGCCGCGCGCTTCGACGCGTTCGCCAAGGCGCGCGCCCCGGACGCGCGCTACGAGCGCGTGCCAATGCTGCGTGGCCGCATCGTCAGCGCGAACGGCGTCAAGGCCGAGGACATCAAGGCGACGCCGGATGCCGCCTGGATCCTGCAGAGCGATCGGGGCATCACCTATGCGGGCGACGTGCCGGCCGGCTCCCGGGTGGTCGCGGGCGAGTGGTGGGGGCCGGCCTACGACGGCCCGCCGCTGGTCTCGTTCGAGAGCAAGCTCGCTGCCGGTATCGGACTAAAGGTCGGCGATCCCGTCGTCGTCAACGTGCTCGGCCGCAACATCGCGGCTAAGGTCGCGAACCTGCGCGCGGTCGACTGGCAGTCGCTCGGCATCAATTTCGTGCTGGTCTACTCGCCGGGCGCGTTCCGCGGCGCGCCGCATGCGCACATCGCGACCTTCACCTATCCGGGCGGCGCGAGCGTGGAGCAGGAGGTCGCGCTCATCAAGGAGGCGGCCGTGGAATTCCCGACCGTGACGGCCGTACGCGTGCGCGAGGCGCTCGAGGCCGTCGCAAAGGTCGTGTTCGACCTGACCTTCGCGATCCGCGGCGCGAGCGCCGTGACGCTGGTCGCGGCGGTGCTGGTGCTCGCGGGCGCGCTTGCGACCGGGCATCGCCACCGGGTCTACGACGCCGTGGTGCTGAAGATGCTGGGCGCGACGCGCGCGCGGCTCGTCACCGCTTACGTGATCGAATATGTCCTGATCGGGCTTGCGACCGCGCTGGTCGGCGTCGCGGCGGGCTCGCTCGCGGCGCTCATGGTGATGACGAAGGTGATGGATCTTGGCTTCGTGTGGCTGCCGCTGCCAGCGGCCGGAGCCGCGCTCGCGGCGCTCGTGTTGACGATCGCATTTGGCCTTCTCGGCACGATCTCGGCGCTGGGGCAGAAGCCCGCGCCGGTGCTGCGCCATTTATGAAAACTTTACGTGATTTGCCGCGCGATTTGCGACAATCCGTCGCGTGTGTTGTGCGTTTTCCGCAATCCCCTGCGTCGGTAAGGCATCTTGTTCGACTTTTGGATTCGCCCATAGTGACGCTACCCGCGGAGCAGGTTTGACCGCGTCCGAGTCGGGTCAACGCACGAGGCTTCGACCATGTCGGACTTTGATCGCAACGCCGCGACGGCCCAGTACGGCAGGCCGCTGACGCGGGCCGAGGCGGCGGTGGTCGACCAGGGCATGCGCGCCTACATGCTGCGCATCTACAATTACATGGTGCTGGGTCTGGCGATCACCGGCTTGGCGGCGCTCGGCATCTACATGCTGTCGGTGACCGGCGACGTCGCGCTCGCCGCGAAGCCGTTGACGCGCGTGTCCGGCGGCTACCTGACGCAGTTTGGCTACACGCTGTTCCGCACGCCGCTCGTCTACGTGGTGATCTTCGCACCGCTCGCGCTCGTGTTCTTTCTGAGCTACCGCATCAATTCGATGCGGCCCGCGACCGCGCAGATCACGTTCTGGATCTACGCCGCGCTGGTCGGCGTCTCGCTCGGCTCGATCTTCCTCGTCTACACCCACACCTCGATCGTGCGCGTGTTCTTCATCACGGCGGCTTCGTTCGGCGCACTGTCGCTGTGGGGTTATACGACGCAGCGCGATCTCACCGGCATGGGCTCGTTCCTGATCATGGGGCTGTTCGGGGTCATCATCGCGTCGCTGGTGAACGTCTTCCTGGGCTCATCGATGCTGCAATGGGTGATTTCGGTTGTCGGCGTGCTCGTGTTCGCCGGGCTCACCGCCTACGACACGCAGCGGCTCAAGAGCGAATACATCTACGGCGCGATGGAGGGCGACGTCCTGGAGTGCTCCGCCATCATGGGCGCGCTGTCGCTCTATCTCGACTTCCTCAACCTGTTCACCATGCTGCTGCAGCTGATGGGCCAGCGCGACGAGTAGACATTAACGATTTGTCACCCAAATGGCCTCCGGCCCCGGCCCTGTCCGGGGCCTTTTCTTTTGGCGCGGCACGGCCTTACGCCCACCTAGCGTTTGCCGCGATCCCGCACTAGATTTGACGCAGCAGCGCGGTTAGGCGAAAAGCCGCCGCGACATGGCTGCCGGCAGGGGCCGGCCGCCAACCAGGAGGATGCTTCCATGTCGGACTTTGACCGGAATGTCGCGGCGTTCCCGGGGGCGACACAGACCGCCGCGGTCGATGCGGGCCTGCGCGCCCACATGATCCAGGTCTACAACTACATGGCCAGCGGCGTCGCGCTCACCGGCGTCGTCGC
>CAYZMR010000213.1:0-6431 GCA_964479515.1 uncultured Hyphomicrobiales bacterium | reverse complement strand
GCGTTCTTGACCAGTTCGCGCTGGCGGATTTCGCCCTTGCCCTCGACGTTGGGCGGCCGCGTCTCCATGCGGCCGACATGCGGCTGCTGCAACTGAAGCTCGGCCGCGTCCTCGATGGTGACGAGCCGCTCCTTGTCGGAGATGAAGGCCGAGAGCGCGTTGAGCATCGTGGTCTTGCCCGAGCCGGTGCCGCCCGAGATCAGGAGCGTGATGCGGGCATTGACGGCGGCGGCGAGCAACTCGCCCATCTGCGGGCGCAGCGCGCCGATGTCGACGAGCTTGCGCATGTTGTACGGCTTCTTGGAGAACTTGCGGATAGAGACCAGCGGGCCGTCAACCGCGATCGGCCGCACCGCGATATTGATGCGCGAGCCGTCGAGCAGGCGCGCATCGCACAGCGGCTGGGATTCGTCCACACGCCGGCCGACCGCCGAGACGATCTTGTTGACGATGCGCAACAGGTGCGCCTCGTCCTTGAAGCGCACCGGCGTCGGCTCCAGCATGCCGGCGCGCTCGACATAGACGCATTCGTGGCCGTTGATCAGGATGTCGTTGACGGTTGCGTCCTTGAGCAGCGGCTCGATCGGGCCGAGGCCGGTCATCTCGTCGATGATCTCGAGCACGAAGTCGTCGAGCTCCTGCGCGTTGAGCGCGATCCGCTCGGCCAGCACATACTGCGACACCAGCACGGCGATCTGCCGGCGCGCCTCGCCTTCGGAGATCTTCTCGATCGCCGACAGGTTGATGTCCTCGATCAGCCGCCGGTGCAGCCGCACTTTCGCGTCGAGCAGCTTGTCGCGCTGCGGTCCCGCCGCCGGCGCAGCCTCGGGCTCCGGGCGCGGCAGCTCGGCCACGAGTTGCAGGCTCGGCGCCTCCACCGTCGGAAGCTCGGGCTCGGGCGCGGCGGTGCGGCGTTGCGTGGTGAAGCGGCCGAACATTTTTTCTTCTCTCTATCGGGCGAAGGCGAGCCTGCCCTCGGCGGCGGGCGCGGCGCGGGCGGGCGCCTTGGCGACCACAGGCGTGATCAGCTTCTTCACGGCGGCCGATACGGTGTTGCCGGCCTTGACCTCGTCGAGCGGCACGCCGCGGTCGATCGCCTCGCTGACGAGGCGGAAATTGTTCGGCACCATCACGGCGAGCGAATCGCCGAGCGCCTGCTCGATGTCGGCCTTGCGCAGGCCTGGACCAAACAGCCGCTGCTCGAAGCGGTTGACGATCACCTCCGGCTTCGGCCCGTCGGCAAGCCGCTCGCGGATCACGCTGACGAGATGGCGCGCGTGCTTCAGCCCCGGCACCGTCATCTCGGTGACGATGAACAGCCGGTTCGAGCCGACCAGCACGCTGTCGGTCCAGGCGAACCAGGTGCGCGGCACGTCGATCACGACGTTGTCGAAATGCGCCGCCACGAGATCGAGCAGGCGGGTGACCACCTCGAAATCGAACGAGCGCATCTCGGCCGGCCGGCTCGGCGCCGCGATCACCTTCAGCCCGGAGGGGTGCTCGGAGATCATCACCTCCAGCAGCTGGCGGTCGAGTCGGTCCGGGCGCGGCTCGATCTCGTCGAGGTCGAGCCGCGGCTCGAGGTCGAGATAGTCGCAGCAGGCGCCGTGCTGGAAATCGAGATCGACCAGGCAGGTCGAGGAGCGTTCGCCGCCGCCACGCATCAACTGCATCGCGGTCTCGATCGCGAGCGTGGTCAGGCCGACGCCGCCCGAGGCGGGCAGGAACGTATAGATGCGCGCCTCGTTCGGCGTGCCGCTCTTTGCGCCCTGCGCGGCGCGCGCGCAGGCGCGCACGAGGTCGAGCGGGGCGACCGGCTTCACCAGGAAATCGGCGACGCGCATCTGCAGGAGCTGGCGGGCGAGCGACACGTCGAATTGCGGGATCGCGACGATCACCGGCGGCGTGCCGGCAAGCCGCTGGGTCAGCGCCTGCAGCGCCGCGAGGTCGGCCTCGCGCGTCGGGTCGATGTCGAGGATCACGACGGTCGCGCCGGCGACGTCGAGCTTGCGCTCGCTCTCGGCGAAGCCGCCGCTGACGAGGCTGAGCACCACCTTGGCGTCCATGCCGAAGGTGGTGCGCAACAGCCGCTCGAAGTCGCCATCGCGGCTCTGCGCCGCGACGCGCGTCTTCGCGGGTTCTGCTTTCGGTCGGGCGAACATGGGGCTTACTTCGATGCCGGTGCCGGTGCCGTCTGCGGCTGTGCGGCGGGGTCGTATTGCACCGACGACGTGCTGGTGCCGACGGGCGGCGTCACCTTGTTGGTGCGGTAGCGCTCGGCCGCCGCCTGCATGCGGTCGCCGTCATAGGCGATATCGCGCCTTGCGGCGTGCGCCGGCCAGGGATCGACCATCTGCGTCGCGATGTTGGTCGCGACCGCGTCGCCGGCCGCGAAGGTCACCGGGTCGCGGCGGTCCGCGTACATGTCGCTGACGCAGCCGCCGGTGAGGGCGCTCGCGGTGAGCGCCGCGATCAGTGCCGCGCGCCGCATCAAGTCAGTTCGTCGCATAATCCGCTCCCTTATCCGTCCCCTTGCGCACGTCGAGAATATGGCCGACGGCGGGCGGCGCGCCGTTCGGGCCGCCCTTGAGCTTGCGCTTCATCGCTGGCGTGATCTCCGCCTGGCCGAGCCCGAAGAAGTCCGGATCGTTCGCGGGCTTCGGGGTGTCGAGCGGCGTGCGCAGCACGTCGCCGGGGCGCGTCGGGCGCACCAGGCGCGGCGTCACGATGATGACGAGGTCGGTTTCCTTCTTCTGGTACGAGGCGCTGCGCATCAGCGCGCCGATCACCGGCAGGTCGCCGAGCCAGGGAAGCTGCTGCTGGTCGGTCGAGTTGATCGACTGCAGCAGGCCGGCGATCGCGAAGCTCTGGCCGTCGCGCAGCTCGACCGTGGTGTTGGCGCGGCGCACGATCAGCGCCGGGATCGTGACCGAGCCGACCGTGATGACGGTGGTCGGATCGATCTGGCTCACCTCCGGCTCGATCTTGAGATTGATCAGGCCGTCGCCGAGCACGGTTGGCGTGAAGGCCAGCCCGACACCGTATTTCTTGAACTCGACCGTGACCTGGCCGAGGTTCGATGCCACCGGAATGGGGAACTCGCCGCCCGCCAGGAAGCTCGCGGTGTCGCCGGAGAGCGCGATGAGGTTCGGCTCGGCGAGGCGGCGCACGACGCCACGCTCCTCCAGCGCGCGGATCAGCGGATCGGCCTCGACGCCGTTACCAAGGAGCTTGCCGACCACGGTGCCGAACGGCGCGGCGCCGGAGATGAGCCCGGTGGTGCCGAGCGTGGCCGTGAGGTTGTTCGCCGCGACGTTCCAGTTGACGCCCAGTTCGCGCGAAGCCGTGCGCGAGGCCTCGACGAAGCGCACCTCGAGCAGAACCTGCTGCGGAGAGGCGACGCGCACCGAGTTGATGACGTCGGCGCCGAACTGCTTGGCGATGGTCAGCGCCTTGTCGAGCGTGATCGCGTCGGGCGCCGTGCCCGACAGCATGACGCGGCCATTGACCGAGGAGACGCGGAAGCGCGCCTGCGGGAAGCGCTGCGCGAGCTCGCTGCCGAGCCGCGAGGTGTCATAGGACACTTCGATGTCGAACACGCCGACCAGCTTCTTGCCCTCGGCATAGACGGACACGCGCGTGGTGCCGATCTTCTTGGCCAGGATCGAGAGCGAGCGATCCGTGAGCGGGATCGCGTCGGCGACCTCCGGATCGGCGACGATCACTTCGGTGAAGCTTCCTTCCGTGCGCACGCTCTCGGACTTACCGATCGAGATCTTCACCGCCGCGGAGGTGCGGGTGGCTGTCAGCTCGATGTCGCGCGCCTGCGCGGCGCCGGTCGTGCCGGCCGCAAGCAGCGCCATGGTCGCGAGCGCAAGCAGCGCACCGCGCAGCGCACCGGTCATGTCGGAGTTCATCGTCATCCCCGTGCCCCGTCTGCTCAAGGCTTTGCCAAGGCCTGCGTGCCGCCGTCGCGCCATTCGGCGTCTTCCGACGGCACGTTGTATTCCTGCTTCTGCGCCGCGCGCGTCACCGACACCTTGGCGAAGCGCTTGGCGTCCGTGCTGCGCTGCATCACCTCGGTCTGCGTCAGGTCGCTGGTGGTGATGCGCCGCGTCGAGTCGACATTGAGCTCGCCGGCACGGCGCAGCATTAGCGAGAGATTGCCGAGCGAGGCGGCGAGCGCGATCTTCTGCGCGCCGACGGTGTCGACCTCGAGCGTGACCGCCTTGACGACGGTCGGCTTGTCGGACGCGTCGTCGGCGAGCTGGTCGACCGCGAGCACGCGCGCGTTCTGCAGCACCACGTCGTTCATGCCGGTCGTGCGCTCGGCCTGGCGCGTCAGCAGCACGTCGACGCGGTCGCCCGGCAGCACGAAGCCCGCGACGCCTTCGACGTCGTTGACGCGCACCGTGACGGCGCGCATCCCATCCTGGATCACGGCAGAGAGCGTCGCCTTCTGTCCCGGGCCGGTCACCTTGGTGCGCAGGATCGGCTCGTTGCGCTCGATCGAGGCGAGCACGATGCGCTTCTCGCCGGCCGTCAGCTCGGCGATCGAGCCGAACGTGCCGGACGGGATCGCGTCCTCGGGCCAGGCGACCTCGCGCAGATTCTCAGGCGCGATGTGCGCGCCGAAGCGCAGCGGCCCGGTCGCGACCACGATCGTGCGCGCCGCGACCGGCTTTTCCTTCGGCGCGACGTTCTTTGCCCGCAGCTCGTTCTGATAGTTGAGCCAAGCCTGCGCGACGAATACGGCGATAAGGCCGAACACGACCGCGATGCCGACCATGACGATGGTGTTCTTGCGCACGCCAGCCCCGCGTTCTGCGTTCTAGTTGTTTTTGCGTAGGTGAAAGTGCGGGCGAACCCTGAATCCTTCCTAAAGTTTGACTGTCGCCTTTGCCTATGTTGAACCCGGCATGAAGACGCGTGCTTTACGGGCCTTGAACGACTTCGATCGAAGGCATTTCGAATGCCGATCATGCGGGTAGGGCGTGGGCGCGCCCGGAGGCGCGGCGCCATCGTCGGCGCGAGCCGGGAAGCAAGCAATGACGGGGATTTTCGCGACGCCGGTCGGTGGACAGCGCTCGCTCCGAGGTCGGTGCGCGGGAAAGATCAGGATCGAGACCACGTACGTGGTTAATCGTACGTATTTTAGAACAATAGCCCCTTACCTTTAGACCGTTTCTCAAAGTCTTGAGTTCCAGAATGCCCTCGCCTTGAAACAGGGGGCTGATGCAGATGTCGTGGTCCCGCTTTCTCGCGGACCAGCGCGGCGGCGCTGTTCCGATGTTCACGCTTGCGATCGTGCCGATCATCGGCCTCGTCGGCGCGTCGGTCGACTACAGCCGCGGCAACGCGGCGCGCACCTCGATGCTCGCCGCGATCGATGCGACCGCGCTGATGCTCTCGAAAAACGCCGCCACGATGACGCCGGCGGCGATCACGCAGCAGGCGACGTCCTATTTCACCTCGCAGTTCCACCATCCGGAGGTCGCGAACCTCCAGGTCACGGCCACATTGACGAGCCCGCAGGCCGGCAGCTTCACGCTCACCGTCACGGCGAGCGGCGCGGTGCCGACCACCTTCACCAAGCTGCTCGGCCAGACGGAGCTGGATCTCTCCGCGTCGGCCTCAGTGCAGTGGGGCATCAAGAAGCTCGAGCTTGCGCTGGTGCTCGATAACACCGGCTCGATGGCGCAGAACGGCAAGCTCACGCAGCTCAAAAGCGCCGCGCATAACCTGCTCACCACGCTGCAGACCGCCGCGAAGCAGCCGGGCGACGTCAAGATCGCGATCATCCCGTTCGACACGATGGTCAATGTCGGGACGACCTATGCGAGCCAGACTTGGCTCGACTACAGCGTCAACAAGATCAAGCAGAACCAGTGGACCGGGTGCGTGATCGACCGCGACCAGCCGAACGACACGCTCGACACCGCGCCGACCACGTCCAACATCCACACGCTGTTTCCCGCCGCGCAGTGCGCCAATGGGCTCACCACGCTGATCCCGCTGACCGACGTGCTGGACTCCACCGGTTGGACCAACCTCAACAGCAAGATCGACGCGATGACGGCTTCCGGCAACACCAACGTCACTATCGGCCTGGTCTGGGGTTGGCACGCGCTGACGCCGAACCAGCCGTTGCCGGAGGGCAGCGACCCAGCGCCCGACAAGGACAAGGTGATCGTGCTGTTGACCGACGGCACCAACACGCAGAACCGCTGGTCGTCGAGCGAGTCGAGCATCGACGCGCGAACGTCGCTCGCCTGCGCCAACGCCAAGGCGGCGAACATCAAGATCTATACGGTGCGCGTGCTCGACGGCAACGCGTCGCTGCTGCAGGGCTGCGCCACCAACCCGAACATGTATTACGACGTGAGCCAGGCGAGCCAGCTCAACGCGGTGTTCTCCTCGATCGCGCAGAA
>CAYZMR010000212.1:0-6478 GCA_964479515.1 uncultured Hyphomicrobiales bacterium | reverse complement strand
GCCGATGCCGCCGGCACCGTCGTGAAATCGCTGCCGTTCGGGAGACGGCATTTCGTCGAGATCGCGCGCGCGATCGTAGCCGGACCCAAGCTCCTGCTGCTCGATGAGCCGGCGACCGGCCTGACCGAACCGGAGCGCGAGCGTCTTGCGCGACTGGTCCGTGACATCGCGGCGCAGGGCTGCGCGATCGTGCTGATCGAGCATGACCTTGAGCTGGTCGGGCGGCTGTGCGACCGCGTGACAGTCATCAATCACGGACGGCGCATCTTCAGCGGGACGCCCACGGCGGCGCAGAACGATCCGGCCGTGATCGAAGCCTATCTCGGCGTCAACCAGCTCATCGGAGGCCGGGATGACGCTCGCGATTGAGAACCTCCGCGCCGCCTATGGCGAGATCGAGGTGCTGCACGGCATCAGCCTGTCGGTCGAGAAGGGGCAGTTGATCGCGCTCCTGGGCGCCAACGGAGCCGGAAAGAGCACCGCCATCAAGGCGATCATGGGGTTGGTGAAGCCGACCGCCGGCCGCGTTCTGCTCGACGGCCGCGACATCGCCGGCGAGGCCGCGCACATGGCGGCGCGCGCCGGCATCGCGCTCGTGCCCGAGGGGCGCCGCATCTTCAAGAAGATGACGGTCGAGGAGAACCTCCAGGTCGGCGGCGTGGTGCGCAGCGCCGCCGAGATCCGCGAGCGGCTCGCGGATACCTATGCGCTGTTCCCGACGCTCGGCGAGCGGCGGCGCCAGATCGGCGGCACGCTGTCGGGCGGCGAGCAGCAGATGCTCGCCATCGGCCGCGCGCTGATGTCGCGCCCGAGCTTCATCCTGATGGACGAGCCTTCGCTTGGCCTGGCGCCGCTCGTGGTCGAGCGCGTGCACCAGGCGATCGACCGCATCCGGCGCGAGATGGGCATCGGTGGAATCCTGGTCGAACAGAACGTCGCGGTCGCGCTCGGCGTCGCCTCTCACGCCTATGTGCTGATGCGTGGCGCGGTCGTGCTCAGCGGCGAGCCGAAGACGCTCGCCGCCTCGCCGCAGCTCAAGGAGGCCTATCTCGGGATGGGTTGAAGCCGGTCAGGCTCCCTTGAGGTGCTTGTTGCACAGGCTGTAGTAGCCGCCGCCCTTCTCGATCCAGGTCAGCCCGCCATTGGCGTTGTTCGCCTTGTTGGCGTTGTACTGGTCGAGGCACGTATCCCTCCGCGCCTTTCCGGCCGTTTCCTTCGCGTACTTCGGCGATACCGCGTCCGGGAAGACGATGTTGCCGGTCGGGACGGGTGCCGGCGTATCGGCCTTCTTCGTATCGACCTTTTTCGTGTCAGTCGTGGTCGTCGTCGAAGGCGTCGGTTCGGTCTTCTTGGCCTCAGGCGGCGGCTCGGTCTTCTTGGCGGCAGCCGGCGTGGTCTCCGCACCGCATTCAGCTTTGCGGAAATCGTTCCACTTCTGACCGTTCAGAGTGCCTGCGGTCTGGGCCGCTTTGTATTTGTCGCTGCACTCTTTCATCGAGAGCGCATTGGCTGACGTAGCGTACAAGCAGAGAGCCGCGATGACGGCGATGTGACGAGCAAGCATGATCTGCTCCTCTCATTGGGCGGCTGAGTCTAGCGCGGTCGCAGGCCCGTGTCCCTCGCGCCTTTGGGCAGGTCAGGCGCCCGATCCAGGCATGACACGATAGAGCCGGTCGGCCGTAAACGGCGTTTCGTGCAGCCGAACGCCGATCGCGTCGCGGACCGCGTTGGCGAGCGCGGCGGCGACCGGGTTATAGGGGCTCTCGCTCATCGATTTTGCGCCGAGCGGCCCGATCGTGTCGCAGGTTCTCGCGAAGTAAACCTCCGTCACCGGAATATCGGCGAAGGCCGGAATGTGGTAACCGCGGAACGTCGGGTTGGCGACCCGCCCTTCCTCATCGATCAGCATCCGCTCGCACAGCGCCGCGCCCAGCGCCTGCGCGACGCCACCCTCGATCTGACCGCGGCACTGCATCGGGTTGATGACGGTACCGGCGTCCGCCGCATGGACGCTGCGCAGGATGCGGATTTCGCCGTAGCGGCGATGCACCGCGACTTCAAAGCCCTGGACATTGAAGGCGATCGAGCGAGGCGTGCCGGACGAATGGCCCGTGCTGGCAAGCACGATTCCATCCGTGGCCGCGGCCGCCGCCAAATCCGCAAGGGGGATCGGCTGGTGATCGATCAGCACGCGATCGTCGGCGAGTGAGCAGGCATTTCTATCCACGCCCGCGTGCTTTGCGGCAAAATCGAGAATGACGTCGACAAGCGCGGCCGCGGCCGCGTGGGTCGCCTTGCCCGCCACCACGGTCCCGGCACTGCCGAAGGCACCGCTATCATGCGCGACATGGTCGGTGTCGGACTGGCGGATGCGAACGCGCGCCGTCGTCGTGCCGAGAATCGCGGCGGCGATCTGCCCGTGGACCGTGGTCGTACCGTTGCCGAATTCCGCGGTGCCGACCGCGAGATCGTATGTGCCGTCCGCCATCAGTCGCAGCCGACACTCGGCATGGTGGCCGCGCGGCGGAATGGTGTCGATCATACCGGCGGCAATGCCGCGGCCGACGAGCCAGTCAGGCGACAGGCTCGCGCGCGGAGCGTCCACGAACGACTGCTCGACGAGATCGAGGCACTGGTCGAGACCGTAGCTGCCGAATTCGACGTCGTGCGCTCCTTCATCGGTCGACACCAGCGGATCGCCGGGCCGCACAACATTGAGACGACGGAATGCGAACGGATCCATGCCGAGCTTGCGCGCCACTTCATCCATCGCGGATTCGATCGCGAAATTCGCCTGGCTCAGGCCGTAGCCGCGAAATCCGCCGCTCGGCAGCGTGTTGGTATAGACCGCATAGCCGTCAACCTTCTTGTTGGGGCATTGATAGAGCGCGACGGACTCGCCCGAGCCGTGAAACAGCACGCCGGGGCTGTGGTTGCCATAGGCGCCCGCGTTCGAGAGCATGCGCATCGACAGCGCCGTCAACCGGCCGTCGCGGCGCGCACCCACTTTGACGCTGATCCGCATCGGATGGCGGCTGGTGGATGCCGTGAACTGTTCCTGGCGGGTGAATTCGAGCTTCACCGGACGGCCGGTCTTGAGCACGGCGAGCGCCACGATGTCTTCGGTCAGCATCTCCTGCTTGCCGCCGAAGCCGCCGCCGACGCGCGCGCTGAACACGCGCACCTTCTCGCGCGGCAGATCATAAAGCGCGCAGAGCGCGTCGCGCGTCAGGAACGGCGTCTGGGAGCTCGTGCGGAGATGAAGCCGCCCGTCATCCCCCATCCATCCGATGGAGCCATGCGTCTCGAGATGTGCGTGCTGCACACGCTGCGTGACATAGGTCGCCTCGTGGATGACGTCGGCCGCCACAAAGCCCGCCTCGACGTCCCCGACATGTCCGTGCAATTCCGCCACGATGTTGCGCTGCGCGTTGGCGATGCGTGAGGACGCGGGCTTGTCGTGAATGATCGGCGCGCCGGGCTGCATCGCCGCTTCGGGATCGAACACCGCCGGCAGAATATCGTAGGCGATCTCGACGAGGCCGAGCGCGGCCTCCGCCGTCGCCTCGCTCTCGGCGATGACCGCCGCGACACGCTGGCCGACGAAGCGGATCACCGGATCGAGCACCATCGTGTCGTCCGGATCATCGGTATGGTGCTCGTGGCGCGCGGTGGAGAAATATCGCTGCGGTGCGTCCGCGTGCGTCAGCACCGCGACGACCCCGGGCGCGGCAAGAGCGGCAGCGGTTTCGACGCGGACGATGCGCGCGGACGCGTGCGGCGAGCGCAGGATCTTCATGTGCAAGAGGCCGTCGATCGCCACGTCCATGGTGTAGCGGGCGCGGCCGGTGATCACATCGGGCCCGGCCGGCGCCGGAATGTTGCGTCCGCAACTCTTGCCCGGCGAGTCCTCTTCCAGGTGCCGCTTCCCCTCGATCGCGTCCGCGATGACGCGATAGCCAGTGCAACGACAAAGATTGCCTTTCAGCGCGGCGGGGAGGTCGCGGAGCTGGCCCTGGTCGAGGCAGGCGGCCGTCATCACCATGCCGGCGGTGCAGAAGCCGCATTGGAACCCTTGTGCTTCGAGAAACGACCTCTGCATCGGGTGCAATTCGCCGTCGCGGCCAGCGAGACCTTCGATCGTCGTGATGCTGCATCCCTCGGCGCGGAACGCCGGGACCAGGCAACTGTGGACCGGCTTGCCGTCGAGATGGACCGTGCAGGCGCCGCAATCGCCCGCATCGCAGCCTTTCTTGACGCCGAACCAGCCGAGCTCGCGTAGGAATGTCCTCAGACATTGGCCGGGCCGCGGCGTCCGCTCATGAGACGTCCCGTTGACGCGGAGCATCACGTGCGCCCCTCCGCGAACTCACGTCGGATCTCCTCGCCGAATTCCAACGTCATGTGCCGGCGCCAATCCGGCTGGCCGTGAACGTCGTCGTAATAAATTCCGTCGGGGATTTCGGCCTGAAGTCGATCCCGCAGCGCAGCGCTGCTCGGAACAGTCGCAAAGGCAAGCTGCACCGGACGGCGCGTCGCGGCCGTCACCGTCAGGGTGAAACCGCCGTCAGCCGACACGGTGCCGATCAGCAGCGCGCCGGAGCGGCCAAGCGGTGTGAGCGAGATGCGGCGGAAGGCCGTACGCCGCATCAGCGCGACGCGCGGCAATGCGAGGCTACGCAAGACTTCGCCCGGGCGCAGTGCGTTCTCGAGCGGCCCCTTGACGAAATCGAGCGCCGGAACATCGCGCTCGCCCCCATCGGGCGTCCAGATCGTGCAGACGCCGTCGAGCGCAACGGCAAGCGAAATCATCGGTCCGGCCGGCAACGCCATGCAGAGATTGCCGCCGACGGTCGCGGTGTTCCAGATCTTGAAGGAGGCGAGAAACGACCGGCAGCACAGGCCGATCAGTTCCGCCGCCACCCAAGCCGCCGGCGGCTCGAATGCATCGAGTGTCGCAATGGTGCAGGTTGCGGCGATCGAGAGACCGATCTCGTCGACCTTCAGCGGCTCCCAGCCGAGGCTCGTGAGATCGATCAGCCTGCGCAGCCGCGGTTGCGGTTCGGAAAACAGCCACGTGCCGCCGGCGAGCCAAGCATCCCCCTCGGCGAAGGCGCACAACACGCCGCGATCGCGTGGACGTTCGATCGCGTTGATGGTGTTGAGGTCCATGCTTGCCGCGGACCCGACGCCTAGCCGCGTCCCGGACGATCGACCGGATCGTGGGCGCACCGACCAGCGTGCCCAACAGCTTGGGTTCGCCGCCGTTCAGCGGCCGAAAAACGCGCCAACTCGCGCACGACACCGCGCCATCGGCCGCCACGCCGCGGCGCCGATGATCCACGCGTCGGGGACGAATATGTCGTCAATTCAAAGGCTTCCTGGCCAGCTTGGCGTTAATGCCGCCAGCTCCCATGCAAGTCTGGCGCCGAAGCCTGATTTCTAGTTTGAAGTGTCCATTCCAACGTCAAAAGTTCTGGCTTTATGCCGATCCGGTCGCTTCGCCGGGCACGACCCCGCCATGCTGCTCGAGCGGCGAGGACGCGCTGAGCACGAGACTGCGGATCTTGTTCGATTGGGCCGCGGAGCTGTTCGCCTCAATCCGTTGAGGCGCGCTTCGGCGTCGGAGTGTACCGGCAGCTCGCGGCGCCGCGCGAACAACTGGCTCATGGCGCTCCTTCTTCCGGTGGGATACAAATTGTCCATTAGGTGTCTAACAGAATTGACATCCGAGATAGCGTTCAACGCCTCCAGATCGATCCCTTGCCCGATAAGCCGAAGCCCATTCTCGAAGTCCTGTCCGGGCGGCGTCAGGCCGTGCCGCCGGTCTGGTTCATGCGACAGGCCGGACGCTATCTCCCGGAATATCGCGAGCTTCGCGCCAAGGCCGGCAGCTTCCTCGATCTTTGCTTTACGCCCGAATGGGCCGCCGAGGTCACGCTGCAGCCGATCCGGCGCTTTCATTTCGACGCCGCGATCCTGTTCTCCGACATCCTCGTGGTGCCGCACGCGCTCGGCCGCACCGTCACATTCGAGGCCGGCGAAGGCCCGCGGCTCGAGCCGCTCGACGATGCCGCAAAGCTCGGCACGCTCGCGGCGAGCGCAGACGATGAAGTGTTCGCACCCGTCTATGAGGCCGTGCGCCGCGTGAAGGCAGCGCTTCCCGCCGGCGTCGCGCTGCTCGGTTTCTGCGGCGCGCCGTGGACGGTCGCGACCTACATGGTGGCGGGGCGCGGCACGCCGGATCAGGCGCCTGCGCGCATACTCGCTTACCGCGAACCCGAAGGGTTCGCCCGCATGATCGACATCCTGGTCGAGGTCTCGTCGCGCTATCTGGTCGAGCAGTTGAAGGCGGGTGCCGACGCAGTGCAGATTTTCGACACCTGGGCGGGCGTGCTGCCGCCGGCCGAATTCGCGCGCTGGAGCATCGCGCCGACGCGGGCGATCATCGAGAACGTGCGGCGCGAAATTCCCGACG
>CAYZMR010000211.1:0-6484 GCA_964479515.1 uncultured Hyphomicrobiales bacterium | reverse complement strand
ACGGCGTGTAGTTGATCATGATGTCTTCGGGCGCGACGCCCTTCGCCTTCAGGTACGCCTCGAGGATCTTGTTGGTGGTGCGCGGATAGACGTAGTCGGTGCCCGCAAGCACCCAACGCTTCACCTTCTCATCCTTCATCAGGTAGTCGACGGCCGGGATCGCCTGCTGGTTCGGCGCGGCGCCGGTGTAGAACACGTTGCGCTCGCTCTCCTCGCCCTCGTACTGCACCGGATAGAACAGGATCGAATTGAGCTCCTTGAACACCGGCAGCACGGACTTGCGCGACACCGAGGTCCAGCAGCCGAACACGACCGCGACCTTGTCCTTGGTGATCAGTTCGCGCGCCTTCTCGGCGAACAGCGGCCAGTTCGAGGCCGGATCCACCACCACCGCCTCGAGCTTCTTGCCGAGCACGCCGCCCTTCTTGTTCTGCTGGTCGATGAGCATCAGCATCACGTCCTTCAGCGTCGTCTCGCTGATCGCCATGGTGCCGGAGAGCGAATGGAGAATGCCGACCTTGATCGTATCCTGGGCTTTCGCCGGCAGGATCGATGCCAAGCCGAAAGCAACACCGGCCGTGGCCATAAGCCAGCGGCGGCTAACGGGGTTGGAGTGGCGCATTGAGAATCCCTCTGCGTTGACACGCGCGTTCGTGACCCGGCAGGGGTCAACGCGCGTGAAGGAGTTCGCAAGGGACGTGCCAATCCCCAGACCGTCTTCAACACGTTGAATCAATGGTTGGAATCGCAACGGCTCCGGTGCCTGCCTATTAGGCAGTCATTTGCGTTGGGTCATTTGCAATGCAGCATGCACAAAAAATAGTCAGATATTGTGACCTTGTTGTGGAAGGCGCGCGCCGCCAGCTTTGCCGCGTCTGTGATAATTTCAGCCGCGAAATCATCGCGATCGAGGACTTCATTCATGGCTGACCCGCTGACAGAGGGGCTGACCGGTACGGCCGCCATCACGGTCGGCGAGGAGCACACCGCGCCGCGCATCGGCAGCGGGCGCGTCCGCGTGCTCGCCACTCCCGTCATGATCAACATGATGGAGGCCGCCGCCCTCGACGCGATCGAGCGGCTGCTGCCGGCGGGGCACCAGAGCCTCGGCACGCATCTCAATGTCGGGCATTATGCGGCGACGCCGGTCGGCATGGGCTTGCGCGCGACCGCGGTCGTGACCAAGGTCGACGGCCGCACGGTAGACTTCCGGGTCGAAGCCTTCGACGACAAGGAGCGCGTCGGCGACGGAACGCATACGCGCGTCGTCGTCAACGTCGCGCGCTTCGATCAACGAGTCCAACGCAAGCTGGCGGGTCCATGACCAGCAACACGCCCCGTCTCTGCTTCATCGGCTTCGGCGAAGCCGGTCAGGCGATCGCCTCCGGACTGCATGATGCCGGCGTCGAGAGCATCGCCGCATGGGACATCCTGTTTCCGGCTGCCGGCGGAGCGACGCTGCGGCAGGCCGGCGAGGCGATCGGCGCGCGCCTTGCGACGTCGGCCGCGGATGCGGTCGCGGGCTCCGACATTATCGTCGCGGCCGTGACCGCGGCGTCCAGTTTGGAGGCCGCCCGGTCGGTCGCGCCGCACATCGCCGGCAATCCCTATTACCTCGACATCAATTCGGTCTCGCCCGGGCGCAAGCAGGAGACCGCGCGCCTGCTCGACGGCACCGCGCGCTACGTCGATGTCGCGATCCTGGCGCCGATCCATCCCAAGCGCCACCAGACGCCACTCCTGCTCGCAGGCCCGCACGCGCACGCCGTGCTGCCGCTCCTCGTCGACGAGCTCGAGATGCAGGGCGCGATCGCGTCGGATCAGGTCGGCGCGGCGGCCGCGCTGAAGATGATCCGCAGCGTGATGATCAAGGGCATCGAGGCGCTGACCGCCGAGTGCTTCCTCGCCGCGGAGCGCGCCGGCATCGTCGAGGAGGTCGCGGCCTCGCTGAAGAACAACTATCCGAGCCTCGATTGGGGCAAGGTGATCGAATACAACCTTGAACGCATGGCGAGCCACGGCATCCGCCGCGCCGACGAGATGGAGCAGTCGGCGATCACGCTGACCGAACTCGGCGTCGCGCCGCTGATGACCAACGGCACCGTCGCGCGCCAGCGTCAGATGGGCGAACTCGGAAAGGATGACGCGGTGCGCGCCGCCAAGTCCCAGGGCCGCACCGCGATGCTCGACGCGCTGAGCAAGATGATGATGAAGAAGATGTAGGGTGGGCAAAGGCGCGAAGCGCCGTGCCCACGCGATCACGCTGGTGGGCTCGCTTCGCTTAGCCCACCCTACGACCACGACGGTCATCACTTCATCGGCGGTATCTGCAAAAACTCCGCGAGCTGTTCCTTGGTCAGCGGCGCGTCGAGGAATTTTAGCGCGACCGCGTCGGCCATCACGCGATCGAGATCGGAGAGGCGGTCCGGCGACAGCGCCTCCTTGGGATTGAACTCGTCGCGCTGCAGGATGACGAGGTCTTCCGGCATTCGCATCGCTTCGGCGTAGAGCGCGACCGCGCGCGGATCGGAATACATCCAGTCGAGCGTTTCGCGATAAGCCAGCATGAAGCGTCGCACGACGTCGGGCTTCTGCTTCAGCACATCGGCGTTGACGATCTCGACCCGGACCGTCTGGTTGCGCATCGATGGGATATCGTTGCCGCGCGCGATGATGCGGAACTTGCCGTCCTGATATTCGGCGAGCCCGAACGGCATCACGCCCCAGCCGATGTCGACCTGCCCGGTCATGGTCATCGTGTAGACTGCGGTCGGCCCGCCGCCCGCGATCGGCTTTGCCTTCACGCCGAGCTGGTTGACCCAGGCAAGCGCGAGGACATGCGAGGTCGAGCCGTTGGTCGAATAGGCGATCGTCTCCCGCCCGGTCGCGTCCGCCAGGCTCTTGAGCGGAGAGTCCGGCTTCACGTACCAGTATTGGTCGCCGACGCCGGTATAGCCGGCCGCGATCACCCGCACCGGCGCGCCCTTGGCGAAGGCGCGCATCGCGCCGGGCGTGCCGACGCCGATGCCGATATCGGCGCTCCCTGAGATCACCGCCTGCAACGTCTCGCCAGCGCCTTGCGTGCCGAAGTTCTCGAGCTCGATGCCGTGCTTCTGGAAAATGCCGACGCGCATGCCGAGCGTCGGCACCTGGTTCGCCCAGGCGTCCATCTGCCCGATCGCGACCTTGAGGCGGTCCTGCGCGGCCGCCGGCGCCGCAAACACAAGCGCCGCGACGACGAGCAGCGTCCGCGCCCTCATCACACGGCTCATTTCGCGGGCGGAATCTGCAGGAACTCCGCGAGCTGCTCCTTCGTGAGCGGCGCGTCGAGGAATTTCAGCGCGACTGCGTCAGCGTTCGCCGCATCCAGGTCGGCCATGTGATCGGTCTGCAGGGCGGACTTCGGGTGAAACTCCTTCAGCGACTCCTGCAGGATGTCGACCGGCTGCTTGATCTTCTCAGAATACATTTGAAGCGCCTTCGGGTCCGCATACATCCAGTCGACCGCCTCGCGATAGCCGGCGGCGAAGCGCAGGATCGCGTCGTGTTTCTCCTTCAGCGCATTCGCGTTGACGATGATGACGCGCACGGTCTGGCCGCGCAGCGAGGGCACGTCGCTGCCGCGCGCGATGATGCGGATCTTGCCGTCCTTGATCTCCTTGATGCCGAACGGCGGCGCCGCCCAGCCGATGTCGATCTGGCCGGTCATCACCTGCGTCAGCGTCCCGGGCGGGCCGCCGGTCGCGGTCGGCTTCGCCTTGAGCCCAAGTTCCTGGCCGAACGCCACCACGATGTTGTTGGAGCTCGATCCATTGGTCGAATAGGCAATCGTGTTGGCCTCGGTCGCATCCTTCAGCGTCTTGAGCGGGGAATCCGCCTTCACATACCAGTAGAGATCGCCGGTGCCGGTGAAGGCCGGCAGCAGCAGGCGCACCGGCGCGCCCTTGGCGAAGGCCCGCATCGCGCCCGCAAGGCCGACGCCGGCTCCGAGATCGGCCGATCCGGAAATCACCGCCTGGATCGTCTCGCCCGCTCCTTGCGTGCCGAACGCCTCGATCTTGAGACCGTGCTTCTTGAAGATGCCGGCCTCTTCGCCGAGTGTTGGCGCCTGGTTCTCCCAGTTGTTGATCTGGCCGACCGCGATCTTGAGCGTATCCTCGGCGCGCGCCTGTGGCACGTGCATCACGCCCAAGGCGATAATCGCGAGCGCACCCGCGATGCGAAGTTGCGTCATCTCGTCCTCCCTTTTTTCTTCGTCGTCTTCGCCCCCGCTTTTTTCGTCGCGGGTTTTTCCGGCGCCGGCAGCCGCGCGGCCGCTTCCGCCTTGCGCACGGATGGATCGTTGGCGCCGCGCCCTTCGCGCTCGGCGAGCCGCCGCACCCAGTACTCATAGGCGCGCCCGACCGGCCCCGGCGCGAGATTGAGCCCGCCCGCCATCTTGGCCTCGCCCGGCGTCAGCGGCGAGACGTGGCCGAGCATATGCGCGCCGAGCTGGTACTCCGCGTTGCGCGCCGAATAGATCGTGCGGAACACGAGCTCGCGCAGGTCGCCGCCCGCGATGGTCGCGCCGTGCCGGCGCATCACCACGACCGAGTGATGGCCCAGCGCGCGCGCCAGCGACGCGCCTTCCTCGGGCTTCACGACCAGCAGGTTGGTGTCGCCGAACTCGTCGCGGCTGTCCCAGAACGGCGCGCTCTGCCCCATGGCGGCGCCGAGATGGTAGACCGGCTGCAGCGGCACGCCGGAGATCGCGAACGGCATGATCGACGGCCCGTGATGGTGGCACACGGAATTCACGTCGGGCCGTGCCTTGAAGATCTCGCCGTGGATCACGCGCTCGGAATAGGGCCGCGCCTTCGGCGGCACGATCGGGTTCGAGTCGAGATCGTATTCCTGGATGTCATCGGCCTGGACGAGGCCCGGCGCGCGCGACCGCGACAGGAAATAGCGGTTCGGATTGGTGGGATGGCGCAGGCTGATGTGGCCGAAGGCGTCGAGGATGCCCTCGTTCGCCACCATGCGATAGGCTTCGGCAAGATCGCGGCGCAGTTCTGCAATGATGTCGGGCAAGGGGCATTTCCTTCGACTGTGGCGGCTCATCGGCCGCCTTGAGCATGGCAGCAAAGCCGAATGACCAGCGAACTTCAAGGCGACCTTGTGCTAGGGTTCGCCTCCCTCCCTCAATGCGTGAAACTCCCGTGTCCGCACCCGTTGAAATCGCCATCCTGGATGACGACCACGTTATCCGCCTCACCCGCTACGCGCTTTCCGGCCCGGGCGAGATTACGGACGACTGGGCGCGCGCGTTCTTCCTTCCCGAAGAGATGGATCTGGCCCGCGTCTACGCGCTCGGCGACGGGCTACACCCTTCCGACGGCGTCTCGCTGATCCCGATGGCGGCAAAGCGCGACGTGCGCAAAGGGACCGATGCCGCGATCCTCATCTTCCGCCGCGGCGCGATCGATGCCGCCATGATGGACGCGAACCCCAATCTCAAGCTGATCCAGCGCCTCGGAGCGCGCGCCGAAGCGGTCGACCTGCGCGCCGCGGCCGCGCGCGGCATCCTGGTGTCGTGCGTGCCGCGCGCGACGCTCCAACTCACCGCCGAGCACGCGATCCTGCTGATGCTCGCGCTCGGCAAGCGGCTGCTCGAGGCCGACGACGCGGTGCGCAAGGACCGCTGGGATCGCGAGCGCGTCAAGCCCGAACACGGCGTCGCCTACAACTGGGCGCGAATCGAGCCGCTCGGCGGACTGTTCGGCAAGACGCTCGGTATCATCGGGCTCGGCGAGGTCGGTGCGCTGACGGCCGGCATGGCGCGCGCGTTCGCGATGCGCGTCCTCTATTCCAACCGCAACCGCCTTCCGGCCGAGCAGGAACAAAAACTAGGCGTCGAATACGCGAGCCTCGACCGGCTGCTCGCGGAATCCGATTTCGTGTCACTGCACACGACCAACATTCCGGAGAACCGCGGCCTGATCGGCGCGAAAACCTTCGCCGCCATGAAGCCGTCCGCGTTCTTCGTCAACACGGCGCGTGGGCCGATCGTGGACGAGAGCGCGCTCTACGACGCGCTGACGAACGGCACGATCGCAGGCGCCGGCCTCGACGTGCACGCCGAGGAGCCGCGCCCGACGCAAGATCGCCTCTCAACGTTGCCCAACATCATCCTCACGCCGCATATCGCGGGCGGCTCGCGCAAGGGCGTGCTGAAGGAGATCGGCGTGGTGCTCGACAACTGCCGCGCGGTGCTTACCGGCAAGCCGATCCAATATCAGGTGACGGCGTCGTAGGCCGGATCAATGCGGCGAAGTGAAATTGGGCGAACGTGAATCGCGACGCCGCGTCGCGAGCCACCAGTAAAGTCCCGCGGTCACCAGCCCAGCCAGGGGAAATATGGCCGTCGTCGGATCGGCGGCCCAGCGCAGAAAGAACACCCAGAAGCTTTCTGTTGGAGGTCCCGAATCCGGGCCGCTACCCTTCC
>CAYZMR010000210.1:0-6518 GCA_964479515.1 uncultured Hyphomicrobiales bacterium | reverse complement strand
TTTGCATCGGCGCCTACCCGAAGATCGCCGAGTGGAAGGCGATCGTCGACCGCCTGGCGCAGTTCGAGGCCGCGATGGGCGTGGTCGATACCTACCGCGATCCGCGGGCCAATATCGAGTTCGTCCCGGCGCGCGGCCGCGATCTCTCCGTTGAGGGGCTTGCGGTGCGGCTCGCCTCGGGCGAGGCGATCGCGACGGTCGACGAAGTCACGCTCGCACCGGGCGAGCGGCTCCTGGTGAGCGGGCCGTCGGGCTCCGGCAAGTCGAGCCTGTTCCGCGCGCTCGCGGGGCTGTGGCCGCTCGGCGATGGCGTGGTGCGCGTGCCGGCGGGCGCGCGGCTCCTGGCCCTGCCGCAGCGGCCCTACTTCCCGCTCGGCACGCTGCGCCAGGCGCTCGCCTACCCGACGCTCGCCGAGGCCGTCGACGATACCGAGCTGCGCCAAGCCATGGCGGCGGCGGGCCTCGGGCACTTGGCTGATCGGCTCGACGAGGAAGCCGAATGGGGCACGATGCTCTCCGGCGGCGAGCAGCAGCGCGTCGCCTTCGCGCGCGCGCTGATTGCTCGCCCCGATGTGCTGTTGCTCGACGAGGCCGTGACCACGCTGGAAGACAGCGACGGCCGCGCGCTCTACCGCATGCTTGCCGAGCGGCTGCCCGAAACCATCATCCTCTCGATCGGCCGCGCTTCGCTGCTCGGCAGCATGCATCGACGCGCGATCGAGCTCGACGGGGCGCCGGCGTCGTCCCGCCCGCTGCGCGTCGCGGCGGTGCCGGCGTGACCGATACCAGGATGAACTTGTGGGACGCGAAGTGGGACCTCGATCCGGCCCAATGTCCCTGCGACATCCATTTCAACGAATGGATCGAGGCGAACGAGATCGCCGACAAGACGATTTACCATTTCGGCACAGGCACGCATCATGTCGTCGGCATCGCGCAGGCGCAGAACGGCCGCCGCAACGCGGTGTTCGCCATCACGGCGTCGAAGATCGAATATGAAGGCTATATCGATCTCGTCAGCGAGAACCACCACATCGCCAAGAGCTACGTCGCCTATTTCGGCGACATCTATCTCACCGATCCGCGCATGCTGCCCGCGTTCGACGTCGTGACGCTGTTCCACGCCAACGAGTACATCCACGACGACACGCCGAGCGCGGAATATGGCGGCCTCGATGACGCCGAGCTGCTGTACCTGATGACCAACAAGACGCGGCCGGGAGGATACTTCCTGTTCTACAAAGGCTCGTTCGCGATCGACAAGACCGAGGCGATGACTGCCGCCTGGGCGCGCCGCACAGGCGCCACGCGCATGGACGATTTCAAGTCGCTGATGGTGTTTCGGAAGGCCGGCTAATTCACATCCAGCGGCTCGGTGCCGGTCGGCTTGCCGGCATCGAGCGTGATCTTCTCCACCCGCGCCTCGGCCTGCCGCAGCAGCTCCTCGCAGCGGCGCTTCAAGGCCTCGCCGCGCTCATAGATCGTGACCGACTCCTCGAGCGCCACGTCGCCGCGCTCGAGCTTCTGCACGATCTGTTCGAGCTCGGCGAGCGCCTTCTCGAAGGAGAGCTTCTTGACGTCGGTATTGGGAGTTTCGGCCATGGCGCCGTGATAATCCGACTTGAGCCCGCTGTCATCAGCCGCTGCCGCAACCGGGGAAGTTGTCCTCGTTGATTCCGAACTCAGCCGAGGGCCCGCACGTCGAGCCGCAACCAGCGCGGGCTGCTCTGGGACGTGACCGCGCCGTCCCGATGGATGCCGCCTGCCGGCAGGGCACCGGCAAAATTCGTCAGCACCAGCCGAAGCGTCCCCGCACGCAGCGTGATCTTGGCGTCCTGGCCAAGGAACACCGCATAGCCGCCACGCGTGTCGGGCGGCGGCGGCGTACGCGAGCCGCGCATGATGACGGCGGCGCCGCCGGCCGTCAGGTCGGCGATGTTGGCAAGCAGCGTTGCGACGTCCGCATGGTCTTGTTCGGGCAGCGCCCAATAGAGGAAGGACTTCGCGATGTCGCGCGCCGACGCCGATTCCTGCTGATGCTCGAGAAACCCCCGATCGACTCCGAGACGCGCGTCGATAATGCGTCCGGTCTCGTCGGTCAGTACCGCGAGCGCCACCAGCCTCGAATAGTTCGGACTGCTCGGCCGAAACTCCTGCCAGACGTGGCCCGCTTCGGCCGGCTCGGGCGCGCCGTTCGGCTTCAGCGCGAACCAGGTGAAGAACCCGCCTGCCCGCTCGGTCTCCAGTAAACGCGGCGTCAACGCTGCCCTCCGAAAAGGCGCCTCACTGCGCCGACGCGGCCGCGCAAGCTCTACCCCCGCATCAGCGCGGTCACATGCGCGGCGACCGAGCGCGACAGGCCTTCGAGGTCGTAGCCGCCTTCGAGCAGCGAGACGACGCGGCCATGCGCGGTCTTGTCCGCGACCTCCATCAGCTTCTGCGTCACCCAGGCGAAGTCCGCTTCGAGCAGGTTGAGGTTGGCAAGCGGGTCGCGGATATGCGCGTCGAAGCCGGCCGAGATCACAATCAGGTCGGGCGAGAAATCACGCAGCCGCGGCAGGATCGCGACCTCGATCGCCTCGCGGAACTGGTCGCCGGCGTCGCCGGGCGAGAGCGGCGCGTTGACGATGGTGTTGCGCGCGCCGCGCTCTGAGGCGGCGCCGGTGCCGGGATAGAGCGGCATCTGGTGGGTCGAGCAGTACATCACGCTCGCATCGTTCCAGAAAATGTCCTGGCTACCATTGCCGTGATGCACGTCGAAGTCGACGATCGCGACGCGTTCGGCGCCATGCGCGGCCTGCGCGTGGCGCGCCGCGATCGCGGCATTGTTGAATAGGCAGAAGCCCATCGGCGTCGCGGTCTCGGCGTGATGGCCGGGCGGCCGCGTCGCCACGAACGCGTTCGCCGCAAGCCCGCCCATCACCTCGTCGACCGCGCGCAGCGCGCCGCCGGCCGCGCGCAGCGCCGCCTCGAGGGTTCCGGGAGACATCGAGGTGTCGGCGTCGAGCCGCACCATGCCTTCCTTCGGGCTCGCGTCGCGCACCTCGACCACGTAGTCCATCGGATGCACGCGCGCGATCGCCTCGAGTGGCGCGAGCGGCGCCTGCTCGCGCGCCAGCATCTGGAACTTCTCGTCCTCGAGCGCGCGCTCGATGGCGCGCAGACGCTCCGGCCGCTCCGGATGCCCCATGGGCATCAGGTGGTTGAGACAGGCGGGATGGCTGAGCAGGAGCGTGGACATGGGTTCAAGCTTAAAACACAGTGGCGATCGGACCTAGCGATGTTTCATCCGAGCCGGTCGAGGCTCACGCCGGGCGGCGGCTTCATCTCATCGGGCACGAAGAAGTCGATCTGCAGCGGCTTTGTCGGATCGGCCCGGTACTTGTCGAAATTGCTGACGCCTTCGCCGGCCAGGAACGTGTCGTCAATCAGGAAATTGCCGCTGAAGCTCTTCGGCTTGTGGAACAGCGCATAGGCCGCGTCCGCCAAGATGTCCGGCGTGCGCGACATCGCCATCAGCGCGTCGCCGCCGAGCAGGTTCTTCACCGCGGCCGTCGCGATCGTGGTGCGCGGCCAGAGCGCATTGACGGCGACCTTGCCGCGCAACTCGCCGGCGAGGCCGAGCACCACCAGGCTCATGCCGAACTTTGCCATCGCGTAGCCGGTGCGGCCCGCAAACCACTTCTCCTTCATGTCGAGCGGCGGCGAGAGCATGACGATGTGCGGGTTTGCGGCCCTTTCCAGATGCGGGATCGCGTGTTTCGACACCATGAAGGTGCCGCGCGCGTTGATCTGGTGCATCAGGTCGAAGCGACGCATGTCGGTTTGCGCCACCGGCGTCAACTGGATCGCGCTCGCATTGTTGACCACGATGTCGAGGCCGCCGAAATGCGCCGCGGCCTGGTCGAGCGCCTTTTTCACCGTCTCTTCCTCGCGCACGTCGACCACGAGCGGCAGCGCTTTGCCGCCCGCCTTCTCGATCTCGTCCGCGGCCGAATAGATCGTGCCGGAGAGCTTGGGATGCGGTGTCTCGGTCTTCGCCGCGATCGCGACGTTCGCGCCGTCGCGCGCGGCGGCGAGCGCAATCGCAAGCCCGATGCCGCGCGAAGCCCCGGTGATGAACAGCGTCTTGCCGGCGAGCGACATTCCACCCTCCCTCGCAATTTTGTTCCTCGTGCCTACATCAGGCCGAGCAGCTTGACGAGGGACGACATGCAGCTCACCGGCATCCATCACCTGACCGCGATCTCGGCCAATGCGCCGGGCAACAAGAAGTTCTATACCGACATGCTCGGCATGCGGCTGGTCAAGAAGACCGTGAACCAGGACCAGGTCTCGGCGTATCACTTGTTCTACGCCGACGGCCTCGCACGGCCCGGCACCGATCTGACCTTTTTCGACTTTGACGCCCCGCGCGAGCGGCGCGGCACGCATTCGATCGCACGTACGGGCTTGCGTATCGCGGGGTCCGAAAGCTTCAAGTGGTGGAAGGAGCGGCTCAATCAGGCCGGCGTGAAGAGCGGCGACATCATCGAGCGCGACGGGCGGCTCACGCTCGATTTCGAGGACCCGGAGGGACAGCGCCTCTCGTTCGTCGACGATGGTGGCGCGGGCGAAGCGCACCCTTACGCGAACAGCCCGGTGCCTGCGGCGCAGCAGATCCGCGGGCTCGGCCCGATCACGCTGAGCGTGCCGAAGCTCGATCCGACCGAGGCCGTGCTGCTGCGTCTCATGAACATGCGCAAGGTCCGCACCTATCCGCATCCCGACAATGCCAAGCACACGGTGCATGTCTACGACATGGGCGAGCGCGGCGCGGGCGCTGAGTTGCATGTCGCGGTGCAGCCGGACGTTCCTGCGGCGGGTCAGGGCGCAGGCGGCGTGCATCACGTCGCGTTCCGCACGCCGGATGCCGGCTACGAGGCGTGGGCAGACCGGCTTGAACAGTTGCGCGTGCCGAACAGCGGGAAGGTCGATCGCTTCTGGTTCCGCAGTCTCTATTTCCGTGAGCCGAATGGCATCCTGTTCGAGATCGCCACCGACGGTCCGGGATTCGGCGTCGATGAGCCGATGGACAGGCTCGGCGAGAAACTCGTGCTGCCGCCGTTCCTGGAAGGCCGCCGCGCCGCAATCGAGGCGGGGCTGAAGCCGTTGTAAATCCCTCCCCTGCTTCGCGGGGAGGGATCATTACTTCTTCCTTGCCAAAAACGCCTCGAACGCCGCCTTCGCGTCGGGCGATTGCAGCCGCCGCTTGAACTCGGCGGCTTCCTCGTCCATGCGCGCGACGATCGCGTCGGGCGCGCCGCGCATCAGGGCCCGCGAGGCCGCGACCGCTTGCGCCGGCAGCGCCGCGATCCTCTGCGCGGCCTTCATCGCCTCCGCCTCGACCTGACCCGCGGGTGCGACCGCGTTGACGAGGCCACAGGCCTTCGCCTCCTCGCCGTTGAGCGCCTTGCCCATGACGAGAAGCTCGAACGCGCGCCGGTGGCCCATCAGTCCGGGCGCGATCAGCGTCGAGGCCGCCTCGGGGACCAGGCCGAGGGCGACGAACGGAGTCTGGAAACGCGCGTCGGGAGCCGCGACCGCGTAGTCGCAATGCAGCATCATCGTGGTGCCGAGCCCGACCGCGTTGCCCTCGACCGCCGCCACCAGCGGCCGCTCGCAGCACGCGAGCGCGTGCAGGAAACGGATCACCGCAGACCCCAGCCCCTCGCCGCCCATCGCGGCCTTGAGAAAGTCCTGCAGGTCGTTGCCGGCCGTGAACGTGCCCGCCACGCCGGTGATGAACACGCAGCGAACCGGCGACGCCCCGCCGGCGCTCTCAAGCGCCGCCGCCATCGCGTCGTACATCACGGATGTCAGCGCGTTCTTCTTCTCCGGCCGGTTCATCCGCACGGTGCGGATCGCGCCATCATCGGTCACGAGGACTTGATCGGTCATTTCCTCTCCTTCATTCCTTCCCCCGGGGAATTTTCTTATCCCACCCCGCTCCGCGGGGAGCGATTAAGCCAGCGCCGCCGCCGAAATCGACCCTGCGCCTTCGGTGACGGTCGCCTCGAGCCCGCGCGCCTGCACGGCGATGTTTTCCGCAAAGAAGCGCGCCAGCGCGACGCGGCCGCCCGCGTCGGCGCCGCCGTTGAGCCGGCCCGCCACAAGCCCCTCCTCGGCGAGCGCGCAGCCGCCAGCCGCGGAGGCGAATAGCCGCAGATAGGGTGTCGCCCCGGCGAGCGCCGTGTCGGGCGACGTGCCGAGCGTTGCGAGCAGCCATGTGGTCGTGCGGTCGAGCGCATCGACCGCCTCCGACAGCCGCGCCCCCGCCGCGCCAAAGGCCGGATCGTTGGCCGCCTGCACGGCAGCGACGGTCGCGCGCAGCTCGTCGAGATAGGCCCGCACCACCGCGCCGCCCGCCATCGGCAGCTTGCGCTGGACGAGATCGATCGCCTGGATGCCGTTGGTCCCCTCATAGATCGGCGCGATGCGCGCGTCGCGGTAGTGCTGCGCCGCGCCGGTCTCCTCGA
>CAYZMR010000209.1:0-6526 GCA_964479515.1 uncultured Hyphomicrobiales bacterium | reverse complement strand
GAGAAGCTCGGCTCGTCGCTGACCGAGGCGCTGCGCGTCTATTCCGACGACATGCGCCACAAGCGGCTCTCGCGCGCGGAAGAAAAAGCTTACAGCCTGCCGGCCAAGCTCTCGGTGCCGCTGACCCTGTGCGTGTTTCCGGTCGTGATCATCGTGATCATGCTGCCGGTCTATGTGCGGTTCAAAGTAGGGAATTATTAAGCCTGCCCTCCTTTGGGCGGTTCCATCGCGGGGATCCGTTAACTCACCCGCGCGTAGCGTGAACGCGGGGTTTTCTTCCCGCGTCAGGGTCAGTATCACGCCGGCTGCGCGCCGGTGGTGTGGGGCAGCATGCGTATCATCGCTCGCGTTCTCTTCGCGTCGGCATGCCTCGTCGCGCTCGCAGGATGCGAGACCGTCAGCAAGAATGCCTCACTGACGCCCGGACAGGACGCCCCGCCGCCCGAACCCGTCGTCAGCAACGCGACGCTTGCGCCCGCCAATCCGGACACGCGCGAAGCCCTGCTCGGCGGTGATCGCGAGGACGATCTCAGCCTCGGCAAACGGCACTACCGCGAGCAGAATTACGGGTTGGCCGAGAAATACTTCCGCCGCGCGGTCGAGACATCCTCGCGCGACGGCGAGGCGTGGCTGGGTCTCGCCGCCTCCTATGACCGGCTGCGGCGCTTCGATCTCGCCGACCGCGCCTACAAGGAGGCGCTCGCGATCTTCGGGCCGAAGCCGGAGGTGCTCAACAATATCGGCTATTCCTACATGCTGCGCGGCGACTATCGCGCGGCGCGCCAACGCTTCGCCGAGGCGCAGAGCAAGGACCCGGGCAATCCCACCATCGCCAACAATCTGCAGCTCGTCGACGAGGCGGCGCGGCGCCACAAGGGCGTGAACTAGCCGCCAATGCCGAAGCCCGTCCGACGCGTGGTGACTGGCCACGACTCCGGCGGCAAGGCCGTGGTCGTGATCGACGGCGAGGCGCCGAACCGGCGGGTGCGCCAGACCGGCATCGTGTCGACGCTGCTCTGGGTGACCGACGAGACGCCGGCCGACATCTCCGGGAATGCGGATCGCGCTGCGCGCGAGATCGGCGTGCCGCCGCCGCCGTGCGGCTCGATCCTGCGGGTGGTCGATTTCCCGCCCGAGAGCACGGGCGGCACAAAGGTCGACAACGCCGCGATCCTGCGCGAGATGGGCGTCGCGGCCGGCGGCGCGCCGGTCCGCCACGCCCACATGCACCGCACGCGCAGCATCGACTACGCGATCGTGCTTTCCGGCGAGATCGACATGCTGCTGGATGACTCGCAGGTGCATCTGAAAGCCGGCGACGTGCTGGTGCAGCAGGGCACCAATCATGCGTGGGTCAACAATGGCAGCGATGTGTGCCGGATCGCGTTCGTGCTGATCGACGCGAGAGAAACTCCATAGCTGTCATTGCTTCCACGGCACGCACTTGCGCTCGATCTCCTGGAGAGCCGCCGACGTGACGAGGCCGATGATGCCGATCATCACGATGCCGACGAACATGGTGTCGACCTGCAGCAGTTCCCAGGAATTCCAGATCAGATAGCCGATGCCGAGCTTGGAGGCGACGAACTCGGCCGCGACCAGCACGATGAACGCGACCGCGACCGCGATGCGGAGCCCCGCGAAGATCAGCGGCAGTGCGCCGAAGAACACCACGCGCGTGAGCATGACATAATTGCTCGCGCCATAGTTCCGCGCGACGTCCCAGTAGATCTTGTCGATGGTGGCGGCGCCCGCATAGGTGTTCACGATCACGGGGAAGAACACCCCGATCGCGACGACCGCGATCTTGGAGGCCTCGCCGAAGCCGAAGGCGAGGAGCAGCAGCGGCATCAGCGCGACCTTCGGGATCGGGAATAGCGCGGCGATCAGCGGATCGAAGAACACGCGCACGGGTTTGAACATCGCCATCAGCAATCCGACCGCGACCGCCGGCACCACGCCGATGACGAAGCCGGCCGCGGCGCGAGCGAGCGTCGCGCCGGTGTGCGCCGCAAGCTCGCCGTTGAGGGTCAGCTGCCAGAAGCGCACCGCGATGTCGCTCGGCGCCGGAATGAAACGGCGGTCGCCGAAGCCGAGCACGATGAGAAGCTGCCACACGAGCAGGAGCGCGATCGGCGAGATCAGATAGAGCAGGCGCTCGCGCGTCTTCTCGCTCATCCCTCGATCTCCGCGCGCGCGCGATTCACCTCGTCCTCCAGCACGCGCCAGATGTCGAGCTTGAGCGCGCCGAACTGGGGCGAGGCCGAGAGCGTCACGAGGTCGCGCGGATGCGGGAACGGGCTGTCGATGATCGTCTTCAGCCGGCCCGGCTGCGCCGTCATCACGGCGATGCGGTCGCCGAGCAGCAGCGCCTCCTCGATCGAATGCGTCACATAGATCACGGTCTTGCCGGTCTCCTCCCAGATGCGCACGAGCTCGGCCTGCAGGATCGCGCGGTTCTGCGCGTCGAGCGCGGCGAACGGCTCGTCCATCAGCAGCATGCCGGGATCGGTCACGAAGGCGCGCGCGATCGCGCCGCGCTGGCGCATGCCGCCGGAAAGCTGGTGCGGATAGTGATGACGGAACTTCCACAGGCCGACGAACCTCAACGCCGCGCTGACGCGCATGGCGGTTTCCGCTTTCGACACGCCACGCGTCATCAGGCCGAAGCCGACATTCCGCTCGACGTTCATCCAGGGGAACAGACCGCTCTCCTGGAACACCATGGCGTTCGGCACGGACGCTTCGCCGGCCTCGACGCGGATCGTGCCGCTTGTCTGCGTGTCGAGCCCGGCGAGGATGCGCAGCAAGGTCGATTTGCCGCAGCCGCTCGGCCCGACGATGCAAAGGAATTCGCCGGGCTTGACCGAGAGGTCGATGTCGTCGAGCGCCACGAGCGGCGTCGGCCCGCCATACTGCTTGCGCAGCTTCTCGATCTCGACCGCGGCGCCGGACGGATTCGTCGTCACCGGCACCCCGGCAGCTTGCTCTCTTTGTTCTCCAGCACGAACGGCCCGAGCGCGTTGGCGGCCGCATCGACGTAGCTGTTGTCCACGAGCCGCTCGGTCGCGATCCTCGTGTTGATGAACTTGTTCTTCAGGTACCAGGCCTGGATGTCCTCCATGCTGGCGACGTTGAGCCGGCCGTTCGGACTGCGCGCCGGCCAGGGATATTTCTCCAACAGCTCGGGCCGTGTTTCGGTCTTGCTCTTGATCAGCACGTCGACCAGCGCGGCGCGCGTCGAGCCGCCGTGATAGGCTTGGCAATAGTCGCGCACGCCACGCAGCCAAGCGTGGAAGTAGTCGCGCATCAAGGCCTGATGCTGCTTTGCCCAGTCGGTATTGACCATGATCACCGCGATGGTGAGCGGGCGCGGATCGATCAGTTCGTCGGCGTCCGCGAAGGCGAGCGCGTATCCCTGCTCGATGAACTGCGACACGAAGGGCGGGATGACGATCGCGGCATCCACCGCCTTGTTGGTGAGCGCGAGCGCCATCTGGGTGAACGGGAAGATCTTCACCTCGACGTCGTTGATGGTGAGCCCCGCGGTCTCCAGGATCTTGCCGGTCTCGTAGGTCGAGATCGAACCGGGGCCGTTGCTGGCGATGATCTTGCCCTTGAGCTGCGCGATGGTCTTGATCGTGTCCTTCAGATCGGGGCGCAGCATCAGGTTATGGCCGATCGGCGTGGTGACGCGGTCGGCCACGATGGTGATCGGGAGGTCCTTCTCCAGTGCGTTGAAATAGCCGGCCGAGATGCCGCCGGCGATCATGTCGAGGCGGCCTTGCGCGAGCAGCGCGATCGCGTTCGCCGAGGAGTCGAGCAGCTCGATCTCGACCCTGATGCCGTGCTCCTTGAAGTAACCCTTCTCGATCGCGATCAGCTCGGCGCCGTTCGACACCGAGCGCGCCATGCCGATGTGCACGGTTTGCTCCTGCGCGTACGCGGCGACCGGCGCGAGGGCGATGCAGGCAAGCAGTACGGCGCGCAACATGGTCTCTCCCGGACAATCTCTTGCTTGTTGCGTGCATCAAACGACGAATGCTGCGCGATTGGCAAGGTTTCCACAGGCCTTGTCGGCGGCGCCCGCGCGGCGCCTAGTGGCGTACCACACGCGCGAATCAGATCATGCGCTTTTACGCCGACCTGCACGTGCATTCGAAATACTCCCGCGCGACCAGCCGGGATCTCGACCTCGAGCACTTGGCGCATTGGGCGGCGCGCAAGGGCATCGGCGTCGTCGGCACCGGCGATTTCTGCCATCCGGCGTGGCAGGCCGAGCTGAAAGAGAAGCTGGTGCCGGCCGAGCCCGGGCTGTTCCGGCTGCGCGACGACCTCGAGCAGGGCGTCGCCGCGACGCTCCCGCCGGGCTGCCGCGAGCCGGTCCGCTTCATGCTGGAGGTGGAGATTTCCACCATCTACAAGAAGGGCGACAAGACGCGGAAGATCCACCACCTGATCTACGCGCCGGATTTCACGACCGTCGACCGCATCTCGGCGCGGCTCGCGCGCATCGGCAACATCGCCTCCGACGGGCGGCCGATCCTTGGCCTGGATTCCCGCGATCTGCTCGAGATCACGCTCGAATCGAGCCCGGACGCGTATCTCGTCCCCGCGCATATCTGGACGCCGTGGTTCGCGGCGCTCGGTTCGCAGTCTGGGTTCGATTCGATCGCGGCGTGCTACGGCGATCTTAGCCACCACATCTTCGCGGTCGAGACCGGGCTCTCGTCCGATCCGGCGATGAACTGGCGCGTGTCGTTTCTCGACCGCTATCGGCTGACCTCGAACTCGGACGCGCATTCGCCCGGCAAGCTCGGCCGCGAGGCGACGGCGTTCGACTGCGATGTCGACTACTTCGCGCTCAAGCGCGCGCTGGAGACCGGCAAGGGTTACGTCGGCACGGTCGAGTTCTTCCCCGAGGAAGGCAAGTATCACCTCGACGGCCACCGCACGTGCCAAGTGCGGCTCACGCCGAAGGAGACGCTCGCGAACGGCGGGCGCTGCCCGATGTGCGGCGAGAAGGTGACGATCGGCGTCGAGCATCGCGTCGAGGTTCTGGCCGATCGCGGCGAGGTCGCGGCGCCGCCCGCGACCGCCGGCACGGTGACGAGCTTCGTGCCGCTGCCCGAAATGCTCTCCGAGATCGCCATGAGCGGCGTCGGCTCGAAGACGGTCGAGCGGCTCTACGACCGGGTCATCGGCGCGCTCGGGCCGGAGCTCTCGATCCTCGGCGAGGTCCCAGTCGAGGACATCGCGCGCGCCGGCTCGCCGGTGCTCGCCGAGGCGATCACGCGGCTGCGCGCCGGCACGGTGATCCGCGAGGCCGGCTACGACGGCGAATATGGCGTGATCCGGCTGTTCGAGGACGGGGAGCTCGCACGCGGCGGCGGGATGCTGTTCGACGCGCCGGTGGCGCGGCGGGCGGCTTTACCAAAGCAACGCACTGTCATCCCGGCCGAGGGCGAAGCCCGAGAGCCGGGACCCATTGCGCCAAACCCGCCGGATCACCGCAAGGGGGAAGATGGGTCCGGGCTTTCGCCGGGACGACAGGCGGAGCCTCCCGCCGGCCTTCTCGCCTCCCTCGATCCCGACCAGCGCCGCGCCGCGGAACGCGTCGACGGCCCCGTGCTCATCCTCGCCGGCCCCGGCGCCGGCAAGACCCGCACGCTGACGCATCGCATCGCGCACCTGGTCGCGGAGCGCGGCATCGCGGCCGAGAACTGCCTCGCCGTCACCTTCACACGCCGCGCTGCGGGCGAGATGCGCGCGCGACTGGCAGGACTGCTCGGCGAACGGGCGAAGACAATCGCGATTCACACGTTCCATTCGCTCGGGCTGTCGATCCTGCGCGAGCATCCGGAGGCGGCCGGCCTGCGGCGCGATTTCCGCGTGGCGAGCGAGGAAGAGCGGATCGCGGCGCTCGCCGAGGCGCTTGGCGTCGTGGAGAGCAAGGCCGAGGCGCTGCTGCGCAAGATCTCGAAGGCGAAACGCGCGCAAGGTCCGATGAGCGTCGAGACCGCCGAAGTTGTCGCGGCCTACGAGCGCATGCTGGGGGCCCGAAACTGGATCGACTTCGACGATCTGGTCGCGCGCGCGATCCGCGCGCTCACCGAGCGGGGCGATCTGGCGGCGCTCTATCGCGACCGCTTCCGTTACGTCTCGGTCGACGAATTCCAGGACATCGACGAGCAGCAGTATCGCCTCATCGCGCTCATCGCGCCGCCTCCCGCCAATCTCTGCGTCATCGGCGATCCCGACCAGGCGATCTACGGCTTCCGCGGCGCCGATGCGTCGTGCTTCGACCGCTTCCGGCGTGATTATTCGCCCGCCGACATGCATCTGGCGCGCAATTACCGCTCGACCGGAACGATCGTCGCGGCCTCGGCGCAGATGCTCGGATCACGTGCGAACGGGCTCGCCGCGATCGTACGCGACATGCATGAGCGCATCGCGATCCACGCGGCGCCGAGCGAGCGCGCCGAGGCCGAGTTCGTGGTGCAGGGGATCGAGAAGCTGATCGGCG
>CAYZMR010000208.1:2632-6539 GCA_964479515.1 uncultured Hyphomicrobiales bacterium | reverse complement strand
CCGGGCAGTTCCTGCGGGCGGAAGTTCTCGATCGACACGGAGGAGAATCCGATCCGCCGGCAGAGCTGCTGCAAGTCCAGCGGATCAAGGCACAGTCGCCGTGCGCCGCCGTCGGTATCGCCGAACAGTTCGAGATTCGTCCACAGTCCGGGCGACAGGCGGCCGTACACCTGAAGCAGATCGCCTTGCGCGTCACCGCGGGTATGCGCGACCCGGCCGGACGCATAATGCTCCATGATGAAGCGCAGGCTGATGGTGCTCAGGAGCGCGCGTCCACCCGGCAGCAGCATGCGATGAATGTCGTCGAGGAACCCGGGTAGCGTCTTCCAGTCGAGAGTGTCGATCACGTGGCGGGCGACCACCTCGCGCGCGATCGCGTCGGGAAACGGCAGCGGCTGCGCGATATCATGCTCCACGTCGACCGCACGTCCGTTCGTCGATCGGCCGACGCGGATATAGCCCGGCATCGGATCGCGCGTCGTGACGATCTCGCATCGCACCGGGTAGCGGCCGAAATTGCGGCCGTCGGCGGTGTCGTATTTCGACCGCAGCGCCGCCGGCACGTCCTGCAGGCGCAGCCACGAGCTTCCTTCACCCTGCTCGATCGCCGCCAGCAGGCAGTAATCGGACATGTCGCTGGTCATGAACGCGGACCACCGCTGCAGCAACAGCGCCCGGTTCTGGCTCTCCTGCGGGTGCTCGCCCTCCCATCGGCCGCGCGTGAAGCCCTCGTGGTGATAGACGAGGCTCGCCGGGCAATAGACGATCGGCCGGCCCTTGCTGGAGTAGCGGAAGCAGAGGTCGGTATCTTCCGTGCTCATGTGGAAGGCGACGTCGAAGGCGCCGAGCGCGAGCAGTTCCTCGCGCCGCCCCATCAGGCAGGCGCCGGTCAGCGCGCGATAGATGCGCGGCCGGTTCGCCGCCGCGAAGCTGCCGGGCATCCGGCGGAAGATGTGCTCGTTCACGCCGTTTTCGTTGATGACCGAGCCGCAATGCTGGATGAAGTCGGAGCCCGGATAGAGCAGCTTTGGACCGACCAGCCCGATCGCGGGATCGGAGTCGAGCACGCGCACGAGTTCGTCCAGCCAGCCGGGCGTGACCGTCGTGTCGCTGTTGAGGAACACGACATGTTCGCCGCGCGCCGCCGCAAGTCCCGCGTTGCAGGTCGCCGCGAAGCCGGAATTGCGTTCGTTGCGCATCAGGCGGATGCGCGGCACCCAATGCGCGAGCCGCGCCGGCGATTGATCCGGCGAACAATCGTCGACGACGATGACTTCAAAGCTCGCCGCGGCCCCGGTGCGGAAAATCGACTGCAGGCAGGCGTCGGTCACCTCGAACTTGGTGTAATGCGGGATGACGATCGAGACCTTGGGCTTGGTGGTGCGATCGAGAATGGCCTGCAGCCGGTCGAACGCCGCCTGCGGCGTCAGGCCGATCATGCAGCGCACGCTCTCCCACGGGCAGACCGGCGCGAAGATCGCCGGAACCGGCCGCTGCCGGTGACGGCATCCGCGGCAGACGATGTCGGTCGCCAGCACATCGCGCAGCGCCCATTCGGGCAGGATCTTTTCCGGATCGGTGCAGCCAAACAGCGACACGACCGGCACGCGCAGCGCGGTCGCGACATGCATCAGGCCGGAATCGACCGCCAGCATCATGACGCATTTGGAAATGACCGCCGCGACCGAGCGCAGGTTCGTCTTGCCGCGCAGATCGGTGCCGAACGAGACCGGCGGATTGGCCTTCTCGCCGAGCACGACGACCTGCACGCCGATCGCTTCGAGCTTGCGGGTCACGTCGGCGAAGTAGTCGAGCGGCCAATCCTTGATTGGCCAGCCTCCCGCCAGATGATAGCCGCAGATCGGACGGGCAAGGTCGATCCCGGCCTCGCGCAGCACCGCGTTCGCGTGCGCGAGCTCGTCCGCCGTCAGATAGATCTGCGGGGTGCGATCGTCGACCTCGACCCCCGCGCAATGCGCGTAGGCGTCGACGAACTTCTCGTCGGGCGTGAGCTCGTAGGTGAATACGATCGTCTCATCGAACCCGTCGAGGGGCTTGTCCGCCTTTACCACGGCATCGACGAAGGGGTTGCCCTCGATGACGTCGGGATAGAGCGTCGTGAAGGTGAGATGGGCGTCGGGATGTTTCTTGCGGATCGCGGGCAGCAGCGACGTCGCGATGATGACGTCGCCAAGCGCGTTGCGCCGATGCAGTTGGATGCGGCGGCGCTTGACCGGCTTGCGGGCGCGCAGCAGGCTTCGATCGAACGGCGCGGCGGACTCAACGCTGGCGGGAAGCGCTGCCGCAGCGCCCTCTGGTGGTGCGCCGGGCGCGGCGTCGTGACCCGCGATGCGCCGCGCCAAGCGCTTTCCCCTGGCAAGCGTCCGCCTCAATTCGGAATTGAGTCGATGGGAAGCGCGCCAGGCGACACTTAAGCCGTTGACGATTTGGCCCCTCAGCATGCCGAGACCATTTTGATGCGGTCTTGACGGGGCGCGGCGGGAAAAGCGGCAGCAAACATGAGTCTAACTATCGTCGGCAAAAACCAAAGGCAAGCGGCGGACGCGCACGCGCGGCGCGGCAAAGACGCCGGGTGCCTCGATGGCGTCCGGGGCGCTCCGGTCGCGCCCCTCGGCGATCCCGGCGCGCGGTCGGCCATCAGCTTGGCGGCAACTTCGAAACGCGCGGCGCGTGAGACAGGCTGTACGGGACGCCGTTCAGTTCGAGGTTTGGATTGTAGAATGGCTCGTCGTCGATCTGCATGCCCCAGAGCTGCCGCACGCGCGCAATCTCGGCCGCGAAGGCTTCACCGCGTTGCGACCAATGCGGCCCGATGGTTGCGGATTCATGATGATACATCTCGACCGCCGGCGTCCAGATGATCCGCCACCCGGCATTGCGCAGGCGCAGGCACAGATCGACGTCATTGAACGACACGGCCAAGTTCTCGTCGAACCCGCCGACCGCGCGAAACGCCTCGCCACGAACCACCATGCAGGCGGCGGTGACGCAGGAAAGGTCCTGCTCCAGCGCGGCACGCCCGAAATAGCCCGCCGACCCGCGCGGCAGTTTCACGAACGGATGTGCCGCAACGCCGCCGAGCCCGAGGATGACGCCCGCGTGCTGGATCGTGTCCTCGGGATAATAGAGCATCGCACCCGCGGCGGCGACGCGCGGAAGCTGGATGCGCGCGACCAGCCGCTCGAGCCAATCGACGCTGATGACTTCGAGATCGTCGTTCATGAAGCAGAGGACCGAGCCGCTCGCCTCTCCGACCGCGAGATTGTTGACCCAGGAATAATTGAACGGGCGATCCGCGTAACGGCAGATGCGCAGGCGCCGGTCCGACGCCATCGCGTCGAGGAACTTCTTCTGCCGCGGCACGCGCAGGCTCGCCTCGTTCGCCGCGACAATGATTTCGAAGTCGGGATAGCTGCTGCGCCCGAGCAGCGAGGTCAGACAAGGCTGCAGCAGCTCCGGCTTGCAGGTCGACGGAATGATGATGCTGACCTTCGGCGTGGCCTGCAGGCGATACGCGACCTGATAGCCGTCGGGCACTGCGGCGCGCGTCACGGTCGCGGCGATCTTCTGCCGGTCGAGCGAATCCTGCACCACGCGCGCGCCGAGCGTCCATCGGCTTTCCGCCTCGGCCGCGGACGGGGTGGGATGCAATGGCGATCCGCGATGGTAGAGAATGCGCGGGACGTGGCGGATGTGTTCCGGCGCCGTCGCATCGGCGCAGCGAAGCACGAGGTCGTGTTCGCGGATGTCGTCGGGGCCGGCGCCGAACCCGCCGACGCGCTCCGCAAGATCGCGCCGCAGCAGACAAAGCCGCGCCACCGCATTCTGCGACAGCATCAGGGCGGGGTTCCAGTCGGTCTTGAGATAGGGCTCGAAACGCTCGCCG
>CAYZMR010000208.1:0-2532 GCA_964479515.1 uncultured Hyphomicrobiales bacterium | reverse complement strand
CGCAGCGACCGGAGCGCCCGATCGGCAAGATCGCTCGGCACGCCGTCGAGGCTCACGAGCACCGAGATCAGCGGCCGGCGCGGCAACCGCGCAATCGCCTGGTGGAAGACGTCGCGGTCCTGCTCGTTCAGCGTCTCGTGGACGCGGATCCATTGCTGGTAGGCCGGGTCCCGGCTCCGGACCGCGGCGCGCGCCTGCAGCGCGCGGCCCTCGCCAATCGCTTCGGCAATTTCGGACGCGGCGCTCGCCGGATCGATCCCGAAGTCGGGATGCGGCGCGCGCCCTTCACGCATTCCGAAGCGGACATAATGCGCGAGCGGGTTCGTCCCCTGGGCGGCGACGTCCGGGTTGCGCCGCGCGTACCAGTCCGTGTCGAAGGACGGATGCGGATCGCGGCCTTCGCTTGCCCCGGTCTTGAGATAATGAACCAGCGGGTTTTCGCCCGCCGCCGCCACGTCGGGATTCCTCGCCAGATACCAGTCGCTGTCGAACAGCGCGTGCGGGTCGCGTCCCTCCCGCCCGCCGACCTGGATGTAGTGGGTGAGCGGGTCGGCGCCCGAAGCCGCGACATCGGGATTGTTCTGCAGATAGACCGCGCGATCGAACAGGCCGGACTCGCCGATGATGACGGTGGCGCGCATGCGCCGCCGGAAACGTTTGGCCGCGCCCAGAAGCCTTCTGACCCGGGAGGCCGGGGGTGCCTTGGCGCTGTTCGCGTCCGTAGTGGCGGCCGCCGCCCTCTCATGGTCCTGCATGCGGGCGACCATGGCGCTGCGCCTCAGGCGGCCACGCGCTGGCGCTGCTGATAGAAGTTCAGTCCCTCCTCGACGCCGCCGCTCCACAGCATGCGGCCGTGTTCCATCACGATCGCCTTGTTGCATAGCCGCAGCACGAGATCGGCCGAGTGCGAGGCCAGCACCAGAATGCCGGCCTTGTTGATGAATTGACTGAGCCGTTCATTGGCCTTTTCCAGGAAGCTCGCATCGCCGGCGCCGATGCCCTCGTCGAGCAGGAGCACTTCCGGTTCGATGCAGGTCGCCATCGCGAAGGCGAGCCGCGCCTGCATGCCGGCCGAATAGGTGCGCACCGGCAGATCGAGGAACGGGCCGAGCTCGGTGAACTCCGCGACGCCGTCGCGGCGCGCCAGGATCTCGGGCTTGGACAGGCCGAGATAGAGGCCGCGCAGGATGATGTTCTCGTAGCCGGTGCTTTCCGGGTCGATCCCGAGGCTGAGATCGAACATCGGCGTCACTCGTCCGTCGACCTTCACGGACCCGACGAGCGGCTCATAGATCCCGGCGATCACGCGCAGCAGCGTTGTCTTGCCGGCGCCGTTGTGGCCGACCAGCGCCACCCGGTCTCCCTCGCCGAGGCGCAAGGAAACCTGATCCAGCGCCTGCACCAGGATGTGCCCGGCGCCGCTGCCGACGCGCCCGCCGGTCGTGGCGGCGATCATGGCATTCTTCAGCGAACGGCTGCCGGCGGAGTAGACCGCAAAGGACACCGACACATTGTTCAATTCGATCGAAGGCATCCGGGCCTCACACCCAATAGGCGATGCGCGCGCGATAGCGCGCATAAAAGGAGATCGCGATCACCGCGCCGACGCAGTTGATGCCGATCGCCACCATCCAGATGAACAGCGGCGGAGTCTGCCCCATCAGCGGCATGCGGACGACCTCGACCAAGTAATAGAACGGGTTGAGATGGACGAACAGTTCACGGTTCGGCAGCGAGGACGGCGTCCAGAAGACTGGCGTCAGAAAGAACGCGACCTGCATGAGGCTGGCGACGATCGGCGGCACGTCGCGAAACCTGGCGCTGAGTCCGCCCAGCGCCAAGCCGATCCACACGCCGTTCAACACGACCAGGAACAGGCCGACGAAGGACAAGAAGAAGTTCCAGCCAAGCTCCACGTTCGAAAAGAACAAGACAACGACGTAGATCGAGATGTTGTGCGCGAAGATGAGCAGGTTCCGCCAGACCATTTGATAGACGTAGATGCTCAGCGGCGCGCGCAGCTGCAGGATCAGCGGCGCGGAGCTGATGAACGCCGAGGCCCCTTCGGAGGCGAGCGACGAGATCAGGCTGAAGATGATCATGCCCGTCGCCACGTAGGGCAGATAGCTGTCGATGTTCTGCCCGAACAGGCCGGCGTAGAGATAGGCCAGCCCCGCGACCATGATCCCCATGCTGATCGTCAGCCAGAACGGGCCGACGATCGACCGGCGATAGCGCTGGCGGATATCGTGCCAGCCGAGAGTCGACCAAAGCTCCCACAGCTTCAGCCCGCCGATCAGGTCGGCCAACGCTCCGGACAGGCGGAAACGCCTCGGCGACGTCGCGGCTTGGATCACGCTGGAGTTACTCATCGACCGACCCAAGCTAAACGATGCCGCCGTCGCGGCCCGGAGGTTTGACCTGCATTCGCAGACCTCCGCGCGACGGCTGCGTGGCTTGCGCCCTTATGCGGTTGAGTCCCGTGCATTTCGGACCTGTCGTTAGCGAGTTCACCGCCCCCGCGCAAGCATT
>CAYZMR010000207.1:2303-6564 GCA_964479515.1 uncultured Hyphomicrobiales bacterium | reverse complement strand
CTCGCCTTCGAGCGCATCATCAACACGCCGCGCCGCGGCTTGGGCGACGCGACGCTGCAGGCGCTGCAGCAGCATGCGCGGCGTAAGGGCGTGCCGTTGCTGCAGGCCGCGCGCCAAATGACCGAGACCGAGGAGATCAAGGCAAAGCCGCGCAGCGCATTGCGCGATCTCGTCGCGGCGTTCGACCGCTGGCGCGCGCAGCGCGACGCAATGCCCCACACCGAATTGGCCGAGATCGTGCTGGACGAATCCGGCTACACCGAGATGTGGCAGAAGGACCGCTCGGCGGATGCCGCCGGACGGCTAGAAAACCTCAAAGAACTCATCCGCTCGATGGAAGAATTCGAGAACCTTGCGGGCTTTCTTGAGCACATTTCTCTGGTCATGGACACCGACAAGGGCGAAGGCGCCGAAGCCGTCTCGATCATGACGCTGCACGCCGCCAAGGGCCTGGAATTCGACACCGTGTTCCTGCCTGGCTGGGAAGAAGGCGTGCTGCCGCACCAGCGCTCGCTCGACGATCAGGGCCGCGCCGGCCTCGAAGAGGAGCGCCGCCTCGCGCATGTCGGACTGACGCGCGCGCGCAAGCGCGCCCGGATCTCGTTCGTGTCGAACCGGCGCATCCACGGAAGCTGGTCGTCGGCGATCCCCTCGCGTTTCCTCGATGAGCTGCCCGAGGGCAGCGTCGAGGTCACCGAGAGCCAGGGCGGCTTCGGCGGGTACGGGGCGAACTACGGCGCCTCGCGCTTCGACACGATGGGCGCGTTCGGTTCGAACTACACCACGCCCGGCTGGCAGCGCGCGCAGGCGCGGAAAGCGCGCGGCGGCTTCGAGGAAGATCAGTCGGAGGACTTCACGGTCGAGGTTGACGCCGACGAAGCCACGAACGCGGGCGCATCCCCTCCCCCCTTGAGGGGGAGGGCTAGGGAAGCGGGAAAGCCCGCAAGCGCGCCCAAGCGCCGTGCGCCGGTCACCATCGAGGGCGAGCTCGTCGCGAAGTCCACCGGCACGGTGTCGATCTTCGCGCCCGGCGACCGCGTGTTCCACCTCAAGTTCGGCAACGGCAACGTCACCCACGTCGACGGCAACAAGCTCACGATCCAGTTCGACAAGGCCGGCGAGAAGCGCGTGGTGGATAGTTTCGTGGAGCGGGCGTGACGCGCGTCGGGAGAAAGCACTCCGCATACGATCCGCCATGCTGACCAATAGTCGCGACATAAAAAGCCGCCTTGAGCGTGATGGCTGGATCCTCAAGCGCGTCCGCGGCTCCCATCATGTCTTCAAGCATCCCAAGTCGCGCGAAACCATCGTGCTGCCGCATCCGAAGAAGGATTTGGGTCCCGGCCTTGTGCGCACCATATACCTGCAGGCAAAATGGGATTTGGATTGAGGTTCGCTCATGCCGCACTACGTTGCCATTGTCGAAGAAGACGGCCGGGACAAGGCAGTCGGGATTTGGTTTCCCGACCTGCCCGGCTGCTTTTCGGCCGGCGACGATCTCGACGAGGCGCTGCGAAGTGCGCCGGAGGCGATTAGCCTCTATGCGGAGTCGCTGGCGGAAGAAGGCCGTGCTTTGCCGCCGCCGCGTTTATTGACCGATCTGCGCGGCGATCCCAAATTCGCCGACGACCTCAAGAAATATATGGTCGCGCTGGTTGCGGCGCCGGTGCATGCCGACGCCGCAGAGTAGCATCATCATCTACATCGACGCCGATGCCTGCCCGGTGAAGCAGGAGGTCTATCGCGTCGCCGAGCGCCACGGCGTCAAGGTCGTCGTCGTGAGCAACAGCCCGATCGCGGTGCCGCGTGACCCGGGCATTGAACGGATTGTTGTCGCGGCCGGCATGGACAAGGCCGACGACTTCATTGCGGAACGCGCCGCGCCGGGCGCGATCGTCATCACCGCCGACGTGCCGCTCGCCGCCCGCGCCGTGAAGGCCGGCGCCGTCGCGATCGCGCCGAACGGCAAGCCGTTCGCCGAAAGCTCGATCGGCTTGACGCTCGCGACCCGCAACCTGATGGACCAGCTCCGCTCCGCCGGCGCGGTCACCGGCGGACCGAAGCCGTTCTCGGCGAAGGACCGCTCGGTCTTTCTCGGCAGCCTGGATCGAGAGATAGTGCGGTTGAAACGGGCCGGCTTTGCGCCGGACGCCGGCATCGCGTGAATAAGCGCGAAGCAAGGCGAGCGTCACGAAGCCCTGGTTTTCACCCGCTCAAATACCTATATTGGTGTTGTCGTTTGAATTCCGGCTGTTCAACTTCCGCCGGCAGCGAGTTGGAGTAAGACATGTCCACCTTCGATTATGCCTGTTCGGCGGAGCTGTTCCCGACGCGCGGCCGCAAGGCGCGCCGCGCCCCTATGGGCTACCGGCGCTTCGATCGCGCCGCGGAGGCGATACGCTTCGCCATCGAGGAGCTTCCGCCTGAAGCGCTGCTCGGCGCCCACCTCGAGGTGGACGAACAGCGATTCGATGGCGCGGGTATTCGCCGGCTATATGAGAGCGCGGATTATCCGCTCCCCCGCCGCGCCGCCGTGGCGGCTTAAGCCGCCCTTTCCCCCATCACGGCGCCCGCCTGGTTCGCGGGCTTGTCCGGCTCGAACTGCGCCCCGTTGATCGCCGCGAGCGATCGCTCGATCGCGCCCCACAAGGCCGCGATCTCCTGGCCGGCCGCTGTCTGCGGACCGATTTCGGCTGCGCTCGCGCCCGCCGCGAGCGTCGACTGGAGCCCCGCGCGCTGGCTCACTTGGCCTGACCACACCGGGATCTGCAGCGCCTGGAGCTCGGCGCGCGAGGCTGCCACCAGCGGCGCCTCCTTCTCGTCGCGCTTGACCGGGCACGCGTTGAGTACCACCGCGTAAGGCTTGTTGCGCTCGCGCGCCGTCTTCACGGTTTCCTGCACCGCCGCGAGGTCGAAGAAGCCGGGGCGCGCCGGGATCACCACCAAGGTGGCGGCGCGGATCGCCTCCTGCACCACCACCCACATGGTCGGCGCCGTGTCGATGAAGACCGTGTCGGTCCCTTCGATCATCGCGAAGGCGAGTGCACGCTCCATGCCCCGTTCGGGCGTCACCAAGCGCGGCAGCCCACCGGGGCGGCGCGCATGCCAGAGCGAAAGCGAGCCCTGCGGGTCGGCGTCGATGATGAGCACGCGCTGCCCGCGCGTGTGTGCCTGCGCGGCAAGCTGGGCAGTGAGCGTGCTCTTGCCCGCGCCGCCCTTGCGGGACGCCAGCGTGATGACATTCATGTGAGCCACTCCCTGCTGCCGTGGCTGCGGGAGGCTGCGACCGTTATGGTTAACGAAAGCTTAATGTTCGCCCAGGGAGAAGCCACATGTCCGCATTCACCTCGCGCCTTGCCGTTGCGGCATTCGCGGCCGTCGTCATATCCTCGGCGCCATCGGCGTCCGCGCAGCTCCTCGAGCACAAGGACCTCTCCTACGCGGTCGCCAAGACCATCGCCGAGACCGCGATCGCGGACTGCCGGGCGAAGGGTTACGCGGTGTCCGCCGTCGTGGTCGACCGCGGCGGCGCGACCATCGTGGCGCTGCGCGACGACAATGCCGGCCCGCACACGATGGAGAACGCGCGCCGCAAGGCCTATACGGCGATGACCTTCCGCATGACCACCGACGCCTTCGTCAAGGAGATGGCGACCCGCCCGGTGCGGCGCGAGCAGACGACGTTGCCGAACGTCATCGCGATTTCCGGCGGTGTGCCGGTGAAGGTCGCCGACGACGTGATCGGCGGCGTCGGCCTGTCCGGCTCACCCGGCGTCGATGAGCCGTGCGTGATGGCGGGCCTGGAGAAGGTGAAAGATCAGCTCAAATAAGCCGCAATCGAGACCCCACCATTAAGGTTGCCGAGGCTCAGCCGTTCCGTCGCGGCGCGAATGCCGGCATAAGAATGCGTCGCGTTGTTGTTGGCGTCGTTGCGTATCGGGAGCGTCACCATGTCCCTTCTTCTGCGCGCCGGGCTTCTCGCCTGCGCGCTCGGCGTCTCGCCGGCCAGCGCCGCCGTCCTCGTCACCATCGACAAGTCGACCCAGCACATGACCGTCGAGGTCGACGGCAAGCCGCTGTATCAGTGGCCGGTCTCGACCGGAAGGGCGGGTTACGACACGCCGAACGGCAGGTTCCGCGCCTTCCGCATGGAGCGCGACCATTTCTCCAAGGAATGGGACGACGCACCGATGCCCTTCTCGGTCTTCTTCACCGAGAAGGGCCACGCGATCCACGGCAGTAACGACAGGCGCATCGGCTC
>CAYZMR010000207.1:0-2203 GCA_964479515.1 uncultured Hyphomicrobiales bacterium | reverse complement strand
GCGCAGCCGTATCCTTACTACACCGCACCGCGCGGCTATGTGTACGGCGATCCCTATGGCGCGCCGGTCTACCAGCAGCGCAATCGCGGCAGCCTGTTCTACGACTAAGGGCTCGTGCTGGAGCGCGCCACAAAGTCGGCGTAACCTTGAGCCATCTTGCGGCTCAAGGCGTGCGCCATGCGGCTTCAGAAATCGTTCAGATCCGGACTATGGCCCGTCGCGACGGCGCTCGCGACCGTGCTTGCGCTCGCGGTCGGCCTCGGCACGGCTGAGCCCGCGCCCCGCGATCAGCAGCAGGACGTACGCGTCAAGAAGGTCGCCAAGAAGCCGGCAGCGAAGGCGCCGCACATCAATCAACAGAAGACCGTCAGCCATCCGCCTGGGGGGCCGAAACGCGATGGCCTGAACAAAGAACGCGACGCCACGCGGCACAAAGGGCCGGAGCAGCGCAAGGCAACCAACCGGACGCAGGACAACAGGCTGAACGCGACGCGCAACGGGCCGGCCACTCGCGTCGATCGCGGCACGCGCAATCGCTTCGTCAACGCCACGACCCCCGCGCTGCGCCAAGTCCAGCGATTGAACCACCACGCCGCGGTCCTCGCCACGCGCCAAAGACTGCCGGTTCATCCTCTGCCCGGCGAGCGCAACTTCACCGGCGTGCCGCCGGCCGGCGAGACGCGCTTCGTCTCGACCGAACTGGTGTTCCAGGCTGGTCCGAACGTGACGCAGCAGCAGATCGACGAGATGGCGCGGCGTCACAACTGCGTGGCGGTCGCGACGCAGCCCTCGGCGCTGACCGGCGGAACCCTGATCCGTTTCCGCATCGCCGGCACGACCGGCGCCGCCGACATGGTGAGCGCGATGGAGGCGGACGGGCTCGGCATCGCGCAGCCGAATTACCTCTACGAGACGTTCCAGCAGCAGACCACCGCCGCGCCCGCAGCGGCGCCGGATCAATACATCATCGACAAGTTCAAGCTCGCCGAGGTGCACAAGATCGCGACCGGCAAGGGCGTGCTGGTCGCGATCATCGACTCACAAATCGACGTCAAGCATCCCGAGCTCGTCAATTCGGTCGCCGACAGCTTCGACGCGGTGGGACAGGCCGACAAGCCGCACGCGCACGGCACCGGCATGCTCGGCGCGATCGTCGAGCGCAGCCGGTTGATGGGCATCGCGCCGGACGCAAAGGCGCTCGCGATCCACGCCTTCTCGACCGGCAAGCAGCAGTCGGCGCAGGCGACGACGCAGAGCATCATCGCCGGCCTAGAATGGGCGCTCGACAAGGGCGCGCGCGTCGTCAACATGAGCTTCGCCGGGCCCTACGACCCACTACTGCAGGTCGCGCTCAAGAAAGCGAGCGAGCGCGGCGCCGTGCTGATCGCCGCGGTCGGCAATAACGGCCCGACCTCGCCGCCGCTCTATCCGGCGGCGGACCCGCACGTCATCGGCGTGACCGCGACTGACCAGAACGACGCGTTGTTCGGCAATGCCAACCGCGGCGTCTACGTCGCGATCGCGGCGCCAGGCGTCAATATCCTGGCGCCGGCGCCCGAGGGAACCTATCAGCTCACCACCGGCACCTCGGTCGCGGCCGCGCATGCGAGCGGCGTCGCGGCGCTCTTGATCGAGCGCCACCCGAAGGTCGACGCCGCGACCATCCTGGAGGTCCTCACCGCGAGCGCCACGAAGGCCGGCGCGAATGGACACGATGACGGGCTCGGCTGGGGCCTGATCGACCCGGAGGCTGCGCTCGCGGAACTCGATGCGCGCATCGCCGATGCCGAGGTCGCCGCCAAGGCGCCGGTTGCCACTCCCACCGCGCCGGCCACGCAGCGGCCGACACCCGCGCCCGCGCGATCGGCGCTGCCGCGGCCGGGTATCTATCTGCCGAAATAGCTTCGCCGCCGAGAAGCTGTGGAGCCGCGCGGCGAGCACGGCATCCTGTGTTGACCGCTTTCGCCCGTGCGAGCTAGTGAATGAAGCAACTCCGATTCAAGCGCATTATCATTGTGGCATGCCCTCCCGTAGCAAACGCAAGGTCAATGGCGCCAAGTATCCGTTCCGCGTCGGCCGCTCGCGCACCGGCCTTGGCGTGTTCGCGACCGAGCCCATCAAGAAGGGCACCTTCATTGTCGAGTACAGGGGCCCGCTGCTGACCAACAAGCAGTGCGACGAGATCCCCGACAACCGCTATCTG
>CAYZMR010000206.1:0-6586 GCA_964479515.1 uncultured Hyphomicrobiales bacterium | reverse complement strand
GCGGCGACGGCAACGACGTGATCTTCGGCGGCGCGGGCGACGACCAGCTCGGCGGGGGTGCCGGCGACGATACGATCCTCGGCGGCGACGGCAACGACGTCATCTGGGGCGAGGACGGCAACGACAATATCAACGCCGGCAACGGCAACGACATCGTGCTCGGAGGCGCCGGCAACGACCAGATCGGCGGTGGGGCCGGCAATGACGACCTGCGCGGGGAGGCCGGCAATGACACGATCTGGGGCGAGGACGGTGACGACTTCATCAATGGCGGGGCCGGCGACGATACGCTGATCGGCGGCAACGGCCATGACGCGTTCGTGTTCGCGCCCGGCGACGGCCACGACACGATCCTGGACTTCACCACCGCGCCCGGCCCGAACAGCGACTATGTATGGTTCACCGGCACGGACCTGCACTCGTTCGCCGACGTCGTCACGCACGAGAGCTTCAATCCCGCGACCGGCGCCACCACCATCAGCTACAACGGGACCAACACCATCACGCTCAATAACGTAACCCCAGCTCAACTGACCGCCGATCATCTCATCTTCTCGTGACGCAAAATCGGCCTCTGATGGTCCAGGTCTCGGCGATTTTTGTGCGGTGCATGAGTCAGGTTTTGGCCCGAAACGTCGGCTCGCTGCGCCGCAGCGATACGTCCGAAGTTGATGCAAACCGTACTTGTCCCTGATCGCCTCGAAGCGTCGAGTTTGGCCCCAAGCGGACAACGCCAACGGGGACCGTTGCTTCGAAGGGCAGAGTCAAGCGCAAGGCGCTTTTGAACCTTGCTGCAGTGATGAAAACATCAATGCGAGCGGCGCCCGAAATCCGTCGGTGTCCTCAAGACAACGCCGCGTCGGCCGCCATAACCGGGGCAACTCGTTCGCCTCGACTATGCCGTTGAACGTCGAAGCGTCTTCCTCGGATAGCCGATTGATGTACAAAGAGCCCATTCCTCGCGACCGAAAGGGCTTCCACGCGGCATGACCGTAACCGTCCGAGACGCCGCCAGCGCCCGCCGGGTCTATTGCCTCGCTGTCCTGACCGGAATGTCCGCCGTCAATCAGCTCGACCGGCAGCTCATGAGCATCGTGCTTGACCCGGTTCGCCGTGAGTTCGGCCTGACCGACGTCCAGCTTGGACTGATCTCCGGAATAGCTTTCGCGGCGCTCTACACCACCTTCAGCATTCCCGCCGCGCTTTGGGCGGTCGACCATAGCCGGCGCAACCTGATCGCCGTGGCGGCCGCGGTCTGGGGCGGCATGACGATGCTGTGCGGCGCCGCGCAGACCTTCGCGCAGTTGTTCGTGGCCCGTCTCGGCGTCGGTGTCGGCGAGGCCGGTGGCATACCACCCGCGCATGCGATGATTTCCGATCTCTATCCGCCGGGCGAACGCGCGACCGCGATGGCGATCTGGGCTGCCGGCATCAACATCGGGGTGTTTCTCGCGTTCATGTTCGGCGGGCTGATCGCGCAGCGCTTCGGCTGGCGCACGGCGTTCGTCGTTCCCGGCGGCATGACGGTCCTGTTCGCCGTCCTCACGCGCCTGACGGTGCGCGAGCCGCCACGCGCGGCCGAACCTTACCCATTCGTCGTGGCGCCGCGATCGGGTGGACAGGTCCGCGAATCTTGGCGCCTCATGTGCCAGGATCCGGTGCTGCGGCATGTCTGCAGCGGCGCCATTATCACGGCGACGGTCGGGTATGGCGCGCTGGCGTGGGTCCCATCATATCTCATCCGCTCGCATCACATGGATATTGGGTCGATCGGCGCCTACCTCGCCATCGCGGTCGGCATCGGTGGCGCGCTCGGGAACTGGCTTGGCGGACGCTATTCGGATGTGCTGCGCCGGCGCGATATCCGCTGGTCGCTGTGGCTGGTGGCGGCGCTGTTCATCGGCTCGAAGCCGTTCAGCATTGCATTCTATCTGTTGCACGATACGTCCGCGGCGCTCGCTGTGTTCGTCGTGCCCGCGGCGATCGGCGCGATCTTCATGGGCCCGTCGATCGCGGCCCTGCATGATCGGGTGCCTGCGGCGCTACGGCCGATCGTTTCGGCGATCTATCTGTTGCTGGTGAATTTCATCGGCCTCGGTGTCGGTCCGCTGGTGACCGGCGCGTTGAGCCAGTTTGTGTTCGCCGGCTACGGCGAGGACTCGCTGCGCTACGCACTCGTCGTCATCCAGGTTTTCGGCGTCTGGGGCGGCCTGCACTACTACATCGCCGGCCGCCACCTGGCGCGAGCGCCGGGTACCTAGTCGCGCTTTCCCGTCGCCTTGGTGCGCTTGAACGGCGTGACGTTGCCGGTCGGCGCGTCCGCCTGCGGAATCGCGGCGAGGAACGTCTCGCGCAGCCAGCGATGGCCCGCGTCGTGCTCGTTCTTCCTGTGCCACATCATGTACAGATACTGCTCCGAGATTTTCATCGGCGGATCGTACCATACGATGTCGAAATTCCTGGCAATCTCCTGGACAAAGGGCCGCGGCAGCACCCCGACGAGATCGCTGCGCTCGATGATCGGCGGAAACGACCAGAGCCGGCTCACCATGTATGCGGCATCGCGCGGCAATTGATGCGCGGCCATGTCCTTGTCGACGTGCGTGAGCGCACGCAGTTCCGGGATCAGCGTCACCTGCTTGAGCGACCGGAAGGTCTTGAGATCGAGCGTCTTGCCGATCTTCGGGTGGCCGCGCCTCGCGGCCACGACGGCGTCGACCGGACACACCGGCACCGTCACGATCTCCGGCGCGTTGACCGGAAAAACGTAGAACGCGAGATCGAGCGTGCCGTTCATGATCTCGTTGACGAAGTCGACGCGGAAGCCGCCCAGGCTTTCGATCACGATGCCGGGCGCCTTGTCGGTGATGACCTTGAGCACCGGCGGCACGAGGATTGCTTCCAGCACGTCGATCATGAGCACGCGGAATCGCCGGCGGAACGTGGCAAAGTCGATCTCCTCGCCGCCGTCGAGCTGGCGCTTGATCAGCCCCAGCGCATCGCGCACCGGACCGACGATCGCATTGGCCTTGCTGGTCGGCTCGACGCCGCGCTTGGCGCGCACGAACAACGGATCGTTCAGGAGATCGCGCAGCCGCGCCAGCGCGTTCGAAACCGCCGGCTGGCTCATCGCGAGTTGGTTGGCGGCGTGGCTGATGTTGCCGGCCGAATAGATCGCCTCGAACACGACGAGCAGATTGAGGTCGAGGTTCTTGAAGTTGACGCCGGCCATCACGTCCCCTGAGACGCGTCCGGCCGTGCCGCAGCCGGTCACTATTCAGCCCATCAATACCACATATTTGATTTAAAAAGTTCTCTCTCGCCCTCGACTTGCCTAGCGTCGCAAGCGACCCGGCCCGCGCCTTGGTGTGGCACGCGACGCCGGAACGAGGATTTCAAGACGTCTCGACCACACGCGGTCGGGGCGGCCGAAAACGGCCGCTTCGCCCGGCGGCGGAGCTTTGCCCCATGCCCAACAACACGAACTACAGCTTTACTGTCGCCTCGACGAGCGACCTCAATACCGCTCTTGCACTGATCGATATCGGCGGCACGGACGCCGGCACTGGGAACACATACACGTTCAACTTCACGCAAAGCGTGACGCTGACGCAACAGCTTTATGCGGTGAACCTGCAGAGCGGTGTAGCTGGCGGCGACACGCTGGTGATCAACGGCAACAACGCCACGCTGAGCGGCAACAACCAGTTCAACGGCCTGTTCGTCTACGCCGGGACGGTGAACATCAACGACCTGACGATCAGCAACGCGGTCGCGACCGGCGGAGCTGGCGGCAGCGGGCTGGAAGCTGGCGGCGGGGGCGCCGGTCTGGGTGGCGGCCTGTTCGTGGCTTCCAATGCTGCGGCGACATTGAACGACGTTAGCTTCACCGGCGATGCCGCAAAGGGCGGCAACGGCGGTAACGGCGGCGGCGATGCTTACGCCGGCGGCGGCGGTCTGGAGGGAGGCGCCGGAGGCGTCGGCTCTCCCAGCTACAACAGCGGTGGCGGTGGCGTCGGCCTCGGTGCGACCGGCGGCACCAACGGAGGCGATGGCGGCGCCGGCATCTTGCTTGGCGCGTCGTCGGGCCAGCCTGGGAGGGGCAGCAACGCCGGCGACGGCGGCGCGTCGGGCGGCGGCGGCGGCAGCGGCATCCAGGGCAGTGGCGACGGCGGAGATGGTGGCGGCGCCAGTGGGTTTGGCGGCGGCGGCGGCGGCGCCCGCGGCCACGGCGGCTTCGGCGGCGGCGGTGCCGGCATCGGCATTGGTGGCTTCGGCGGCGGCGGCGGCGCCAACGATGGCGGCGGCTTCGGCGGGGGCTCCGCTAGCGGCAGCGCCGACGGGGGCGGCGGCGCCGGATTCGGCGGCGCGGTCTTCGTCATGGACGGCGGCAGCCTGACGATCACGGGCGACGCGGACGCTGACGGCGGTTCCGTCACTGGCGGGACAGGTGCGCACGCGGGCAGCGCCGCCGGCAGCTTCCTCTACATGCAGCAGACCGGTGTCATCTTCGCGCCGGGCGCAGGCCACACGCAGACGATCCAGGACACGATCGCGGACGATTTCGGCAACACCGACGCCAACGATGACGGCACGGGAAACGACACGTCGGCCGGTGGCGCGTTGACACTCAATAGCGGTGGCACACTGATCCTGTCAGGCGCGAACACCTATCACGGCGCGACGACGGTCGAGGCCGGCACACTCCTGGTCGACGGCTCGATCTCCAACTCGACCACGACGGTGCAGAACGGGGGCACGCTCGGCGGCCACGGCACCACCGGTGCTGTGACGGTGCAGAGCGGCGGTCATTTCGCGCCCGGCGATTCGCCCGGCGTGTTGCACACCGGCGACCTGTCGCTGACCTCGGGCGCATCGTTCGACGAGCAGATCGGCGGCACCACAGCGGGCACCGGCTACGACCAGACCATCGTCACCGGCACGGTCGCGCTCAACGGCGCGACGCTCAACGTGTCGCAATACGCTGGCTTCGTTCCGTCCGCGGGCCAGACCTATACAATCATCAACAACGACGGCAGCGACGCGGTTTCCGGCACGTTCGCCGGCCTTGCCGAAGGCGCGACGGTGACGCTCGCCGGGCAGGCGCTGAAGATCAGCTATGTCGGCGGCGACGGCAACGACGTCACGCTGACGGACCCGGCGTCGGAGGCGCCGTCTCTCGTCGTCACCACGCTCAATGACGTGGTCAACAATACCGACGGCCTGACCTCGCTGCGCGAGGCGATCGCCTACGCCAACGCGCGCGGCGGCGACGACATCATCACGTTCGCGGCCGGACTGACCGGCGCGATCGTGCTGACCGGGGGCACGCTCAACGTCACCGACGGCGTCACGATCGAGGGCAATCTCGACGCCAACGGCAAGCCGAAGATCACGATCAGCGGCGATGCGGCGGGCAACGACACGCACGTTGCAGGCTCCAGCATCATCACCGATATCGCCGCCTCGCAGATCGCGGGTACGCTCTCCGACAACGTCCAGATCATCAACTCGACCAAGAACATCACGCTCGACAATCTCGTTCTGACCGGCGGCGTCGCCGGCGGCACCGGCGGCGACGGCGGCGCGGTCTTTGCGTTCGGCCTGCAGAATCCGGCTTCACTCACCGCCACCAATTCGACCTTTGTGGGTAACAGCGCCACGGGCGCCGGCGGCGCGCTTTATGCGGACGGAACAGCCACGCTCGACAGTTCAACCGTCAGCGGCAATGTCGCGGGAAGCCAAGTCGGCGTGGTGGGCGGCGGCGGTCTCTACGCCAGCACCGTGAACCTGACGAATACGACCGTGAGCGGTAACGAGGCCGCCGGCGAAGGCGGCGGTCTCGCCGGCGTTTTCGTCGCGCTGACGAATTCGACGGTGACCGGCAATCTCACCAGTTTCGGCGACGGCAGCGACGCCTTCTTCGTGAGCACGCATGCCACGCTGACGAATTCGATCCTCGCCGGCGATGCCGTCGATACCAACGACGGCAGGATCATTTTCGTGGGCGGCAACATCCTCGGCACGGCCGTGTATTCGGGGAGCACGCACACGGGTGACACGACGCTCGCCGATGTGTTCGCATCGGTGTCGGCCGATCCGCACACCGGCGTGCTCTCCGGCACGCTCGCCGACAATGGCGGCGCGGTCGAGACCGTCGCGCTCAAAGCCTCGATCACCAATTCGGCGCTCGATTCCGCCGATGCGTCCGCGCCCGCGACAGATGCGCGGGGCGAGGCACGCGTTGACAATCCCAATATCGCCAACGTCAACGGCTTGGGGGCGGATCTCGGAGCCTTCGAGTTGCCGAGCTTCACCCCTCCCGCGGCGCCAACGCTGACGCTGAGCCACGACACCGGAGCGTCGAACAGCGATCGGATCACGAACGATCCCTCTATTATCTACTCGGCGCCGGCCCCTGGCGACACGCTGTTCTATAAGGTCGACGGCGGCACCTTTTCGACCACGGTTCCGACGTTCGCGACGAACGGCTCCGCCGACGGGCTGCACACCGTCTCCGTGCAAGAGCAGAATTCGGACGGCGTGACGAGCACGGTCGCGAGCCTCACGTTCACGCTCGATACGG
>CAYZMR010000205.1:0-6651 GCA_964479515.1 uncultured Hyphomicrobiales bacterium | reverse complement strand
AATTGATCAGGCTGTCCCAGAACGCCTCGAGGTACTTCGGCCGCGCGTTGCGGTAATCGATGTAATAGGAGTGCTCCCACACGTCGCAGCCGAGGATCGGGGACGCGCCCTTCACCAGCGGGCTCTCGCCGTTGGGCGTCTTGTCGATGACAAGCTTGCCGTCCTTGACGGCGATCCAGCACCAGCCGGAGCCGAACTGGCCGACGCCGGCCGCGATGAAGTCAGCCTTTGCCTTGGCGACGCCGCCCAGGTCCTTGTCGATCGCGGCCTTCAGCGTGCCGGGGATCTTGTCGCCGCCGCCGCCCTTCTTCATCCACGTCCAGAAGTGGATGTGGTTGTAGTGCTGGCCGGCATTGTTGAACACGGCCGGGTTCTTGCCGTACGAGCCCTTGACGATCTCCTCGAGCGGTTTGCCTTCCCATTCAGTGCCTTTGAGGGCGTTGTTGCCGTTGGTGACGTAGGCCTGATGGTGCTTGTCGTGATGGAATTCGAGCGTCTCCTTGGACATGACGGGAGCCAGCGCATCGTGCGCATAGGGGAGGTCGGGAAGCGTGAAGGCCATTGGGAGCTCCTTGGGGAGGGTGAAATTTAATGTCGTTTGCCTGCTGTTGCGGCGAACCTGCGGCGGGTTCCGCCCGTAAATAGGCCGGGTCGCCTCCGCGGGCAACGCCTATTGCGCCATGGGTGCCGTGGCGCCGCTGCAACGTTTGGCAGCTATCGTATTGGAAACACTTGCCTGCTGGCTTTGGTTCCGAGAAGCTGTGGCCGGGGGAGTACTCGCGGAATGCACGTCATCCTGTTGGCAGTCGGCGCCCTGGTGACGCTCGTTGGCGGCGCGTTGATACGTTTCGGCCTGCCGCTCGACGAATACGGCAACAGTCCGCTGCTCGTGTCCGGCTCGGTCACGCTGGTCGGCGGGCTGATCCTGATATTCCTCGCGCTGGCGGTGCGTGCGCTCAACCGGATCGCCGAGCGCCTCGACATCCAGCCGTTTCCGTTGCCGTCCAAGGCGGACATCGAGCACGCCCATCCCGCGCCGCGCGCCGCCGTGCCGCCGCCCCCGCTCGCGCCCAAACCCGAGGCGCCCAAACCGGAGCCGGCGGTCATCGCGCCCGAACCGCGCTCAGCGCCTGAACCACGTACGGCCCCCGAACCGCGCACGACGCCCGAACCGCGGGTCGCGGCGGCGCCCGAACTGCGCACGACGCCCGAACCACGCGTCGAGGCCCCGGCCATCGTGGCGCCGCGGCCGATGGCTCCGCCGCCGTCCGAAAAGCCACCGGCCAAGTCCTCGCTGCTCGGATGGCTGGGCAAGCCGCGCACGCCGGAGATCGTCGGCCGCAAGGACGCTGGCGTTCCGCGTCCCCTCGATCCCGGCGCGGCGGAGCGCATCGAGCTCGATCCGCTCACGCGCCTGCCCGACCGCGAGCCAGCGCCGCGGCCTCCCGCGTCCGCCGGCAACGGCGCCGGCCCGCCGCCGACGCCGGCTGAGGCACCGCCGAGCGCCACGGTCTACAAGTCGGGCGTCATCGACGGCATGGCCTACACGCTCTACACCGACGGTTCGATCGAAGCCGAGCTGCCGCAGGGCCGGATCCGGTTTGCCTCGGTCGACGCGCTGCAGAACTATCTGGCGGGACGCTAGCCGGTCGGCGCGCCCACGACGTCGATCGCGAAGGCGTAGCCGAGGGCGACTTCCTTCAGCCGATCGAAGCGGCCCGCGGCTCCGCCATGACCCGCATCCATGTTGGTGCGCAGCATGATCGGCTTCTTGCCGGTCTTGGACGCGCGCAGCTTGGCCACCCACTTCGCCGGCTCCCAATAGGTGACGCGCGGATCGGTCAGCCCCGCGAGCACCAGCATCGCGGGATAATCCTGAGCGATGACATTGTCATAGGGCGAGTAGCTGAGAATCGTGCGGAACGCTTCCACGTCGGTGATCGGATTGCCCCATTCGGGCCATTCCGGCGGCGTCAGCGGCAGCGTGTCGTCGAGCATGGTGTTGAGCACGTCGACGAACGGCACCTCGGCGATCACGCCGCCGAACAGGTCGGGCCGCATGTTGGCGATCGCGCCCATCAGCATGCCACCGGCCGAGCCGCCCTGGGCGACGACCTTGCCGGGGGCCGCGAAGCCTTGCGCCAGTAAAAACTCCGCGCTTGCGATGAAATCCTTGAACGTGTTGGCTTTCTTGCCGAGCTTGCCTTCGCGGTACCAGCGCCGGCCCTTGTCGCTGCCGCCGCGGATATGCGCGATCGCGAAGACGAAGCCGCGGTCGACCAGCGACAGGCGGCTGGTCGCGAACGAGGCCGGTATAGCGTGGCCATAGGCGCCGTAGCCGTAGAGCAGGCACGGCGCGGTGCCGTCCGGCTTCACGTCCTTGCGGTGCAGGATCGAGATCGGCACCGTCTCGCCGTCGGCGGTCGGCGCTTGCAGGCGGCGCGTGACATAGGCCGACGGATCGTGCCCGCTCGGCACCTCCTGGCGCTTGCGCAGCACCCGCTGACGCGTTGACAGGTCATAATCCCACACCTCGCTCGGCGTCGTCATCGATGAGTAAGCGAAGCGCAGCAGGTTCGTGGCGAACTCGTAGCCGCCGCCGCCGCCGAGCGAATAGGCGTCCTCGGGAAACGCGATCGCGTGCTCCTCGCCCGAGCCAAGATGCCGCGCGACGATGCGCGGCAGGCCGTCCTCGCGCTCGATCCGGATGAGCCAGTCTGCGAGCAGCGTGATGCCGAGAACGTAGACGCCCGGCCGGTGCGGCACGAGATCGCGCCAATTGCTCCGCTCCGGATGCGCGAGCGGCGCCAGCGCGATCTTGAAGTCCTCCGCGCCGTCGGCATTGGTGGTCAGCACCAGCGTCGGCGCGCCGTCGAGCGCCGGGTGGTGCTCGACGCTGTACTGCACCGAGGTCTCGCGCGCCGCGACCAGGACCGGTGCTGCGTCCGCGACGGAAAGATCGAGGAGGCGGCATTCCGACGTTTCGTGGTCGTGGATCGCGATCACGGCGAAATGGCCGGATTGCAGCTTGCCGACGGAAACGAAGAAGCCGCTGTCGGGCTCTTCGTAGATGAGTTGATCGTCGGCCTGCGCCGCGCCGAGCCGATGGCGATAGACGCGCGACGGCCGGTGATTGTCGTCGAGCTTGACGTAGTAGAACGCGGAAGAGTCCGCGGTCCAGACCGCCGACCCTGCGCTCTCGACGATCACGTCGGCGCGATCCGAGGCCTGCGTAAGGTCGCGGACGCGCAATGTGTAGAATTCCGAGCCCTTGTCGTCGGCCGACCAGGCGAGCAGTCGGTGGTCGGACGAGTGCTCCGCACCGCCGAACTGGAAGTATGCCTTGCCGGCGGCGAGCGCGTCGCCATCGAGCAGCACCTCTTCGGCTCCGCCGGACCGCGGCTGACGGCAGACGATCGGATGCTGGCCGCCCTCGCGGTAGCGCGTGAAATAGGCGTGCGGGCCGTCCGGGCTTGGGACGGTGGAATCGTCTTCCTTGATGCGCCCCTTCATCTCGGCGAACAGCGTCGCCTGCAGTGCTTCGGTGTGGCGCAGCGCGGCCGCCGCGTAATCGTTCTCGGCCGTCAGATAGGCGCGGATGGCCGGATCGAGCTTGCCCGGATCGCGGATCACCTCCTGCCAGTTCGGCGCCTTGAGCCACGCATAGTCGTCGGCGAGCGTGGTGCCGTGCCGTGTCGACTGCGTCGGCCGTTTCTCGGCGCGCGGTTCGGGCGGCAGGCAATCGGTGCGTTCGAGCATTGGCTTTATTCCTCGGACGCGATGCGGCATCAGGTGCCGCATCGCTGACGGCGCATCATGACATGCTGCGCCGGGCCTGGGGCAGGCTTCAGCTTGTCTGATCGTCGGGCGCGAATGACAGCGCGGTGCCGTTCATGCAGTAGCGCTGGCCGGTCGGCTGCGGCCCATCGGGGAAGACGTGTCCGAGATGAGCATCGCAGTTCGCGCACCGCACCTCGGTGCGGCGCATGAACCAGGCGCGATCCTCGTGCTCGGCGACCGCATCGCCGTCCACGGGCGCATAGAAGCTCGGCCAGCCGGTGCCGGAGTCATATTTCGTGGCGGACGAGAACAGCGGCGCGCCGCAGCACACGCAGGCGTATTGCCCGGCGCGCTTCTCGTTCCAGTACGGACCCGTGAAGGCGCGCTCGGTGCCGTGCTGGCGGGTCACGCGGTATTGCTCGGGGGTCAGTTGCGCGCGCCACGCGGCGTCGGACTTGGCCACCTTGGGGCGTGTCGTCGTTTCGGACATCGTTGTTCACCTGCTCAGGCAAGGTTTTTGTTGTGTCAGTGCCCGGCCAAGACTTAGGAGCGAGGTTTGCGGGAGACAAGTCACGTTTGCCTCAACGCAGAGTGAAGACGAGTCGAGCGCAAACAGAATGCAGGATTTTGCTATCATCGCTGAGAATTCGAGACGCGCGACGACTTCCATCCGCCGCCAACTCGTCAGAACGTCAAGACCCGAGATGCTTGCCGAGGGGCGGTGCGGAAACAATAAGGACACCGAGACACAGGTATTGGGCTTTGGCCGCCAGTCCACGCTTGAGTATCGCTGCCGACAATACTATAAAACCATGTAATTCGGCGAGTACGATTCGTAACGCGCGCTGCGAGCGATAGAGAAACCAGTTCCGGTATCGATCGGCGGCGCGGCACCGTGCTCGCTCTTGGCGTCGAACGGCGCCTCGTACCGCTCAGGCGGCAGAACGGATGCATGAGGACCCAAGTCCATGACTGACACTACGGCGAGCGGCAATTACATCGAACTGACGGCCGGCATCGTGTCCGCCTATGTCAGTAACAACTCCGTGGCCTATGGGGACATTCCCGGCCTGATCAATCAGGTCCATGCCGCGCTGATGCGCGTGTCGAGCGGCCAGAGCGACGTGCAGCCGGAGCCGCTCAAGCCCGCGGTTTCGGTCAAGAAGTCGATCACGCCGGACTATCTGGTGTGTCTTGAGGACGGCAAAAAGTTCAAATCGCTCAAGCGCCATCTGCGCACGCAGTACAACATGACGCCGGAGCAATATCGGGAAAAGTGGGGCTTGGCTCCCGACTACCCGATGGTGGCGCCGAACTATGCGGCCGCCCGCTCGCAACTGGCAAAGCAGATGGGTCTCGGCCAGCAGCGCCGCCGCCGCTCCCGATAGGTCTTGGGTGGCTGCCGGCGTCGGTTTGCCGCCGGCCTGCGCAAACGGATGCCGGGATTTTCGGGCTCAGTGAGCCTTGATACCGGCGAACTTCACCACCTTGGCCCACTTCTCGGTTTCATCGGCGATCAGCTTGCCGAAGTCGGCGGACGAGCCCGCGAGCACCGTGGTGCCCAGGACCGCAAGCCGCGCCCTGATCGTGGGATCGGCGAGCGCCACGTTGATCTCCTTGTTGAGCTTGTCGACGATGTCGGCAGGCGTGTTTTTGGGCGCGCCGATGCCGTAAAAGGTGCCCGCCTCATAGCCCGGGATGAATTCATTCACCGTCGGGACATCCGGCAGCGCCTCCAAACGCGTGGCGCTGCAGACCGCCAGGGCGCGCAGGTTGCCGGCTTTGATCTGCTCGATCGGTTCTGGAACCGGACTGAAAAAGACCTGGACCTCGCCGCCGAGCAACGCCGTGATCGCGGGTCCGCCGCCGCGATACGGCACGTGCGCCATCTCGATGCCGGCCATCATCTTGAACAGCTCTCCGGCCACGTGCGGCCCCGCGCCGACGCCACTCGACGCCATATTGATCTTTCCCGGATTGGCTTTTGCGTAGGCGATGAATTCGGGAACGGTCTTGGCCGGAAATGACGGATGGACCACCATCGCAAAGGTCCCGCGCATGAGGCCTGCGACCGGGGTGATGTCGCGGATGAAGTTGAACCTGAGATTTTCATAAAGCGACGCGTTGGATGCGTTCGCCACGGTCACCTGCAGAAGGGTGTAGCCGTCGGCGGGTGCGCGCACGACCAGCTCGGTCGCGATGTTGCTGGCGGCGCCTGGCCGGTTCTCGACGAAGAATTGTTGACCGAGGCGCTCGGACAGCCATTGAGCAATCAGGCGCGCGAAGACATCGGCGCCGCCTGCCGGGGAGAAGCCGACGATGATCCGCACCGGCCGCGCCGGATAGGCTTGCGCCTTGGCGGCACACGAGAGCGCCGGCAGCGCGGCGGCCCCCGCCGCCAGATGCAGGAATTTGCGGCGGCCAAGTTTCATGGGCGCTCCTCGGAAAAGGTCAAAAAGACCTCTTCGAAACCAATCGTGTGATTGAGATCGACATCGTTCCGGGCCGCGAATGCCAACCGTCCGAAACCACAGGCGCTCGAAGAAGCTATATCGGCAAAAGGCGCGCGTTGATACACCGCGGGCGCGCAAGCGAGTTCAACGCAACGATTGCTTGTCCCGCGGCCCGGGCGTCGCGTCGATCGTATGTTGCCGACGCCGTACCCCGACCCCTCCACACCAATCCACAACGCTGATTTTCGTCCGGGACGCGGGGATAGCGCGGGGCGGCGTCGAAAATCATTCGTAGAATCCGAGGGGTGTAGGCCATACCACTATTACGAGAATATTCCTAAGACGCTTACTATCTGAAATCGGGAAATATTTTATCCCCGCTCGCAAAGGTTGGTCCATCATCCAGGGGAAAGTAGTC
>CAYZMR010000204.1:0-6655 GCA_964479515.1 uncultured Hyphomicrobiales bacterium | reverse complement strand
TCTGTACGCAGAGTTGCGATCTGTTCAAGTTGTATCGAATTGTCGGAGAGTATGTGACCTGACGTATAGGCCGGGTACTCTAGATTGAGCCCATGCTGCCTCCAACGTCCACTCGCGCGCTGACAAAGCGCGGAATGGTTCCGGAGGCGCACCACGCGGTAAAAATTGCTCGAAAAGCCGGCCGCCATCGGAGCGGCTAAGCTGATCGTGCGTCCTGAAGGAAACAATATGAAAGCCGCCGGCTCTCGCCTCCGGGCGACCACAGGGCCGCGCCGGGCCGGCACGCGCAAGGATGCCGAGAAGCATCTGGCGCAGATGGAAGGCAAGTACCACGGGCTCATGGAGGCGGCGCCCGATGCGATGGTGGTGGTCAACCAGAGCGGAGACATCGTTCTGCTCAATCTTCAGGCGGAGAAACAATTCGGATACCGCCGCGACGAGCTCCTCGGGCAGAAGGTGACGAACATCATTCCGGAGGGCTTCGCGGAACGGCTGATCGCGGACGATCTGCGATCCGCCGAAGACGCCGAGACGCAGCAAATCGGAACCGGAATCGAGCTCACCGCGCTGCGCAAGGACGGCAGCGAGTTTCCGATCGAGATCATGCTGAGCCCGCTGGAAAGCGCCGAAGGCATCCTGGTCACGGCAGCGATCCGCAACATCAGCGTGCGCAAGGCCGCGGACAAGCAGCTGGCACAGATGGAGGGCCGCTATCGCGGGCTGCTGGAGGCGGCTCCGGATGCGATGGTGGTGGTGAACCAGGGCGGCGAGATCGTTCTGCTGAATGTTCAGGCGGAAAAGCAGTTCGGGTACCGCCGCGATGAACTGCTTGGACAGAAGGTGACGAACATCATTCCCGACGGCTTCGCGGAACGGCTGATCGCGGACGATCTGCGATCCGCCGAAGACGCCGAGACGCAGCAAATCGGAACCGGAATCGAGCTCACCGCGCTGCGCAAGGACGGCAGCGAGTTTCCGATCGAGATCATGCTCAGTCCGCTGGAAAGCGTCGAAGGAATCCTGGTCACGGCGGCGATCCGCAACATCAGCGTGCGCAAGAACGCCGAAAAGCATCTGGCGCAGATGGAGGGCCGGTATCGCGGGCTGCTGGAAGCGGCACCGGATGCGATGTTGGTGGTGAACCAGGGTGGGGAAATCGTCCTTCTCAATCTTCAGGCCGAGAAGCAGTTCGGCTACCGCCGCAATGAACTGCTCGGGCAGAAGGTGAAGAACATCATTCCGGAAGGCTTCGCGGAACGGCTGATCGCGGACGAGCTTCGATCCGCCGAAGACGCGCTGGCGCAGCAGATCGGGACGGGGATCGAACTCATCGGGCGGCGCAAAGACGGCAGTGAGTTTCCGATCGAACTGATGTTGAGCCCATTGGGAAACGCCGACGGAATCCTGGTGACGGCGGCAATCCGCGACATCACCACGCGCAAGAAAGCCGCGGCACACCTCATGCAGAAGATGGAGGAACTGTACCGCTCGAATGAGGAGCTAGGCCAATTTGCCTATATCGCGTCGCACGACTTGCAGGAGCCGCTGCGGATGGTGGCCAGCTACACGCAGCTTCTATCCAGACGGTACAAGGGAAAGCTCGACGCCGACGCCGACGAGTTCATTGCGTTCGCGGTCGACGGCGCGAGCCGCATGCAGCGTCTGATCAAGGACCTGCTGACCTTTTCGCGTATCGGGACCAAGGGAAAGGACCTGCTGGACGCTTCCAGTGAAGACGCGTTGCGGCAGGCGCTCATCAATCTGCGTGGCGCGATCGAAGAAAGCGGGGCGGTGATCACGCACGATCCGTTGCCCATGGTGATGGCGGACGAGATGCAGCTGGTTCAGCTGTTTCAGAATCTCGTCGGTAACGCCATCAAGTACCAGAGCGGCGGCGGCGTCCCCCATGTCCACATCTCCGCCGCCAAGGAGGACGAGAAGAAATGGATATTATCGGTGCGCGACAACGGGCTGGGAATCGACTCGCAGTACTTCGAGAGGATTTTCGGCATGTTCCAGCGGCTGCACAAACGGGAAGAATTCGCCGGCACCGGCATAGGATTGGCCATCTGCAAGAAGATTGTCGAGCGGCACGGCGGCCGCATCTCGGTTGAGTCAAAACTTGGGCAGGGATCGATCTTTCGCTTTGCGTTGGCGGGAAGCGAGAAGACATCATGAATCTCAGCGAACAAAATGGCATCGCCAAGAATGTGCTTCTGGTCGAAGACAGTCCGGGTGATGTCCGGCTGACGCAGGAAGCGTTCCGCGCCGCCAACGGCGCCGTCCGTTTGCAGGTGGTTTCCGACGGCGTGGAGGCGATGGCCTTCCTGAGGCACGAGGGAGTTTACGCTCATGCCCCGCGGCCGGATCTCATATTGTTGGATCTCAATATCCCCAAGATGGATGGCCGCGAGGTTCTCGCGCATATCAAGCGGGATGACAGCCTGAAAACAATTCCGACGGTCATCCTGACCACGTCCGACGCGGAAGCGGACATTGTGAAAAGCTATCAGCTCCACGCGAACTGCTACCTCAGCAAGCCCGTGCAGTTGGAGGCGTTCGAAAGCCTGGTGAAGAGCATCAATGATTTTTGGCTGGTCAAGGTCAAGTTGCCGCAGCAGACTCAAAGCGAGCTGGCATGAAATCGATCAAGACCGTTCTCCTGGTCGAAGATAACGCCGGAGACGCGCGTTTGCTGCGCGAGATGTTCCACGAGCATGATACGCACAACAGCGAATTGACGCATGTCGCGTCCATGAGCGAGGCCGAGTCATATCTTTCGACGCATGTCGTCGACGTCATATTGCTCGATCTGGGATTGCCCGACGCACAAGGACTGGGAGCGATCCGGCGTGCCCGCGCGGCGGCGCCCGCCGTCCCTTTGGTCGTGCTGACGGGCCTGGACGACGAGTCGATGGCCGCGCAAGCCCTGCAGGAGGGTGCGCAAGACTATCTCATCAAGGGCCAAATCGAGCCGCGCGGGCTCTTGAGAGCGCTGCGCTATGCCTACGAGCGCAAGCGCCTGGAGCGTTTGAAGGACGAATTCATCGCGACGGTGAGCCACGAGCTGCGCACGCCGTTGACGTCGCTTACCGGTTCGCTCGGGCTTCTCATGGGCAAGGCGTCCAGCAGCCTACCCGGTTCGGCGGCGCGCCTGCTTGCGATCGCGCACAGGAACAGCGAGCGACTCGTAAGGCTCGTCAATGATATTCTCGACATTGAGAAGATGGAGTCTGGACAGGTCGTCTACAATTTCACGCGCATCGAGGTTCGTTCGCTGATTGAGCGGGCGATCGAGTCCCATGAAGGATTCGCCGAAAGCAGCGGCGTGCGAATTCGGCTCGAGGACGTGTGCGCCGCCGGTGATGTGCGCGCCGATTCGGACCGGCTTACCCAAGTGGTCGTCAACCTGCTTTCGAACGCAATCAAGTTTTCTCCGATGGGCAATGAAGTGGTGATCGCGATCGAGCAGGGGATCGAGGTCGTCCGTATCTCGGTGCGCGACCACGGCCCCGGTATTGCGGCTGATTTCGTACCGCACGTCTTTGAGAGATTCGCGCAGGCCGACGCTACGAACGCGCGGCGCAAGGGCGGCACCGGCCTCGGCCTCAGTATCGTGAGGCAGATCGTCGACCGGCTCGATGGCACGATCGACTTTGCGGATGCGCCAGGGGGTGGAACGATCTTCCGCGTCGAGTTGCCCCGCTGGGAGCATATTGCAAACTTGGCGATCGACTTCGACGCGCATGCGGATGCCTCGCGCATATTGCTGTGCGAGGACGACCCCGGCACGGCCGTTGCGCTGCGCGCGCAGTTGAGGCAAGTCGGATTTGCCACGGATTTCGCCTACACGGTCGCCGATGCGATCACGTGCGCGGCAGCAGTCCAATATTGCGCCTTCCTGGTCGATCTTCTGCTGCCCGATGGCGATGGCATAAGTCTGATCTTGCGCTTGCGCGAGTTGCCGCAACATCGCGACACGCCGATCATCGTGGTGTCGGCCGATCCGAGCCGCGGCCGCGACGACTTGAGAGCGTCCAAGCTCAACGTGCTGGACTGGATGAGGAAGCCGGTGGACGTCGACAGCCTCATGCGGGTGCTTGCCGCCTAGCCGGTCCTGCGCGCCGCCCCGCCTCACGCTCCGAGCTTGTCGGCGAGATCGATGAAGCTCGAGGCCGCGACGTCGACCGGCACTTTCGGCTGCGCCTCGCCGGTGCCGGGCCCGTACTCGTCCGGCCGCGCGACATGCGCGGTCTTCAAGCCGGTCGCCGCGGCGGCGGCGAGATCGCTCGAATGCGCCGCAACCATCATGCACTCGGCGGGCGCGAGATCGAATGCCGCGGCGGACGCCAGATACACGCGCGGCTTCGGCTTGTAGTCGCCGGCGATCTCGGCGCCGAGGATCGCGTCCCAGGGAAAGCCGTTGTGGCGTGCAAGGTTCGCCATCAGGGCGATGTTGCCGTTCGAGACCGGCGCGAGCAGGAATTTCGTGTGCAGGCGCGCGAGGCCCGGGCCTGTGTCGGGCCAGCCGTCGAGCCGGTGCCAGGCCTTGTTGAGGGCGGCGAGCGTCGCCTCGTCGAGGCCGGAGACGGAAAAGCGCGGCAGGATGCGCTCCAGATTGCGCCGGTGCAGCACGTCGAGCTTGGAGAACGGGATCTTGCCGGTGCGCACGTCCTCCATGGCGGGCTGGTACTCGCCGCGCCAGGCCTGCGCGAACGCGATCCAGTCGAGCGAAAAGCCTTTCGGCGTGAGGATTTTCTCGCTCTCGCGCGCGATCGAGCTGCGCCAGTCGACCACGGTGCCGAACACGTCGAAGAACAGGGCTTTGACGGGAGGAACGGGCATTTCGGACTTCCGGTTGGCAATGGAGCGGGCATTCAGTCTGTCAGCAACGTGCCCTTTGCGCCACGCCGGCGGCGCAAAAGCGCTGCGCGAATGCAGTCCGGTCCCGCTCCGCCTTGCCGAAACGCCGCTTTTCTGCTTGACGTAGCGCCGCGTGGCCGTTTATAAGCGCCGCGCAAGGAAATGACGGACGGACGCCATGTCGCGCAACTTTATTATCGTACTTAGGGAGCGCATCGCCGAGGGCGGGTAACACCGTCCGCGAACGTGGCGATGCGCATAGGGGCCCCTCGAGGGCCTTTTTTGTTGCCCGAATGCGGAAATCCGACGGCCTGAAAGGGAGCAGAGCAATGAGCAAGATGATGACCGGCGCCGAAATCGTGATCCAGGCTCTGATCGACCAGGGGGTCGAGCACCTGTTCGGCTATCCGGGTGGCGCGGTGCTGCCGATCTATGACGCCATGTTCCAACAGGACAAGCTCAAGCACATCCTGGTGCGCCACGAGCAGGGCGCGGCGCACGCGGCCGAGGGCTATGCGCGCTCGACCGGCAAGGTCGGCTGCTTGCTGGTCACATCCGGTCCGGGCGCCACCAATGCGGTGACCGGCCTGACCGACGCCTTGATGGATTCGATCCCGATCGTGTGCCTCACCGGACAGGTGCCGACGCATCTGATCGGCAACGACGCGTTCCAGGAATGCGACACGGTCGGCATCACGCGGCCCTGCACCAAGCACAATTATCTCGTGAGAAGCGTCGACGATCTCGCGCATGTGATGCACGAGGCGTTCCACATCGCGCGCTCGGGCCGGCCCGGGCCGGTCGTGGTCGACATCCCGAAGGACGTGCAGTTCGCGACCGGCCCTTACTCCCATCCGAAGAATTTCGACCACAAGGGCTACAAGCCGAAGCTCAAGGGCGATATCGCCCGCATCGCGTCGGCGATCGAGATGATGCGGCACGCCAAGCGCCCGCTGTTCTACACCGGCGGCGGCGTCATCAATTCCGGTCCGCGGGCGAGTAAGCTTCTGCGCGAGCTGGTCAAGCTCACCGGCTTCCCGATCACCTCCACGCTGATGGGGCTCGGCGCCTATCCGGCCGCCGATCCGCAATGGCTCGGCATGCTCGGCATGCACGGCACCTACGAGGCCAACTGGGCGATGCATGATTGCGACCTGATGATCTGCATCGGGGCGCGCTTCGACGATCGCATCACGGGCCGCATCGACGCATTCGCGCCGCATTCGCGCAAGATCCACGTCGACATCGATCCGTCATCGATCAACAAGAACGTCAAGGTCGATCTGCCGATCATCGGCGACTGCGCCCATGTGCTCGAAGACATGGTCGCCCTGTGGCGGGAGGCGGCGGCGCAGCCCGACAAGCCGGCGCTCGGCGCCTGGTGGAGAGAGATCGACACGTGGCGAGGGCGCAAATCGCTCGCCTATCGCGGCTCCGACACGATCATCAAGCCGCAATACGCGATCGAGCGGCTCTATGCGCTCACCCGCGGCCGCGATGTCTACATTACGACCGAGGTCGGCCAGCACCAGATGTGGGCGGCGCAGTTCTTCCGCTTCGAGGAGCCGAACCGCTGGATGACCAGCGGTGGCCTCGGCACCATGGGCTATGGCCTGCCGGCCGCGGTCGGCGTGCAGGTCGCGCATCCGAAATCGCTGGTGATCGATATCGCGGGCGAGGCGTCCGTGCTGATGACCATGCAGGAGATGTCGACGGCGGCGCAGTACCGGCTGCCGATCAAGATCTTCATCCTCAACAACCAGTACATGGGCATGGTGCGCCAGTGGCAGGA
>CAYZMR010000203.1:0-6667 GCA_964479515.1 uncultured Hyphomicrobiales bacterium | reverse complement strand
AGGATCATGTCGGAGGCCTTCTCGCCGATCATCACGCAGGCCGCATTGGTGTTGCCTGAGACGACCGTCGGCATGATCGACGCATCGGCGACGCGCAAGCCTTGGAAGCCGTGCACGCGCAGCCGCTCGTCGACCACGGCCTTCACGTCCGAGCCCATGCGGCAGGTCGAGGTCGGGTGGAACACGGTCGTGCCCTTCTGCCGCGCGAACTCCAGCAGGTCGGCGTCGCTCGTGATCTTCGGCCCGGGCACCAGCTCCTCCACGATGTAGCGCGCGACCGCGGGCTGGCCCATGACACGGCGCAGCAACTGCATGCCGGCCACCATCACGTCGCGATCGGCACTCGCCGACAGATAGCGCGGCGCGATCGCGGGCGCCTGCGCCGGGTCCGCCGATTTGATGCGCACGGTGCCGCGGCTTTCGGGGCGCAACTGGCACACCGAGGCGAGGAACCCGGGCCACCGGTGCAGCGCCTGCCCGACGGAGTCCGCGCTGAACAGGATGAAGTGAAGCTGCACGTCCGGCGTCGCCATCGCGGGATCGGTCTTGAAGAAGCCGCCCGCATAGCCGGCGCCGACGGTGAGGAAGCCCTTGCGCAAGAGCGCGTAGCGCAGCCCCGCCGCGATGCGGCCGGTCATGCTGCCCATCATGTCATTGATGGTGATCGGCTCGGTGCAGCGATAGTTGAAGCGCGCCTGGTAATGGTCCTGTAGGTCGGCGCCGACGCCCGGCATGTCGGCGACGACATCGATGCCGTGCTGGCGCAACAGGTCGGCAGGGCCGACGCCGGAGAGCTGCAGGAGCTGCGGCGAATTGAACGCGCCGCCCGACACGATCACCTCGCCGCTCGCGCGCGCCACATGTGTCGCGCCGTCCTTGCGATACTCGACGCCGACCGCACGCCGCCCCTCGAACAGGATGCGCGTCGTCAGCGCATTCGAGACGAGGCTGAGATTGTGGCGCTTGCGCGCGGATTTCAGATAGCCGCGCGCCGTCGACCAGCGGCGGCCTTTGCGCGTCGTGAGCTGGAAATAGCCAGCGCCCTCCTGGGAGGCGCCGTTGAAGTCGTCGGTGCGCGGAAAGCCCGCCTGCTCGCACGCCGTGATGAAGGCCTCGCACAAAGGATGTGGCTCGCTCACGTCGGAGACCGACAGCGGCCCGCCGACGCCGTGCAGGTCGTCCGCGCCGCGCTGCTGGTCCTCGGCGCGGCGGAAATAGGGCAGCACGTCGGTGAAGCTCCAGCCCGCATTGCCGAGCTGGCGCCAATGGTCGAAGTCCTCCGCCTGCCCGCGGATGTAGAGGAGTCCGTTGATCGACGAGGAGCCGCCCAGCACCTTGCCGCGCGGCTGAATGATCGAGCGGCCGCCGAGCTCCGGCTCGGGCTCGGAACTGTAGAGCCAGTTATGGCGCGCGTCGGAGAACAGCTTGGCGTAGCCGATCGGGACGTGGATCCAGATGTTGCGGTCCTCGCCGCCGGCTTCGAGCAGCAGCACGCGGTGGCGCCCGGACGCCGTCAGCCGGTTCGCCAGCACGCAGCCCGCGCTGCCCGCGCCAACGACGATGTAATCGAACGACCCTGCTTCCTGCGCCACCCAATCCTCCCGTCGCCGCATCTTCCGTACGGCCGACGATGTTGAGGCCAAGTCGCCAGCGGCTTCAAGGGTGCCGGGCACGGCCCGAGCAGCCTTCTGGGGCACGGAATGGATGCCAGACATCCGCCAAGCTCTTGATTTTGCGATCAAAATAATATCTAAAGATATATCTCTTGATATTACGAATCTCGTGTTGTATCTAAAGATATATCTAACGATGGAGAAGCGACATGTTTGGAATGAGACACAGAGAGAGGGAATGCGGACCGTCCGAGGGCGGCCGGCGCTGGCGGCGCCACTTCGGCGGAGGCCACGGCGGGCGCCACGGTCCGGGCGGCAGCGACACGATGCGCGCCGGCCGCATGCTGGCGCAGGGCGACATCCAGTTGATCGCGTTGGCGCTGATCGCCGAGCAGCCGCGCCACGGCTACGAGATCATCAAGGTGCTGGAGGAGAAGACCGCCGGCTGGTACTCGCCGAGCCCCGGCATCGTCTATCCGACGCTCACCTACCTCGAAGAGGCCGGCTACGTCACGGCGCAGACCGAGGGCGCAAAGAAGCTTTACAGCATCACCGAGGAAGGCCGCGCCTATCTTGCCGACAACAAGGAGATCGTCGACGCCGTGATGGAGCGCTTCGCGATGATCCGCAGCAAGGTCGAGCGCCATCGCGAACGCGACCGCGAGGACGCACGCGATGACGACATGCCGCGCTCGATCCGTGGCGCTTTCGTCGACCTCAGCGAAGCGGTGCGCGACGCGCTCCGCAACGATCGCGAGGCCAAGGGCCGCATCATCGACATCATCGAGCGGGCGGCCGCGGAGCTCAAAGCGAAGAACTGACCTGTCCCGTCATCCACGCAGGAAATGAAGAACGGGTGAGCCGCCTCAAGCGCGCTCCCCTCTCCCGCTTGCGGGAGAGGGTGCCCGAGCGGAGGCGAAGCCGAGCGAGGGCGGGAGAGGGAATTCAGGCCGACGAAGAAGAGCCCTCTCCCGGCTTCGCGAACTGAGGTTCGCTCAGCCACCCTCTCCCGCAAGCGGGAGAGGGGAAAGCGCGCGCGGCACGGCCCTGCCTACTCCACCTTCAAATTGAGCTTGCGGATCAGGGTCGACCACTTGGTCTCCTCCTGATCGATGTCCTTGGCGTATTCGTCCGGGCTCGAGGTGAGCGGGTCGCCGCCCTCGGAATGGATGCGGCTCTTCACCTCCTCGGCATCGACCAGCTTGCGCAACTCGGCATTGAGCCGGTCGATGATCGGGCGCGGCGTGCCGGCGGGCGCGAGCAGGCCGTAATGCAGCACCGAGACGAAGCCCGGCATGCCGGTCTCGGCGGCCGTCGGCACATCGGGCAGCAGGCTGAAGCGGGTATCGCTCAACACCGCGACCGCGCGCAGCGTGCCGGCCTGGATGTTGCCCATCGCGGGCGGCAGCACGCCGAACGCGACCGGCACGTGCCCGCCGAGCAGGTCGGTCATCACGCCGCCCGTGCCCTTGTAGGGCACGATCGTGACGTCGACGCCGGTCACCGCCTTGAACAGCTCGGCCGACAGATACCCGCCGGTGCCGACCGCCGAGGTGCCGATGTTGTACTTGCCGGGGTTCGCCTTCATCACGGCGATCACGTCGCCGATGGTCTTCGCGGGGAATTCCGGATTGGCGACCAGCACCACCGGCATCGAGGCGATCAGGCCGATCGGCGCGAAGTCCTTGCGCGGATCGAAATTGGCATTGGCGTAGAGGCTCGGATTGATCGAGATCGATCCGGTATGTCCGAGGAACAGCGTGTAGCCGTCGGGCGCCGCGCGGATTGCGGCGCGCGTGCCGACGAGACCGGAGCCGCCGCCGCGGTTGTCAACGATGACCTGCTGGCCGAGCGCGGCCGACAGCTTGTCGGCGACGATGCGCGCCATCGAGTCGACACCGCCGCCCGGCGGATAGGGCACGATCAGCGTGATCGTGTGCGTCGGGTAGGTCTGGGCGTGCGCCAGACTTGTGAGCAGCGCGAAGACGATGGCGGCAACGATTCTCATCATCGGTATGCCTCGCTCTCTCCCGCCGTCACCCTGAGGTGCGCGACGCAGCCGCGCCTCGAAGGGCGACGGCGCCGCCATCCTTCGAGGCTCGCCGCAAGCGCGGCTCGCACCTCAGGATGACGGCAATTCTTACTCCACCTTCGCGCCCGACAGCTTCACGATCTTCGACCACTTCGCCTCCTCGCGGTCGATGTCGGCGGCGTATTGCTCCGGCGTCGTCGGCAGCGGCTCGGCGCCGTCGGTCGCGATGCGGGCGCGCACGTCTTCTTCCGCCAGCGCCGCGTTGAGCGCGGCGTTGAGCTTCTCGATGATCGGCCGCGGCGTGCCGGCCGGCGCCACGATGCCGTAATGGAGGACCGCCTCGTAGCCGGGGAGCGCGGCCTCGGCGACCGTCGGCAGGTCCGGGAAGATCGGCGAACGCGTCGGGCCGGTGACGGCGAGCGCGCGCACCTTGCCGTCCTTGACCAGCGCCACAGCGGGCGGCAGCGAGGAGAAATAGATCGACACGTGCCCGCCGATGAGGTCGGTGAGCGCCGGCGCCGATCCCTTATAGGGAATGTGGGTGAGCTTGATGCCCGCCATGAAAGCGAACAGCTCGGCGCCGAGATGGACGCCGCTCCCGACTCCGGCCGAGGCATAGTTCAGTTTGCCCGGCTCTCGCTTGGCAAGCGCGATCAGCTCGGGAATCGTGGTCGCCTCCACCTGCGGATTGACCACGACGACCAGCGCCGAGGTCGCGATCAGCCCGACCGGCGCGAAATCCTTGCGCGGGTCGTAACCGACGTTCTGGTAGAGCGTCGGATTGATCGCGAGCGTGCCGGTGCCGCCGAGCCCGAGCGTGTAGCCGTCGGGCGCGGCCTTGGCGACCTGGCGCGTCGCGATCGAGCCGCCCGCCCCGCCCTTGTTCTCGATCACGATCTGCTGGCCGAGGATGCGGCTCATCTTGTCGGCGACGATGCGCGCCATCACGTCGTTGCCGCCGCCCGCCGCATAAGGAACGACCAGCGTGATCGGGCGCGTCGGATAATCCTCGGCTGCCGCCGGCAAAGTTCCGGCCGCAACCACGGCCCCGGCGAGCACGGCGATCAAAACCCGCATCGACATTCCTCCCGCGCTCGACCGCCCTTGGCGCCACGTTAGCACGGCAGCCGCATCCGCCTCCAAACGCGAACCGCCGGCCTCGATGCCCGAGAGCCGGCGGTTCAAAAAATCTCAACGCTGCGGCGGCGCCGCGACGATACGGAGGCTAGTGAACGCTTTCGCTCGTATCGTGTCTCAAACGCTCGATCTCGTCCTTCACTTGCAACTTGCGACGTTTCAGTTGGGCAATTGTCAGATCGTCGGTCGATGGATGCGCGATCGCGTCGGCGAGCTCGGTCTCCAGCGCCTGGTGTTTCCGTTCCAGTTCCGCAAGATGCGACTGCATGGACATAGGGAGGGTCTCCTCGGTCAGATTCCCGAATACAGTGTGGCAGAAACGACGCAACAAGTCGACGCCGGTCCGGTTGTGCAGAGCAGCAAATCCCCGTTATCCCTTCGGCATTGTCAATCCTCGCGCGGCTTGATGCCACTTACGTAACGCGCGATACTTATTGAGGTTTCGGCGCCCTCCCGGAGCACCGTCCAAGACCCGTGCGGCGATGACGCAAGAGGAAGAACGCGAGCTCCGCGCCCAGCTTGCACGCCTGCAGCAGGAGCACCGCGACCTCGACGCCGCCATTGAAGCGCTGCAGGTTTCGCCCGGCTCCGACCTGCTTCAGGTCCAGCGCCTGAAGAAGCGCAAGCTGCAACTGCGCGACCGCATCACCTTCATCGAGGACGAGCTCACGCCGGATATCATTGCGTGAGGAACGCGAGAGAATCAGCGCGCGAGCGGTAACATCGTATTGCGCCGACGTGCCTTGCGGGCATACATCGCGCGATCGGCGGCCGCCATGACGGTCGCGAGATCGTCGGAGGGCGCGATCACGGCGAGCCCGATCGAAGCGCCGACGGTGAGCGTCGCGCCCTCCCATTCGAGCGCTATCGCGCCGATCGCCGCTTCCAGCGCGCGCGCCTTCCTGGCGGCATGCTGCTCGCTCAAATTCCACAGGATGACGCCGAACTCGTCGCCGCCGAGCCGCGCGACCGTATCGGAGGCGCGCACGCTGCGGGCGAGCGTTGCGGCGACCGCCTTGAGGATCGCGTCGCCGGCCGCGTGGCCGTGCCGGTCGTTGATCGGCTTGAAGCCGTCGAGATCGGCATAGAGCAGCGCGGCGCGGGTCCAGTAGCGGTCGATATAGGCAAGCGTGCGCTTGAGCTCGCGCTCGAAGCCGCGGCGGTTGAAGATCCCCGTCAGCGCATCGGTGTCGGCGCTCGCTTCGAGCGCAGCGGCGCGGGCCTGCTCGGCCCTGAGCGCGGCCTGCAGCCGCTCGATCTCGCCCAGCAGCACCGCGAGCTCGGAGGGAAGGTTGCGCGGCGCGGCGCGTGAGGGTTCGCGGATGGACCGCTCATCGAGCGGCGCGCGGGCGTGCGCAAGCGGCGCCACCGATACCACACCGGATTTTGGCCGCGCCAGGACGCCCTTCGTCATTCCACTCGACCCCAGAACCGATGGGGCGCACCATGGAGGCGGCAGGGTTAACGGAACGTATCGGCTTGCCTGCCGGGGGCGGATTCCGATACATCCGCGCCTTTCTTGCCGAGGCGACCGTCGAAGGGGCGCGCATGACCAAGCCGGTCGCGATCATCATGGGCAGCCAGTCCGACTGGCCGACCATGCGGCACGCCGCCGAGACGCTCGACGCGCTCAAGGTCGCCTATGACAAGCGCATCGTGTCGGCGCACCGCACGCCGGAGCGGCTCTATGCGTTCGCCAAGGGCGCCAAGGCCGAGGGCTTCAAGGTCATCATCGCGGGCGCGGGCGGCGCCGCGCATCTTCCGGGCATGACCGCCGCGATGACCAGCCTGCCGGTTCTCGGTGTGCCGATCGAGAGCAAGGCAATGTCCGGCGTCGATTCGCTCTATTCGATCGTGCAGATGCCGCCGGGCGTGCCGGTCGGCA
>CAYZMR010000202.1:3749-6721 GCA_964479515.1 uncultured Hyphomicrobiales bacterium | reverse complement strand
ACACCGCGCTCGGCACCGTGATCGGCGTCCCCGAGATTCTCAGCCAAGCGACCACGGCGCAATCGTTCTCGGGCAACGCCACGCCGCTGATGATGGGCGCACTCGCCTACATTATTTTGTTCATCCCGGTCGTGGCGCTCGGTCGCTTCCTCGAGACGCGCTTTGCGTGGCGGAGAAGCTGATGGAGCGAGCAATATACCCCGGCTGTCATCCCGGAAGCCGCCAACGGCGGCCATCCGGGATCCATAACCACGACTCTATCGGTCTCATGAGAGGCTTATGGTTATGGGTCCCGGCTCTCGTGCGTTCGCGCTCGGCCGGGATGACCATCGGAGAATGTGGCCTGAACTGGGGAGCGCGTGGATGGACGCGCTGATCCAGCAGTTCTTCAATCTCGACATCATGGCGCGCGCGCTGCCGCTGGTGCTCAGCGGCCTGAGAGAGACGCTGCTGCTCTGTCTCATCGTCATCCCGCTCGGGCTCGCCGGCGGGCTTCTGTTCGCGCTTGCCTCGCTCGCTCCGTCGCGCACGGTGCGCTGGGGCATGATCGTGGCGATCGATTTCTTCCGCGCGGTGCCGCCGCTGGTGCTGTTGATCTTCGTCTATTCGGGGCTCCCGTTTGCCGGCGTCCGATTGTCGCCGCTCGCCGCCGTCGCGGTCGCGTTCTTTCTCAATACGTCGAGCTATTACGGCGAGATCTATCGCGCAGGGCTGGAAAGCGTCGGCCGCGGACAATGGGACGCGGCGCGCTCGACCGGCCTTAACGTGTTCCATACGCTGGGCTTCGTGGTCTTGCCGCAGGCGGTGCGCAATGTGCTGCCCGATCTCGTCTCCAACACCGTCGAAGTCGTGAAGCTCACCTCGATCGCGAGCGTCGTCGCGCTCCCCGAAATGCTCTACTCCGCCGACATGGCGCGCTCGGTGACGTTCAACGCATCACCGATCGTGCTTGCGGCGGCGATCTATCTCGTCATGCTATGGCCGGTGGTCCGGCTGATCAGTCGGCTCGAAAGAAGAATGGCATCCTGATGTCTCGTGTCGTCCGCGTCGCCGCCGCCCAGTCGGGCCCAATTCAAAGAGCCGAGTCGCGCCAGGCGGTGGTGAAGCGCCTCTGTGATCTGCTCGATCAGGCGCATGCGCAGGGCGTGAACTTCGTGGTCTTCACCGAGCTCGCGCTGACCACGTTTTTTCCACGCTGGTACATGACCGATGCGGCCGAGGTCGACTCGTGGTTCGAGCGCGAGATGCCGAACGCCGCGACCCGGCCGCTGTTCGAGAAGGCAGCCGGCTACGAGATCGGCTTCTATCTCGGCTACGCCGAGCTCACGCCCGATGGACATCACTACAACACCGCGATCCTGGTCGACCGCGGCGGGAGAATTGTCGGCAAGTACCGCAAGGTGCATCTGCCCGGACATTCCGAGTTCGATCCGCAGCGCGCCTTTCAGCATCTCGAGAAGCGCTACTTCGAGCCGGGCAATCTCGGCTTTCCGGTGTGGCGCACGATGGGCGGAATCTTTGGCATGGCGGTGTGCAACGACCGCCGCTGGCCCGAGACCTATCGGGTCATGGGCCTGCAGGGCGTCGAGATGGTCGTGCTCGGCTACAACACGCCTTCAGTCAATTCGCAGAAGGCGGACGAGGGCCCGCAGAAGCGCCTGTTTCACCACAATCTCTCGGTGCAGGCCGGCGCCTACCAGAACTCCACTTGGGTCGTCGCCACGGCAAAGTGCGGCGTCGAGGACGGCCACCCGCTGTTCGGAGGAAGCTGCATCGTCAGTCCGGATGGCGAGATCGTCGCGTCGGCGCAGACCGAAGACGACGAGCTCGTGATCGCCGACTGCGACCTCGACGCGACGATCTTCAACAAGGAAACCATCTTCGACTTCAAGCGCCATCGCCGCATCGAGCACTACCGCCGCATCACCAGCCAGGTGGGGGTGGAGTTGCCGCCCGAAGCCTGAACCCATCCATGCGTCATGGCCGGGCTTGTCCCGGCCATCCCGGTCGGGAGGGCGCGGTGCCCGCCCAGCGGGATGCGCGGGTCAAGCCCGCGCATGACAAACGAGAGATCTGTGAAATGCCCGATCAACTCTCCTACGATCTCGCCTCTCTCTCCGCGCACGACCGTTACAAACTGCTCGTCAGCCTCGTGATCCCGCGGCCGATCGCGCTTGTGACGACGCTCGGACCAACCGGCGTCGTGAACGCGGCGCCGTTCTCGTTCTTCAACATCTTCAGCGAAGAACCGCCGCTCTGTGTGCTCGGCCTGCAGGCAAGGCCCGGCGGCGGCCTGAAGGATACCTCGGCGCACATCCGTGATCGCGGCGCGTTCGTGGTGAACCTCGTCGACGAGGCGATCGGCCAACAGATGAACCAGTGCGCGATCGACTTCCCGCCCGAGATCAGCGAGATCGACGCTGCGAAACTGAGCCTGCTGCCGAGCGAGAAGGTCGCGGTGCCGCGCATCGCGGAAGCGCCGGCCGCGCTCGAATGCCGCCACTACACCACGCTGGAGGTGAGTGCGCTCCGCCGCCTCGCGATCGGCGAGATCGTGCACGTCCACGTGCGTCGTGAGCTCTGGGACACCGAGAAGATGCGCGTCGACATGTCACAATATCGCCCGCTCGCGCGCCTCTACGGCAACTTCTACGCCTCGCTGAGCGAGCCCTTCACCCACGTGCGGCAGAGCTACGACGAGTGGGCGGCGGAGCAGAAGGGGAAGTAGCTCGTGCCGCGAGCTCGGTGCGCTACCCTCCCCCTTGCGGGGAGGGTCGACGCGAGCAAAGCGAGCGGCGGGGTGGGGGTCGGAGTTTGCAGTCCAATACGAGCCGACAACTCCGACCCCCACCCCTAACCCCTCCCCGCAAGGGGGAGGGGAACAGACCGCGTGCGTGGCGCTATCAGCGATTGAACCGCACCACCCCGAGCGCCATCGTAACCGCGGCCTGCGTCGGATCGATCACCGGAAT
>CAYZMR010000202.1:0-3649 GCA_964479515.1 uncultured Hyphomicrobiales bacterium | reverse complement strand
GCACCACCCCGAGCGCCATCGTAACCGCGGCCTGCGTCGGATCGATCACCGGAATCCCGAGCGCGTCTTCGAGCGGCGCGCGGTGGCGCGCCATCCCGGCGCATCCCATGACGATTGCCGTCGCGCCGTCCTCGTCTCTCAAGGCGCGGCCGACCTCGATCATCCGCGGCAGTGTCTTCTCGCTCGCCGATTCGGCGACCGACAGCTCAAGCGGCCGCTCGCCGGCGAGCCGCTCGGTCAGCCCCATCTGCCGCAGATAGCGCACGTGGCGCGCGATCGAACGCCGCAGGATCGCGATCACGCCGAAGCGCTCGGCGCGCGCAAGCGCGGTCAGCACGCCGCATTCGGCGATCCCGAAGACCGGGCGCGCCGTCCCCTCGCGGCAGGCGTGCAGGCCCGGATCGCTGTAGCAGGCGATGACGAAGGCATCGCTCGCGTTGTCCGCCTGCACCAGGCGCCGCAGCGGCATCGCGACGCCGTCCACGTGCTCTTGCGTCTCGATCCCGAACGGCCCCTCGGCGAGCGTCGAGCACACGATCTCCGGTCCATCGGCGAAACGCAGCGGCGCGATGGCCTCGTCGAGGCCGCGCGTCACCGCCTCGTTCGAGTTCGGATTGATGACGTGGATGCGCGGACGGGGATGAGCACTGGGCATAATTTTCTCGCGGCACGCTGTCGCCAGCATAACCGCAAATCTGGGCAACGGCGCTCCACCTTGTGTCTGAGCATAATGTATGACTAGATTATCGTTGAGCTGAGGTCGACCTCGAGTTCCGGAATGACGCCAGGCTTTTGATGTTCAAGGTCTCCAATACGATCGCACGCAACGTGCACAGCCAGGTTGCCGACCGGATCGGCGCCAGCATCGTCCGGGGCGACATCGTTCCCAGCGAAGCCCTGCCGTCGGAAATGGCCATCTGCGAAATGCTGGATGTCAGCCGCACCGTCGTGCGCGAGGCCATCCGCACGCTGACCGGCAAGGGCCTCGTCGAATCGCGCGCCAAGAGCGGCACGCGGGTCCGCCCGCCGGAGCAATGGAACCAGCTCGATCCGGACGTCTTGCGCTGGCGGCTTGAAACGTCGGACGTCGACGGGAATCTCGGCAAGCTGTTCCAGTTGCGTTACGCGGTCGAGCCGTCGGCGTCGGCGCTCGCCGCGGCGCATGCGAGCGAAGACGATCTCGCGCGCATCCGCGCCGGCTACGAGGGCATGGCGGCGGCACGGGACGACGAAAGCTTCGTTACCGCCGATCTGGCGTTCCACGAGGCGATCTATTTCGCCACCCATAACGAGTTCTACTGGCCGATCGCGCAAATGCTGAAGCTCACCTTGCGCCAGAGCTTCACGATCGCATCCTGGGGCGATCATCGTCCGCGCGCGCTCGCCGAGCATCGCGCCGTGCTGGACGCGATCGTCGCGCGCGACGGCGAGGCTGCGCTTAATGCGACGATCGTGCTGCTGCGGCACTCGGCCGACGATCTGGTCCGAATCAGCGGCAGCGGGATCGTCGCGGCGCGGATACCGCCGGAACAACGTCTGCCGAAGGACGACGTTCTGCTCGCCCGCTATCAGGCGAGCCGCGCCGTGCTGCGCGAGGCTTTGGACGAGCTCTCGGCCAAAGGGCCGTCCGATGCGCGCGCCGCAAAGCCCGGACGGCGCAAGCGCCCAAAATCTCGCCGCTGAACTTAAAAAACACCGGCCAAGCCGGCAGATCATACAGGGAGGCTTCGTTGAAAATCCGAGACATCGCCGTTGCGCTGGCCTTTACCGCCGCGTCTTCGCTCGCGTCGTTGCCGGCGTCCGCGCAGGAGTTCACGCTGCGCGTCGCGCACTACTTCAAGGAGGACCATCCTTGGAACAAGGGGCTCGTGTTCTTCGCAAAGCAGGTCGACGAGGACAGCAAGGGCCGCGTCAAGATCGACATCTTCGGCGGCGGCGTGCTCGGCAGCGAGGCGCAGACGCTCCAGTTCGTGAAGGACGGATCGCTCGATTTCGTCGTGTCCGATCCGTCCGCCGGCGCGCCCTTCGCCAAGGAGCTGGATTTCTTCGCGCTGCCATTTCTGTTCCGCGACTACGCGCATTGGCAGGCCTCGCTCGATGGCGAGCCCGGCAAGGCCTACGCCAAGCTGATCGAGGAGAAGACGGGCCTGAAGATCATCGGCTATTGGGGCGGGTCGAGCCGCAACGTGCTCTCGACCAAGAAGCCGATCAACAGCATCGAGGATCTCAAAGGATTCCGCCTTCGCCTCATCTCCAGTCCGCTGAAAGTCAATGCCTGGAAGGCCGTCGGGACCGTCCCGACTCCGATCGCCTTCATGGAAACGTATCTCGCCATGAAGTCCGGCGTGGTGGACGGCATGGAGAACGAGTCGGTTGCCGTACGCGACATGAAATTCTACGAGCCGGCGCCCTACATCGCGCGGACCGAGCATGAATTCACGGTGCGGCCCTTGTTCGCCTCGAAGAAAACCTTCGACAAGCTGCCGCCGGACCTGCAGCAGATCATTCTGAAAGCCGCGCGCGACGCGACCGTGTTCGAGCGCAAAGCCGAGGTGGAGGCCAATGTGGCCGCCGAGGCCGACATGGCGAACAAGCTCAACGTCAAATTCAACGCGATCGACAAGGAGCCGTTCAAGGTTGCGACGAAACCCGTGATCGCGGAATTCTCCAAGAGCATGGGTCTCGCCGACCTGCTGACCAGCATCGACGCCGTGAAGTAACGCGCCGGACGGAGCACGATGCCGCGATGACTGCCGCCGAGGGCGTTGCGGACGATGCCGCGGCGGCGGCGCAACGCCGCGCGCACCGGACCGATCCAATCGAGCAATTCGCCGAGATCGTCGTCGTGCTCGCGCTCGCCGGCGAGCTCGTCGCGATGTTCGGGAACGTGATCTCGCGCTCGCTGTTCGACACCTCGCTGTTGTGGAGCCTCGAGGTCGGCGAGCTCGCGCTCGTCGTGATGACCTTCGTCGGCGGCGCGATCGCCTATCCGCGCAACGAGCACATGGCGCTGCGCGCTTTCGTGCAGCGGCTGCCGGCGCGCTGGCATGCCGGCATCGACGCATTCGGCTGTTGGCAGGTCTTCGCGATGGCGCTCGCCGGCGGCTGGCTCGCCTACGAGATGATGCTCTCGCGCTGGGACGAGCGCACGCCCTATCTCGGCTTGAGCGCGATCTGGTTCGCGGTGCCGATGATTTTTGGAATGGCGCTGCTCGCCTATTTCGCGGTCAAGCGGGCCATGCTGCAACCGCGCTGCGCCGCATCGCTGAGCGCCGCCGTGCTGGCGCTCGTGCTCGTCGGCTTGCTCGCGCTTTCGTCGCTGCTTGGTCCGCAAGCCCGGCCGTATGCGCTGCCCGCGACATTCGCGGTATTCGTTCTGCAACTCCTGTTCGGCGTGCCGATCGGCTTCGTTCTGCTGATGGCGACACTCCTGTACCTCAAGGCCTCCAACGCGGTGCCGCTCTCGGTCGTGCCGATCAACATGCAAAGCGGAATCAGCAGCTTCGTGATGCTGTCGATCCCGTTCTTCATTCTCGCCGGCTACGTGATGACCGAAGGGGGCCTGAGCCGCCGGCTGACCGATTTCATCATGTCGCTGGTCGGGCGCTTTCGCGGCGGCATGCTGCAGGTCATCGTCGTCTCGATGTAC
>CAYZMR010000201.1:0-6735 GCA_964479515.1 uncultured Hyphomicrobiales bacterium | reverse complement strand
CATGTGGCAGGCCGGCGTCTATTCGTCGGTGATGCACTATCTCAACGCCGTGAAGGCGGCCGGCACCGACGAGCCGCTGAAAGTCGCGGCGCAGATGCGCAAGGTTCCGGTCGAGGACTTTTTCTCACGCAATGGCCGCCTGCGCGAGGACAATCTGATGGTCCACGATCTCGTGCTGGTGCAGGTCAAGAAGCCCGAGGAGTCGAAATACCCCTGGGACTACTACACCATCCTGAGCCACATCTCGGGCGAGCAGGCGTTCGGGCCGCCTGATCCTGCGTGCCAGATGAGCAAGTGAGCCGTCGAAGGTCAGCGATCCAGGAGCGCGCGCACCCGCGCGCTCAGCTCGGCGAAGGTGAAGGGCTTGCCGATCAGTTCCACGTCGGCGTCGAGCCGACCGTGGTGCACGATCGCATTGCGGGTGTAGCCGGTCGTGAACAGGACCTTCAGCCCCGGGTCGCGACGCACCGCCTCGTCGGCGAGCTCGCGGCCGTTCATGCCGCCCGGCATGACGACGTCGGTGAACAGCAGATCGACGTGATCGCTCGCTAGAACCTGCAGCGCCGTCTGCCCGTCCTTCGCGGCGAGCACGCGGTAGCCGAGCTCGACCAGGATCTCGGTCGTGTAGTCGCGCAACGTCTCATCATCTTCCACGACCAGGATGGACTCGTTCCCGATGGCGCTTGACGCGGCGTGAGACGCTGCTTCTTCGACCGCCTCTCGCTCGCCCGCGTGACGGCGAAGATAGATCTTCACGGTCGTTCCTTCGCCGATCTCGCTGTAGATTTTGACATGGCCGCCGGTCTGGCGAACAAAACCATAGACTTGGCTCAAGCCGAGGCCTGTCCCCTTGCCGACGCCCTTGGTGGTGAAGAACGGATCGAAGGCGCGCTCGCGCGTCGCCTGGTCCATCCCGGCGCCGGTATCCGCCACCGCGGCCATGACATACTGGCCGGGTTCCACCGGCTCGGAGAGCGCCGCCACATAGGCCTGATCCAGATAGCAGTTCGCGGTCTCGATCGTAAGCTTGCCGCCGCCGGGCATGGCGTCGCGCGCATTGAGCGCGAGGTTGAGCAGCGCATTTTCGAGCTGATTGGGGTCCGCGAATGTCTGCCACAAGCCGCCAGCCAGCACGGTCTCGAGCAGAACCGTCTCGCCGAGCGTCCGGCGCAGGAAATCGCAGACCCCGGCGACCAGCCTATTCGCGTCGATCACCTCCGGCACAAGCGCCTGCTGGCGCGAGAACGCGAGCAGGCGGTTGGTCAGCGTGGCGGCGCGCTTTGCACCCTGCACCGCCATGTCGAGGCCGCGCGCGATGCGCGCCACGGCTGGCGATGGCGGCAGCTCGGGAAGCCGGCGGCTCGCCATGTCGAGGCCGCCGAGGACGATGGTCAGGAGGTTGTTGAAATCGTGCGCGACGCCGCCGGTGAGCTGGCCGACCGCCTCCATCTTCTGCGATTGGCGCAGCGAATCCTCGACTCTGCGGCGCGTCTCGTTTTCCGCCTCGAGCTCGCGCGTGCGCTCCCGGACGGCCGCTTCGAGCGCTTCGGTGAAATTGCGCAGTTCAACGAGCTCGCGCTTGCGCTCCGTGATGTCGATGCTGACGCCGACCACCCGCACCGGCGTTCCGGCCGCGTCGTAGAAGGCGAGACGGCGCGCATGCAACCAGCGCAGCGCCTTGTCGCTCCGACGGATGATGCGGAAATCGAGCTCGAATTCGCGCGCTCTCGCCGCGAGCGCCGTCGCGATGACGTCACGCAGCCGTGTGACGTCCTCGCGGTGAACGGTCGCAATCCAGGTATCGTAGCGGCCGTCGAATTGATCGAGGCCGTACATTTCCAGCGCCTTGGCGGAGAGCCGCACGGTGCCCTCGCGCACCTGCCAGTCGATCACGCCGATGCGCCCGATCTGCTCGGCGAGAAGGAGAAGCTCGGCGCTCTCATCGGGGGTGAATGAAGCGCTGTCGGTCACGAGCTAGCCGCCGAGAATGCGTTTGGCGTCGCTCATCGCGCGTAGCTTGCCGTAGGCGGTGAGCCGCGGCAGGTGATTGAAGCCGCACGAGCTGGTGACGATGGTCTGCTCCGGTGCAAGCCACGTGTTTTGCCGGATGCGCTCCGCCACCATCTCGCCGCTCTCGACCTTCGGGTCCTGCACGTCGACCGCGCCGACGCCGAGCTGCCGGTCTCCCAGAAGTCCCTGGTAGTGATGCGCCATGTCGTATTCGACGAGATAGGACGAGGATTCGATCCGGCTGACCAGATCGGCCTTGTAGCGCCCGGCGTCGAAATAACGATGACCGATCTGCGCGTCGTAGTCCTTGCCGACCGCATAATTGCCCTGGCAGATGTGGATCGAGACGTGCACATCCGGGGGCAGGTCCGCGATCGCGAGATTGATGGCATCGACAGCGGCCGCCACCTCGGAGTCGTCCGACATCGTGAACAGCGGCTCGTCGATCTGGATGTGCTTGCATCTGGCTTCGGCGAGCTTGCGGAAATTGAAGCGCAGGAGTTTCGCGAGATCGGTCATCATCGCGCCGATGTCGTTGTAGTGCTCGTCATAGGCAACCTTGGCCAGCATGTGCGGGCCGGTCATGGTCACCTTGACGGGCTTGCGCGTCAGCGCCGACACCGTCTTGAACTCGTCGACCAGGCCGAGGTCGATGTTGCCCTGAATTTGCGCGCGGCAGGTCGCGGCCGGATGGAACACGTTCGGATCGTGCGGCGTGATCGGTTTGGGGCGCGTCGAACCTTGGAATGCCGGGATGCGCTGCCAGAAATAGTTCAGCATGGCGTTCGGCGGCGAGTGGCGATTGTGCGTGCGCCGATGCATCTCGCCGCCGGTCACAACGTCGATGCCGGCGAGCTCCTGATCGAGGATCGCGGCCTGCGTGGCGCGATACTGCGCGTCGGTCATCGCGGTCATCGAGAGTTGGCCGAACGAGATCAGCCGATCGAGCGACTCGTACCAGTCAGGCACGCTGTGGGCGCCGATCACCGTGGTGGCGTATTTGGGGTAACGGACCATCTGCTGTTTCAGGTCTCCTGCTAAGCCTTCAGCTCGATCAAGGTCGTCTCTTCGAGCTTGCGGGAGAACCAGGCATTGATGCCGGCCGTGCGCTTGCCGATGTAAACCGGCTCGCCGTTCTCGAGCCGCATCGGCACGTCATGGCCGGGGACGAGGACGCTGCCGGGCTTCTTGCGCCACAGTTCCCAGATTTTCTCCATCGTGGCGCGGCTGTCGGCGGCATTCATCGTCATGTCGGCTTGAAGCGAGAGCATCTCGGCGCGATTCTTGGCAGCGTCGCCGGAGAAGATCACGTCGCGCTCGTTGCCCGAGAGCACGTAGACGAGGTGGCCCGGCGTGTGGCCCGGTCCCGCATAGGCGGTGAGGCCGGGCAACACCTCTTCGGAGACCTCGACGTTGTGGAGCTGCTTCGAAACGCTGAGCTCGCGCACATAGAATTCCGGGATGGTGTGGTGGCCGAGCGGCTGCGCCACCGCCCATTCCAGCTCTTGGCGGCCGATCAGGACGCGCGAAGCCGAGAACATCGGCCAGTTGATCGAGTGATCGTAATGCGCATGCGTCAGGATCACGTCGGTCACGTCGGACGGCTTGAGACCATGCGCGCCGAGGCGCTCGCTGATGAGCCGGCGCATGCCGAAATTACCGGAATCGATCAGGATCACATGGCCGCGCCCGCGCAGGAGCGCGACCGTGCTCCAACCGAGCCCGCCGTGGCACACGGTCTTGCCGGGAAAGCCCTGCACCAGGATGTCGATCGAGAAGCCGTCGAGGCTGATGGTCGGCTGGGTTGAGGGCGCGTTCATCTCGGTCTCCTTCGTTCCACGCAGGCGTGTCTTGTGGCGCTGGATCAGCTTCCGGGCATCGCATGGGCGGTCGGGAAGAACAAATCCTTCCATGAGCCGGGCTTCTTCTTCACGGTACCGGCAAGATTCATGAAGTCGACGATCTTCATCACGCCGACCGGCGTCGTCGTGTAATCAACGTCCGGATCGGTCACCATCTTCTCGATCTCGTCCAACGAGGAGCGCTTCTCGTTCGTCATCGCGATGTAGATTTCCGCCGACTTGCGCGGATTGGCCTTGATGTAGGCGTCCGCCTCCTCAAGCGCCGCGACCACGGCCGCGCAGGTCTTCGGGTTCGCGTCGTAGAATCTCTTCGAGGTCATGAGCACGCCGTTGGTGTGCGGCCCGCCCGCGACGTCATAGGAATGCAGCACCTTGTGGATCTCGGGGTTCGCAAGCTCGATGTAATAGAACGGCGAACTTGCGAAATGCGCGTTGATCTCCGACTTGCCGGTCATCAGCGCGGCGGTCGCGTCCGGATGCGAGAGCGACACGGTGATCGAGTCGAGTTGATCGTAGTGCTCGCGGCCCCACTCCTTCGCGGCCGCCATCTGCAGCGCGATCGCATGGCCGGTCAGCTTCACGGCCGGAAGCGCGATCCGATCCTTGGTGGTGAAATCGCGGATCGTCTTGATGTTGGGCGAGCGCGTGACCAGCACATAGGGCATCGACTGCACCGCCGAGAGCGCACGGATCTCGTTCTGTGTGCCGACGGTCTTGTCCCACATGGTCGCAAGCGTCGGAACGCCGGGCGCGATGAAATCCATCTGGCCCGAGATGATCGCCTCCATCATGGCGGTCGCGTTAGATAGCGTGGTCCACGAGACTTTCAGCTTGAGGCCCTGTCTCTCGGCTTGCTTTTCTAGGAGCTGGAAGCGCTCCATCACCATGAAGGGCAGGTACGGCAAGCCATATTGCTTGGACAGGCGGACCTCCTCGACCTCGGCCCGCGCGGGCGCAATCGCACCAAGCAGAGCGGCCGCGACGATCAGCGTGCGAATGGCCGCAAAGCGCATGTCAGTTTCCCGGATGGCGTGACCGATTGTTCCGATCTTGGCCCGACCTATAATGGCGGGGCCGCGAGGCCAAAGTCGACAGGAAACGCTCGGGAACTCGCATGAACGCGCAGAGCTACAACGCGGCCGTCGACATGGTCGACCGCAACGTCGCGGAAGGGCGCGCGACGAAAACCGCCTTCATCGATCCGACGCGCCGCCTGACCTATGGGGAACTCGCCGGGCGCGCGGCGCGCGTCGGGCCGATGCTCGCGCGGCTCGGGCTTTCACGCGAAGACCGCGCCGCGATGATCATGCTCGACACCGTCGATTTCCCAGCTCTGTTCTGGGGTGCGATCCGTGCCGGCATCGTTCCGGTGCCGCTCAACACGCTGCTCACCGCCGACCAGTATGGCTACATCCTGGCGGACATGCGCGCGAAGGTGCTGTTCGTGTCGGCGCCCTTGCTCGCGATCGCGCAAACGGCGGCCGCCAGTATCGGCGACCTGAAGATCGTGGTGGTCGGCGACGGGCCGGCCAACTTGCCGCGCTTCGACGCGCTGCTCACGGCCGAGACTGCGGGCGCAGAACCCGCACAGACGTCGGCCGACGAAGTCGCGTTCTGGCTCTATTCGTCGGGCTCGACCGGCATGCCGAAGGGCGTGCGCCACGTGCATTCGAGCGCCATGGAGACCGCGCGGCTCTACGCGCAGGGCGTGATGGGCATCCGCGAAGACGACATCGTGTATTCGGCGGCGAAGCTGTTCTTCGCCTACGGGCTCGGCAACGGTATGAGCTTTCCCATGTCGGTCGGTGCGACCGCGGTGCTGCTGCCCGACCGGCCGACGCCGCAGGCGGTATTTGCCGTGCTCAAGCGCGAGCAGCCGACGATCTTCTATGGCGTACCGACGCTCTATGCGGCGATGCTCGCCGATCCGGCCTGCACGCGCGAGAATTCGTCCCAACGACTGCGCATGTGCGTCTCGGCCGGCGAGGCCTTGCCGGAGCATCTCGGCGTCGAATGGAAGAAGCGCTTTGCGGTCGACATCTATGACGGCGTCGGCTCGACCGAGATGCTGCACATCTTCCTCGGCAACTATCCGGGCAAGATCCGCTATGGCACCTCGGGCGTCCCGATCCCCGGCTACGAGGCGCGGCTGATCGACGAGCAAGGGCGCGAAGTGCCGGAGGGCGAGATCGGCGAGCTTTCCGTACGCGGCACCACGGCGGCAGACGGCTATTGGAACCAGCGCGAAAAATCGCGGCGCACCTTCGAGGGTGAATGGACGCGCACCGGCGACAAATATCAGCGCGACGGCGACGGCTTCTACCGCATCTGCGGGCGCACTGACGACATGTTCAAGGTGAGCGGCCAATGGGTCTCACCCTATGAGGTCGAGGCCGCGCTGATCACGCATCCGCGCGTGCTCGAAGCCGCCGTGGTGCCGAAGCAGGACGGCGACGGGCTGTTGAAGCCGAAGGCCTACATCGTGCTCAAGGGCGATGGCGCCGCGCCGGCCGCCGACGTGCTGCAGGAGCACGTGAAGAGCCAGGTCGGCCCGTGGAAATATCCGCGCTGGATCGAATTCGTCGACGGGCTGCCGAAGACCGCGACGGGGAAGATCCAGCGGTTCAAGCTCAGAGACTGACCCGCACTCCGCTCATTCCCGCGAAAGCGGGAATCCAGAGCAACTTACGATGACTGAATTTGTAGCCCTGGGTCCCCGCTTTCGCGAGGACGAGCGGAGCGAGACTTTTGCAATTCGTCTTCGTCCTCGCCGTAGGTCTCATCGCCGGCATGGTCAGCGGCATCATCGGCACGGGCTCATCGATCATGCTGGTGCCGGTGCTGGTGTGGCAGTTCGGCCCGA
>CAYZMR010000200.1:5470-6738 GCA_964479515.1 uncultured Hyphomicrobiales bacterium | reverse complement strand
GGCAACAAGCAGATCGTGCTTGGCCTCGTGACCTCGAAGTCCGGGACGCTGGAGAAGAAAGACGACATCAAGAAACGCATCGACGAGGCGACCAAATATGTCGCCCTCGACCAGTTGTGCCTCTCGCCGCAGTGCGGCTTCGCGTCGACCGAGGAAGGCAACGTGCTGACCGAGGATGCCGAATGGGCCAAGATGCGGATGATCGTGGACCTGTCGAAGGAAGTATGGGGCTGAGTTCCACCGTCCCTCCCCGCACGCGGGGAGGGGAAGGAAGAGGTGTTGACCTTCGGCGGCGGCAAAACCACTATCAGGGTAACAGTCGTGCGCCCGGTGGGCGCTTCATGATTGGGAGAGCCCCATGGCCTATGAGACCGGAGAAGACTTCACCAAGTCCGTGCTGAAGCGCTGGGAGGACATTCCTGACCCGCGCCTGCGCCAGGTGATGCAGTCGGCGATCAAGCACCTGCATGCCTTCGTCAGCGACGTGCAGCCGACCGGCGCCGAATGGTTCAAGGCGATCCAGTTCCTGACCGCCATCGGCCATAAGTGCGACGACAAGCGCCAGGAGTTCATCCTGCTGTCCGACACCATGGGCGTCAGCATGCTGGTCGACGACATCAACAATCGCCGCGTCGCCGGCGCGACGCCGAGCACGGTCGAGGGGCCTTTCCATATCGCGGATGCGCCGGAGTTCGCCGACGGCGCCGACATGGCTGGGAAGGCACCGGGTATCCCCTGCTTCGTCACCGGCACGGTGCGCGGCCTCGACGGCCGTCCGGTCGGCGGCGCGATGCTCGACCTGTGGCAGACCGACGGCGAGGGGCTCTACGAGGAGCAGCGCCGCACCGCCGAACCCTGGATGCGCGGGATCTATCACACGAACGCGGATGGCTCGTATTGCGTACGCACCGTCGCGCCGATCAGCTACAGCATTCCGATGGATGGCCCGGTCGGGGAATTCTTCAGTCGCACCAACATGAGCCACATCCGTCCGGCGCACATCCACTTCGCGATCTCGGCGCCCGGCTACCACTACCTGGTGACGCACCTGTTCCAGCAGGGCGACAAATATATCGACAACGACGTGGTCTACGGCGTGAAGGCGCCGCTGGTGGTCGAGTTCGTGAAGCGTCCGCCCGGCAAGGCCCCCAACGGCGATATGATCGACGGCCCGTTCTACGAGGTGAAGTACGACTTCGTGCTGGAGCAGAAGCAGGCGGCGCTCGCGGCGGCTGAATAGTTTCACGTTTCACCGGCGTGTCCCGGGC
>CAYZMR010000200.1:4197-5370 GCA_964479515.1 uncultured Hyphomicrobiales bacterium | reverse complement strand
CGGGGTCCCGCATCTGCGATGCATCGTTGCACGCTGCATCGCGTGCGGGACACGAGGGAGAGAAACGTGCAGCGTACGCGTCCGCCCTTCCGGGCTGACCATGTCGGCAGCCTGCTCCGTCCGGCGGCCTTGCGCGACGCGCGCGAAAAACGCGCACGCGGCGAGATCGATGCCGCCGCGCTGACCGCGATCGAAGACCGCGCAATCGAGGCGCTGATCGCCAAGCAGGAGGCGATCGGCCTCCATTCGATCACCGACGGTGAATTCCGCCGCGCCTCCTGGCAGACCGATTTCCTGCGGGCGCTCGACGGGATCGAGACGTATCTCGGCGACCGCAAGATCCAGTTCAAGGGCGTCTCACAGCCCAAGCAGTGGGTCTCGCGCGTGAAGGAGAAGCTCGGACGCTTCTCGGGTCACCCGCAGATCGCGCAATGGAAGTTCGTCGCCGACCACACGAAGCAAACCGCGAAGGTCACGATCCCCTCGCCGTCCGCGCTGCATTTTCGCCAGGGCCGCGCCGCGGTGCCGGAAGCGATCTATCCCGTGATGGACGACTTCTACCGCGACCTCGGCGCGCTCTACGCGAAGGTCGTGCGTGCGTTCGCGGACGCGGGGTGCCGCTATCTCCAGCTCGACGAGGTCAACCTCGCCTATCTGTGCGATCCGAACCTGCGCGAGCACGTGCGCGCGCGCGGCGACGATCCCGACACGCTGCCGATGGTCTATGCGAAGATGATCAACGCGGCCATCTCGGACATCCCGTCCGACATGGTCATCTCGATGCATCTCTGCCGCGGGAATTTCCGTTCCAACTTCGTCGCCAGCGGCGGCTACGAGCCGGTCGCCGAGACTCTGTTCAATACCATCAAGGTGCACGGCTATTTCATGGAGTACGACACCGAGCGTGCCGGCGGCTTCGAGCCGTTGCGCTTCCTGCCGAAGGGTAAGACGGTCGTGCTTGGCCTCGTCACCTCGAAGACCGGCCAGCTCGAATCGAAAGACACGATCAAACGTCGCATCGACGAAGCCGCAAAGCACGCGCCGCTCGACCAGCTTGCCCTGTCGCCGCAATGCGGCTTCGCGTCGACCGAGGAAGGCAATACGCTCGCCGAAGACGAGCAGTGGGCGAAGCTGCGCATGATCGTGGAGATCGCCGACGAGGTGTGGGGATAA
>CAYZMR010000200.1:0-4097 GCA_964479515.1 uncultured Hyphomicrobiales bacterium | reverse complement strand
ACGCACCAACCCGCCCTTTCGCGCCGATCACGTCGGGAGCCTGCTGCGTCCGGCCGTGCTGCGCGAGGCGCGTGCAAAGCGCGCCAAGGGCGAGATGTCCGACGCCGAACTCAAGGCGATCGAGGATCGCGAGATCGAGCGCGTCATCAAGCGACAGGAGGACGTCGGCCTGCAATCCGTCACCGACGGGGAGTTCCGCCGTTCCTGGTGGCATCTCGATTTCCTCTGGGGGCTCGACGGCGTCGAGCGCCACGTCATGGACTCAGGCGTCACGTTTGCGGGCGTCAAGACACGCGCCGAGGGTGTGAAGGTCACCGGCAAGGTCGACTTTTCCGGTCATCCGATGATCGAGCACTACCGTTTCGTCGCCGCGCACACCAAAGTCATGCCGAAGATCACGATCCCGTCGCCGTCGGCGATCTACGGCCGCCCGACGCCGACGCCGATCGACAAGACGACCTATCCCGACCTCGATTCTTTCTTCCGCGACGTCGGGCAGGCCTACCGTAAGGCGGTGCGCGCCTTCGCGGACGCCGGCTGCCGCTACCTGCAGCTCGACGAGGTGTTCATCGCGATGCTGTGCGATTCGAAATACCGCGACCAGATGAAAGCGCGCGGCGACGACCCTGAGAGGCTCGGCGAGATCTACGGCGACCTGATCAATGTCGCGATGTCGGATATCCCTTCCGACATGACGATCACGATGCATATGTGCCGCGGCAACTACAAATCGACCTTCATGGGCGCCGGCGGCTACGACGCCGTGCAGGAGATCCTGTTCAACAAGATCAACGTGCACGGCTACTTCATGGAGTATGACGACGAGCGCTCCGGCGGCTTCGAGCCGCTGCGCATGCTTCCGAAGGGTAAGCAGGTCGTGCTCGGCATCGTGACCACCAAGACCGGCAAGCTCGAGGACAAGGACATGCTCAAGCGCCGCATCGACGAGGCCGCGAAGTTCGCACCGCTCGATCAGCTTTGCCTTTCCGGACAATGCGGTTTCGCTTCGACCGAGGAAGGCAACACGCTGACCGAGGATGAGCAGTGGGCGAAGCTCGCCCGCATCGTCGAGGTCGCGCAAGAGGTTTGGGGATAACAATGCAACGGACAAAGCCACCCTTCCGCGCCGACCATGTCGGCAGCTTCCTGCGCACCGCGGCGATCAAGGACGCGCGGGCAAAGCGCGAGAAGGGCGCGATCACCGCCGAACAACTGAAAGCGGTCGAGGATGCCGAGATCAAGAAAATCGTCGGCAGGCAAGAGGGCGTTGGCCTCAAGCTCGCGACCGACGGCGAGTTCCGACGCTCCTGGTGGCACTTCGATTTCCTCTGCGCGCTCGATGGCGTCAAGATGAAGCAGATCGACCACGGCATCCAGTTCGCCGGCGTGCAGACCAAGGCGGAGCGGCCGGACATCGTCGGCAAGATCGGCTTCTCCGGCCATCCGATGATCGAGCATTTCAAGTTTTTGGCCGCGAACACGCGCGTCACGCCGAAGATGACGATCCCGTCGCCGACCTTGATGCATTTCCGCTTCGGCCGCGCCTCGATTCCGAAGACGATTTATCCCGACCTCGACGAGCTGTTCGACGATCTCGGGCGCGCCTATGCCAAGGCGGTGCGCGCGTTCTACGACGCGGGCTGCCGTTATCTGCAATTCGACGACACGATCTGGGCGTTCCTGTGCTCGGAGAAGGAGCGCGCGCAGTCGCGAAGCCGGGGCGATGATCCCGACGCGTTGCCGGGCAAGTACGCCGGCATGATCAACCAGGCGCTGGCCGCCAAGCCCGCCGACATGACGATCACGACGCACATCTGCCGCGGCAATTTCCGCTCGACCTGGATCTCGGAAGGCGGCTACGAGCCGGTCGCCGAGACGCTATTCGCCAAGCTCGACTATGACGGCTTCTTCCTCGAATACGACACCGAGCGCGCCGGCGGCTTCGAGCCGCTGCGCTTCGTGCCGAAGGGCAACAAGCAGATCGTGCTCGGCCTCGTCTCGTCCAAGCTCGGTGCGCTGGAGAGCAAGGAGACGCTCAAGCGCCGCATCGCGGAGGCGGCCAAATTCGTCGCGCCAGAGCAGCTCTGCCTCTCGCCGCAATGCGGCTTCGCCTCGACCGAGGAAGGCAACGTGCTGAGCGAGGACGAGCAGTGGGCGAAGCTCGCCATGATCGTGGAACTGGCCGACGAAGTGTGGAAGTAGTTCGTCATCACCGGGCCGCGCCGAAGGCGCGTGTCCCGGTGATCCCGATAGAATAGGGACGACAGTGCCCACGTTATTGGGATGGCCGGGACAAGCCCGGCCATGACGGAAAAGAAGGGGCGGAACGCATGTCAGGCATCGTTGCGGAGAAAGTCGCGATCGTCACCGGCGCTGGCCGTGGCGTCGGGCGCGCGATCGCGCTGCAGATGGCGGAAGCGGGCGCCAGCGTCGTCGTGGTCGACATCGGCGCGGCGCTGGACGGGTCCGGTGCGGATCAAGGCCCCGCGCAGGCCGTGGTGGGCGAAATCAAGGGCAAGGGCGGCAACGCGATCGCCTCGACGCTCTCGATCACCGAGCCGCAGAATGCCGAAGCGATCGTGAAGGCCGCGCTCGATGCGTTCGGCCGCGTCGACATCCTGGTCAACAATGCCGGCATCCTGCGCGACCGCATCTTCCACAAGATGAGCTGGTCGGACTGGCACGACGTCATCAACGTGCACCTCAATGGCTCGTTCAACATGAGCCGAGCGGTTGCCAATCATTTTCGCGATCAGAACAGCGGCGCCTTCGTGCACATGACGTCGACCTCCGGCCTGATCGGCAATTTCGGCCAGGCGAACTACATGGCGGCAAAGCTCGGCATCCACGGGCTCTCGCGCGGCATCGCGCTCGACATGGCGCGCCACAATGTGCGCTCCAACTGCATCTCGCCGTTCGCCTGGACGCGCATGATCGACTCGATCCCGACCTCGACGCCTGAGGAAGAAGCGCGTGTCGCGCGCACCAAGCAGATGACCCCCGAGAAAGTCGCGCCCATGGCGGTGTACCTCGCCTCCGACAAGGCCGAAGGCATCAGCGGCCAGATCATCGGCGTGCGGCAGAACGAGCTCATTCTCTTCAGCCAGCCGCGCCCGATCCGTATCCTGCATCGCTCCGACGGCTGGACGCCCGAGACGATCGACCAGCAGTTCAAGTCCGCGATGAAGACCTCGTTCGTCCCGCTCGAGCGCTCGCAGAACGTCTTCCCCTGGGATCCGGTGTGATGGCGATCGTCTACGACAAGCTGCTCGCGCTGAAGATACCGGACGTCAAACGGACCTATACAAAGCGCGATCCCATCTTCTACGCGCTCAGCCTCGGCTTCGGGCAGGACCCGATGAGCGACGACGAATTGTCATTCGTCCTCGAGAACGACCTGAAGGTCTTGCCGACGTTCCCGGTTGTTGTCGCGCAGCCGGGCTTTTGGGCGCGCGAGTTGGACTCCGGCATCGACTGGGTCAAGGTCGTGCACGGCGAGCACAATCTCATCCTGCACAAGCCGCTCCCGACGGCCGGCACGGTGACGAGCCATACCCGCGTCGTCGACGCGATCGACAAGGGCTCCGGCAAGGGCGCGCTGGTGATCTCGGAGCGGACGATCAACGACAAGGCGACGGGCGAACTGTACGCGACGATCGTGCAGACCACCTTCGCGCGCGGCGATGGCGGCTTCGGCGGGCCGCAGCGGCCGAGCCCGGCGCCGCACGCACTGCCTGATCGCGCGCCGGACCTGACGTGCGATCTGCCGACGCGACCCGAGATGGCGCTGCTCTATCGCTGGAACGCCGACATGAACCCGCTGCACGCCGATCCCGCGATCGCGAAGGCTGCCGGTTTTCCGCGCCCGATCCTGCACGGGCTCGCAACCTTCGGCGTCGCCGGGCACGCGATCCTGAAGACGCTGTGCGGCTACGATCCGGCGCGCTTCAAGTCGATCGCGGGGCGCTTTTCGTCGCCGGTTTTCCCCGGAGAGACCATCCGCACCGAGATGTGGCGCGACGGCCCGATCGTCAGCTTTCGCGCGCGCCTCGTCGAGCGCGACGTCGTCGTGCTGAACAACGGCCGCGCCGAGATCG
>CAYZMR010000199.1:0-6822 GCA_964479515.1 uncultured Hyphomicrobiales bacterium | reverse complement strand
CCGGCGATGCCGTGAAGCCGGGCGACAACCTGTTCGAGATCGAGACCGACAAGGTGTCGATGGAAGTGCCGTCGATCGCGGCCGGCACGCTCAGCGTCATCCATGTGCAGGCGGGCGAGGTCGCGCCGGTCGGCGCGGTGGTGGCGATCATCGCGGGCAAGGGCGAGACGGTTTCGCTGGACAAGCCACAAGCTCCGCCCACCCCCGCGAAAGCGGGGGTCCAGAAAAGCCAAGAGCTGGATTCCCGCTTGCGCGGGAATGAGCAGAGTATTGCAGCGACGCTGGAGCGAAAACCGCCCGTCGCGATGGAACCGTTCCGTGAGGTCCGCTCGCCCGAGCGCAATTACGGCCCCGCGCGGCTGGCCGGCGGCACCGTGACCACGCCGCTCGCGCGCAGGCTCGCGGGCGAAGCCGGGATCGATCTCGCAAACGTCAAAGGCTCCGGCCCGCACGGCCGCATCGTGGCGCGCGACGTGGAGACGGCGCGCGCGAAACCCGCCGCCACCGCCCCCGCCCTTGCGCCGACGCAGGCGGTCGCGACCGTCGTCCTGACCGCGGATGTCGAGATCGGCGAGTCGCTCGCCCTGTGCGCGGCAGCGCCCGGAATCGAATTGGCCGATGTCGTCATCAAGGCGTGGGCGGCGGCGCTCGCTCGCGTCACGCCGGCCGAGCATCCCGACATCGCGATCGTGGTCGGCAAAAGCCGACCGGTCATCCGCAACGTCGCCGGCCAGTCGCTGAGCGCGATCTCGGCGGCACGACGCGATCCCGGATCACCCAATGCAACGTCGGGCCCGTCGACCGCAGTCTTCATCGCCGACATATCCGGAATCGCGTCGATCGCCGGCGTGCTTCAACCGCCGCAAACCACGCTGCTGAGCATCGGCTCGCGGCGCCGCGCAGCGGTCGAGGCGGGCGACGGCTCGGTCACGTTCGTCAGCGTGATCACCGCAACGCTCTCTTGCGATTCCCGCACCGTGGACGCCACGCTCGGCGCGGCGCTGCTATCGGATTTCAAGCGCTTCGTCGAACAACCGGTGATGATGATCGTCTGAACTCGTTTCAAGGGAGGGGCGCATGACCAGGAAGTGCATTATCTCCGCCATCGTCATGTTCGTGATGGCGTGGGCCTTGAGCTTCGTCGTCCACGGCGTGCTGTTGTCCGCCGACTATGCGGTCACGCAGGGCATGCGCCCGCCGGCCGAAGCGCAGGCGCGCATCGCCTGGCTCATCCTGGCGCAAGCGATCTTCGGCATCGCCTTCGCGTGGGTCTACGTGCAGGGCAAGGAAGACAAGCCGTGGCTGGCGCAAGGCATCCGCTACGGCATCGCGGTCGCGGCGCTGACCGTGGTGCCGACCTATCTGATCTATTACGTGGTCACGCCGATCGAGCTGACGGTCGCGATCAAGCAGATCGTCTACGACACCATCCGCGTGTTGCTGATGGGCGTCGTACTGGCGTGGATCAATAAATAGCTACTCGGCGGCCTGCTTCTTCTCCGCCCGCACCGTCACGCCGTTGAGCGCGGCGACGAAGTCGGAGAGCGCCGGCACGAAATCGCCGCCGCGGCCGGCCGCATCCGCCAGCGCGTAATAATTCTTCACCGCCGCGCCCATCGGGTTCGCGACGCCGGCGTCCGCCGCCATCGCCGCGAGATAACGCATGTCCTTGTGCGAATTCGCGATCGTGAACTTGTGCTGCTCCTCGCCGTTGAGCACCCAGGCGAAAAAGGTCTGGTACATGCCGCAGTCGAAGCGGCTGCCGCGCATCACGGCATCGACCGCCTGCGCGCTGATTCCGTTCTTGTGCGCGACGACCAGCAATTCGGCATAAAGCGCGCCGTAGCCCATCGAGAGGAAGTTCATCAGGAGCTTCAGCTTGTGCCCGTCGCCGGTCTCGCCGACGCGCGTGGCCTTGGCGGCCCACGCGCCGATCACCGGCTCGATGCGTGGCCACACCTCCGCGTCGCAGCCGACCATCGCGGAGAGCTTTCCCTCCTCGGCCTGCGCCGGCGTGCCGCCGAGCGGCGCATCCGCGTAGGAGACGCCAAGCGCCTTCAGTTCGGCGGCGAGAGCCACCGTCGAATTCGGATCGGAGGTCGAGCAATCGACCACGATCAGCCCCTTGTGCGCGCCGGCCGCGATGCCGTCCGGCCCACGCACCAGCGCCTCGACCTGCGTCGAGCCGGTGACGCAGAGGAACACAATGCTGGAATACGACGCGACGGCGGCCGGGAATCCCGCCTCCACGGCGCCGCGCTTGACGAGATCGTCGACCGGCGCGCGGTTGCGATGCCCCATGACGATCAGCTCATGACCTTTTTCGATCAGGCACTTCGCCATGCCGTGGCCCATCAGGCCGACGCCGATGAAGCCGACGCGCATGGGACTATTCCTTCACCGCGCCGGTCATCGCGCTCACGTAATGCTCCACGAAGAACGCGTAGAGGATGACCAGCGGCAAGCTTCCCGCGAGCGCGCCCGCCATCAGCGAGCCCCAGCGGTAGATGTCGCCGTCGACGAACTCGTTCACGATCGCGACCGGCACGGTCTTGTTCTGCACCGACTGCAGGAAGGTGAGCGCGTAGATGAACTCGTTCCAGCACAGCGTGAAGCAGAAGATGAAGGCCGAGATCAGCCCAGGAATCGCGAGCGGCAGCACGATCTTGACCAGGATCTGCCAGCGGCTCGCGCCGTCGATCAGCGCGCATTCCTCGAGCTCGTAGGGGATGGTCTTGAAATAACCCATCAACAGCCAGGTCGAGAACGGGATCAGGATCGTCGGATAGGTCAGGATCAGGGCGAACGGGGTGTCGAACAGCCCGTACTGGAACACGACGGTCGCGAGCGGGATGAACAGGATCGACGGCGGCACCAGGTAGGCGAGGAAGATCAGCCCGCCGAGCACGTTCGCGCCGCGGAAGCGCAGCCGCACGATCGCGTAAGCCGCGAGCACGCTGGCTGCGATCGAGAGCACGGTCGCGCAGACCGCGACCAGCATCGTGTTCCACAGCCATTCCGGATAGTGGCTCTCGAACAGGAGCTTCTGGATGTGCTTGAGCGTCGGCGCCGTGGTCCAGAACGGATTGAACTTGTCGAGGTCGAGCAATTGCTCGTCCGGTTTGATCGCGGTGAGCGCCATCCAGTAGAACGGGAACAGCAGCACGATCACGATGATCGAGAGCGGCAGATAGAGGGTGACGAGCCGCCGCGGCAGCGAATTGAGATAGCTCATGCCCTCGGAGTGGTCGTCGGCGGCAGCCGCGCCCGACGAGGGGCCGGACAGCACGCTCTTCAGGTCTACCTTGGCGGGGAGATCAGTCATTCGCCTCCCCGTGCTGCCATTTGCGCCGCTGCAGGCCGAACCACGAGATCATGATGGCGGCGAGGAGAAATGGGATCATGGCGCTCGAGATCGCCGCGCCTTCGCCGAGCTGTCCGGCGATGATGGCGCGCTGATACGACAAGGTCGCCATCAGGTGCGTGGCGTTCACCGGGCCGCCGCGCGTCATCGCCCAGATGAGCTGGAAGTCGGTGAACGTAAACAGCACCGAGAACGTCATCACCACCGCAATGATCGGGGTGAGCAACGGATAGGTGATGTGGCGGAACATCTGCCATTTCGTCGCGCCGTCGATGGTCGCGGCCTCGTAGAGCGAGGGCTGCACGGTCTGCAGCCCGGCAAGCAGCGTGATCGCGACGAACGGCACGCCGCGCCAGATATTGGCGAAGATCACGCAGGCGCGCGCCCAGTTCACGTCGCCGAGGAAATTGATGTTCTGCGTGATCAGGCCGAGATGCTTCAGCGACCACGACAGGATCGAGAACTGCGCGTCGAAGATCCACCAGAAGGCGAGCGCCGAGAGCACCGTCGGCACGATGAACGGAATCAGCACGAGCGCGCGCAGGATCGCCTTGAACGGCATGTTCTCATTGAGCAGCAGCGCCAGATAGAGCCCGACCGCGAATTTGAACGCGCTCGCGACGAACGTGTAGAGCAGCGTGTTGAACACCGAGAGCCAGAAGATCGAGTCGTCCCACAGCCACTCGTAATTCTCGAACCCGACGAATTCGCCTGGTCGGCCGATCTTGGCGTCGGTGAACGAGATCCAGATGCCGAGGCCGAGCGGATAGGCCAGGAACAGGATCAGGAACCCCATGGCCGGCAGCATGAACCAGAAGCCGAGCCAGCCGCGGTTGACCTTGAGCCGGTCCCACGCCGTGATGTCGCGCACCGGCATGCGGGCACTCGTCGGATTGAGAGCGATGTCGGCCATCTCGCACCCTCTTCATCGCTCCCCTGAAAGGGGAGGGTCGGACCGCCGCAGGCGGGCCGGGGTGGGGTTTCCTTCGAGAAGGACCCCACCCGGCTCGCTGCGCTCGCCACCCTCCCCTTTCGGAGAGGGACAATTGCAGGCGGACGACACCCGACGGCCGTCCGCCCGCTCCGCTATCAATAGCCGGAGGACACCGCCCTCCGGCGGAACCTCAGCGATAGATACGCTTCAATTGCCGCTCGCAGGTCGCGATCGAGCCCTTGGCGTCGTCGCGGCCGGTGCAGTAGTTCGCGAACATGTCGACGACGAGGAAGTCCGCGATCGCGGTCGCGGCCTTCTCGCCCGGATGCCCGATGCCCGAGGCCGGCAGCGCGCGTTCGCTGGCATGGCTGAACACTTCGTTCTTCGGGTCCGCGGTCCAGATCGGGCTCTTGTCATAGGCCTTGAGCGTGTGGGTGAGATACCCGCGCGCGCCGCTCAGCCATTTGTCGAAGTTTTCCTTTTCCAGCATGAAGGTGATGAAGGCCTTCGCGGCGTTCGGATACTTCGTGAACTTGAACGCCAGGATCGGCACGCAGAGCTGCAACTCGGTCGGATGGCCCACCGGCCCGACCGGCCAGAGCGCGTGATAGATGTCCTCGGCCATGTCCTTCTTGGCCGGGTCGTCCTTGGCCGAGATGTAGATCGAGATGCCGTTCGACGTGCAGTAGAGGTCGCCCGCCAGGAATGCCTTGTTGTTGGACGAATCGTTCCAGGACGCGACGCCGGAAATGAAGTTGTCGGACACGGCCTTGGCGTATTCGAGCGCCTTCACGGTCTCGGGCGAGTTGATGATGACCTTGTCGTCCTTGTCGACCGTGTAGGCGCCGTGACCCCACAGGATCCAGTGCAGCCAGGCGTTCGCGTCGCCCGAGGCGTGGCCGAGCGCGAAGCCCGCCGGCGTGTTGTTCTTCTTCAACGCCTTGCACATTTCGAGGAAGCCCGGGAAGTCGGTCGGGAACTTGCTGAAGCCGGCCTTGTCGAGCGCGGACTTGCGGTAGGTCATGTAGCCGCCGATGGTCGCGACCGGGATGCCGAGCCACTTGTTGCCCTGCTTGCAGGTCGCCTCCGCGGCCGCGGTCCAGCCGCCGTACTTCTTGCCGAGGTAATCCGCGACGTCGTTGAGCTCGATCACCTTGGTCGGGAAAAGCTGCGGCAGCGTGTGCAGGCCCCAGGCGAGATCCATGCCCTGCCCGGTGTTTGCCGCCACGGACGCCTTCGGCTGCACGTCCTCGAAGGACTCGCTGAACACGTTCATGTCGGTGCCGGTCGCCGCCTTGAACGCCGCGACCATCTCGTTGAACGCCTTGTCCTCGGCCTCGACGAAGCGCTTCCAGCGCATCACGGTGAGCTTGGCGCCGTGCTCGGCCTTCCACGGCGAGCTCTGCGCCCAGGCCTTGGCGAAATCGAACAGCGCCGGTCCCGTCAGCGCGCCGGCGGCGCCGAGCGCGGTGCCGCCCGCAAGTACGGAGCGGCGAGTAAAGTCAGACATCTCATTCCTCCCTTTTGTCATTTTCTACGTTGCTCGTCTCTCAGGCGTTCAATCGCTTGCCTGTCGCCTCATCGAACAGATGCACCAGCGCCGGATCGGGCTTGAGCCGAACCTTGTCGCCGGGCTCGAACTTGTGGCGCTCTCGGAACACCGCCACGACTTCCTCGCCCCCGAGCTTGGCGAAGACCTGCGTCTCCGAACCGGTCGGCTCGACCACCACGATCTCGGCTTCGGCGCCGTCGTCCGCGATGGTGAAGTGCTCCGGGCGCACGCCGTAGACCGCGGGGCGGCCTTCCGAATTCGCCGGCGCGGCCTTGAGCGGAAGCCGAACACCGTTCGGACCCGTGAAGCCTGCCGAGCCGTTCGTCTTGATCTGCCCGCGCAGGAAATTCATCGCCGGCGATCCGATGAAGCCCGCGACGAACTGGTTGTCGGGCTTGTCATAGAGGTCGAGCGGCGTGCCGATCTGCTCGACGATGCCGTCATGCATGACCACGATCTTGTCCGCCATGGTCATGGCCTCGATCTGGTCGTGAGTGACGTAGACCGTGGTGGTTTTCAGCCGCTGATGCAGCTCCTTGATCTCGGTGCGCATCGCGACGCGCAGCTTGGCGTCGAGGTTCGACAGCGGCTCGTCGAACAGGAACACCTGCGGGTCGCGCACGATCGCCCGCCCCATCGCGACGCGCTGGCGCTGGCCGCCGGAAAGCTGGCGCGGAAAGCGCTCCAGCAACGGCTTCAGCCCGAGGATTTCGGCCGCCCGATTGACGCGCTCGTCGGTTTCGGCCTTTGGCGCGCCGCGCAGCTTGAGCGAGAACGCCATGTTGGCGGCGACCGTCATGTGCGGATAGAGCGCGTAGTTCTGGAACACCATCGCGATGTCGCGTTCCTTCGGCGGCACGTTGTTGACGACGCGTTCGCCGATGCGGATCTCGCCGCCGGTGATGTTCTCAAGGCCGGCGATCATGCGCAGCAGGGTCGACTTGCCGCACCCGGACGGGCCGACCAGCACGA
>CAYZMR010000198.1:0-6905 GCA_964479515.1 uncultured Hyphomicrobiales bacterium | reverse complement strand
GGGTCAATCACGACTGGGTTGGGTCGCGCCGGTACTCACCCGAAGACCGCACCCCTCTGAAAGCCGACATTGTTTCGATGCCCGCAGGCACTCCGCGCATGCTCGTTGTCCTCAGTAACGAGGAGTATGACCATGCCAACCAATGAGGATTGCTTTTCACCGTTTCCCCGCCGCACACCTTGGAACAAGGGCAAGCTGATTGGGGCTAAACCCCCGCTCCGACCAAAGCACGTTTGGTCGATCAGAACCCGATTGTTGGTCGAGGGCCGAACCCGCGATCTTGCCATTCAATCTGGCCATCGATAGCAAGTTACGAGGCTGTGATGTAGTCGTTCTCAAGGTCGAAGATGTCGCACCGAACGGCTATGCGATCGACCGTGCGACGGTGCGGCAGAAGAAGACCGGGCGGCCGGTAAAATTCGAGCTGACGGATCAGACCCGCCAAGCGGTCGATGACTACCTGAAGGCCGCGCACAAGAAGCCGGGCGAGTTCCTATTCACCGGCAGGCGCGGCATGGGCCAGTGCATGACGACCCGCCAATATGCACGGCTCATCGGCGAGTGGATCGCCAGCATTGGATTGGACCCGAAACTCTTTGGCACCCATTCGCTCCGCCGGACAAAGGCGACGCTGATCTACAGGCGGACCGGCAATTTGCGGGCCGTGCAGCTTCTGCTTGGCCATACCAAGATCGAGAGCACCGTCCGATACCTCGGAATTGAGGTGGATGATGCCCTTGCGATAGCGGAACAGGTTGAGGTCTGAAGTACCCGGGCAGAGCGGACATGCTCTGCCCGTCCGTCATCAACAGCATCGGTCACGAGCCGAAAAGCTTGCAGTGAGCAAACCCAGTCTGCATCGCGTAGCAGAGCGGACGTAGCTTCAACGCGGCGGCACTTCGCTTTCGGGCCAGCAGCGGACTCTTGGTCGCTGACGTATGGCGGCCTGGGCCTTGCAAGACTTGCGTACCGCCAGTTCTTGGCGAGAAAATCGCAGCGCGCTCTTATACGGAAGCCCGCCCGCAGCGGTTCCGATCGATCAAATGCCGGCCGCAATGTCGCGGATGGCGGCGCGCAGCCAGACCTGCAACGGGTCGGTATCCGTGCGGCGATGCCAGAACATGTGCGGGCTCACCTGCACGTCCGGCAAGGGCGGCGCGAGAACGCGGATGTTCGGCACCGGCGCGAGCCCCTTCACGATCCGGCTCGGCAAGGTCGCAATGAGATCGGTTGCGGCGACAACGAACGGGATTCCGGCCGAGTTCGGCAGCACCAGCACGATCCGCCGGCGCAGTCCGCGCGCCGCCAGGATCGCGTCGACGACGCTGGTCCCGACGCCGTCGGGCGATACCTGCACGTGTCCGGCATCCACCAGATGCCCCGCTCCAGCATAGGCCTCGATCGTCATCGAGTCCCGCAACGGACTATTCGCCCCGACGAGAGTCACCAGCCGATCGTTCCACAGTGGCTCGGCCGACAGCTCATCGGTCCTGGTTCCGAGCGGCGCGAAGGCGAGATCGATCTCGCCCGCGGCGAGCTGATCGCGCAGATAGGAGCAGTCGCTCGCCCGCACCTGCAGATCGACCCCCGGGGCGTGTCGGCGCAGGTGCCCGACCAGCGCCGGCAGCAGGTTCATGTGGTAGAGATCGATAGCCGCGATCTTGACGGTTGCGCTCACGGTCGCCGGATCGAAGGCCGCCGGCTGCACCAGGGTCCGCGAAATGGTGGCGAGCGCCCCGTGGATCGGCCCCGCCAGCTCAAGCGCGCGGGCGGTCGGCTCCATCGCGCGGTCGCGGCGCACGAACAGCGGGTCGTCGAACAGGTAGCGCAGCCGGTTGAGCGCCTTGCTGACCGCCGGCTGGCTCAGCCCGTTGCGCGCGGCCGCGCGCGTGACGTTGCGCTCCGCCATCAAGGCGTCGAACGCGACCAGCAGGTTCAAGTCAACCGATCGCAAATTCCGTTCGGATATGACCTGCATATCGCTTTGTCATTTCCCTATTGCCGCCGGTTCCGGCAGCATTGCCGAGCGCCTGCAAAACCGCGCATGCCTGAGCATCATGCGTTGAAGGCATTGCGGCCGCTCGCACTATTACCAAGCAAAATACATGCCACAATGTCACTGAGACAGAAGGGTTTTTGGGTATCGGCATGACCCACGGGCCGCCGCTCATCGAGGCTGACGGGATCGTCAAGCGGTTCGGCAGCCTGCTCGCCAACGACGTCGCTCATTTTGACGTGCGGCCCGGCGAGGTGGTGTCGCTGCTCGGCGAGAATGGCGCCGGGAAGAGCACGCTCGCGAAAATCCTCTATGGCTACTACGCCGCCGATGCCGGCGAAATTCGCGTGCGCGGCGAGCGCGTTGACATCTCGTCTCCGCGCGATGCCCGCGCGCTCGGCATCGGCATGGTGTTCCAGACTTTCACGCTCATCCCGGCGCTGAGCGTGTTCGAGAATGTCGCGCTGTTCCAGAGCGATTTGCCCGCGGTGATGCGGCGCGGCGAAATCCTTGCGCGCATGCGCCACTATGCTGATCGTTTCCATCTTGCGGCCGACCCGTGGCAGCCGGTGCGCCAGCTCGCGGTCGGCGAGCAGCAGAAGGTGGAGATCCTCAAGCAGGTTCTCGCCGGCGCTCGTGTGCTGATCCTTGACGAGCCCACCAAGGTGCTGGCGCCGCAGGAATGCGAGGGCCTGTTCCGGACGATCGCGGAGCTGCGCGCGGAAGGGTTCGGTATCGTGCTGATCACGCACAAGCTGCGCGAGGTTCTCAGCAGCGCGGACCGGATCGCCGTCATGCGGCAGGCCCGGATCGCCGGAACGCTCGATCGCCGTGAGGCGACGCAGGAAAATCTGCTTCGCCTGATGTTCGGCGGCGCGCTCGTGGCACCGGCGCGGCGGACGAGCCCACCGATCCATGACGGTCACGGCTACGCGCTCGAACTGCGCGAGGTTTCGACATTGGGCGGCAGCGGCGCGATGCAGCTGCGCGACCTGTCGATCGCATTTCGTCCGGGCGAGATCGTCGGCGTCGCGGGTGTATCCGGCAACGGTCAAAGGGAGCTCGGCGAGCTCATTCTGGGGCTGCGCCGGCCACATGCCGGGACGAAGCTGCTGTGGGGCGAGGACGCCTCGCGATGGTCGGTCGCGACGGTGCGGGAAAAGGGTGTCGCGTCGATCCCGGACGACCCGCTGGCGCTTGCCTGCGTGCCCGGATTGACGGTGCGGGAAAATCTCGCGCTCGGCACCGGTGTGCGCTACCGCGCGGGGCTCGGTGTCGATTGGCAGGCGCTCGACGGCGACATGCAGCGCAGCTTTGCGCGGCTCAAGTTTCCCCGCCCGAATTTCGAGGCCCGCGCCGCGACATTGTCCGGCGGCAATCTACAGCGTGTGGTGCTGGCGCGCGAATTTGCGCATGCGCCGAAATTGATCGTCGCGCTGTATCCGACGCGCGGCCTCGATGCGCGCAGCACGATGACGGTGCGCGCTCTTCTGGAGGATGCCCGCGACGGCGACGCCGCCGTGCTGATCGTGTCGGAGGATCTCGACGAGCTGTTCGCGGTGAGCGACCGGCTCCTCGTGCTCTATCGCGGCGCCATCGCGGGCGAGTTCGGCCCGCGGGATTTTCGCGCCGAGGCCGTCGGTCCGCTCATGGTGGGGACCGGGGATCGAGCCGATGCCGCGTAGCGCCGCGACACTCTGCCTTGAATCGGCGCTCGGCGCGGCATCGCGCGCCGCGCTGGTGACGCTCGTCGCGCTCGGTGCCTTCGCGGCTCTGCTGACGGCGGCCGGCAAGGATCCGCTCAAGGCCTATGTCGATACGATCGCTTACGTGTTCGGCAATCCTTACGGCTTTTCCGAGCTGCTGGTGCGCATGATTCCGCTGCTGCTCACCGCCGTGGCGGTCGCGCTGCCGAGCCGGATCGGCCTCATCAATGTGGGCGGTGAAGGCCAGCTCTACATGGGCGCGTGGCTCACGACGGCCGGCGCGCTCTCTCTTTCCGATCAACCGGCCTATGTGCTGTTGCCGGTGCTGACGCTGCTGGGTTTCGTTGGCGGTGGTCTGTGGGCGCTGATCGCCGGCGTGTTGCGCGCGCTGCGCCTGGTCAACGAGACCATCTCGACGCTGCTCCTCAACTACGTGGCGCCGATGATCGTCGGCTTTTTCATCTTCGGGCCATGGCGCAGCCCGGAGAGTGCGTCCTATCCGCAGTCGCCGGCCTTCGTCGACGCGGCGCGGCTGCCGAGCTTCTTTCACACGCGCGTCAATGCCGGGCTGTTCTACGCATTCGTCTGCCTTCTGCTGTACTGGCTGCTCATGACGCGGACGCGCTGGGGCCTGGAGATGCGCGCGATCGGCGGCAATCCGGAGGCCGCGCGCCAGCTCGGCGTCCCGGTGTTCCGCATCATCCTGATCGTCATGTTCCTCGCCGGCGGCGTCGCGGGATTAGCCGGAATGGTGGAGGTGACGGCGATCCAGGGGCGGCTCGTGTCGGAGCTTTCTCCCGGCTACGGCTTCATCGGCTTCCTGGTCGCCTGGCTTGCCGGCACCAGCGCGGTCGGCATCGTGGTGATGGCATTCCTGTTCGCCGTCATCAGTTCGGTCGGGGACATTCTCCAGATCACGCAGGGGCTGCCTTTCGCGGTCGTCAACATCCTGATGGCGGTGATCCTGTTCATCGTACTGGCCCGGCGGTCGGTCGGGAGCGCCGCGCGATGAACGCCGCCCTCATCGCCGGCGTCATTGCGAGCTCGATCCTGTCGGGCACCTCGCTGCTCTACGCCACGCTCGGAGAATTGGTTGGCGAGCGCGCCGGCATCGTCAATCTCGGCCTCGAAGGCATCATGCTGATTGGCGCCGCCACCGGCTTTGCGGTCGCCGCATTGACCGGCGATCCCTATGTCGGGCTCGCCGCTGCTGCTCTTGCGGGCGGCGCCGTCAACCTGATCTTCGCCTATCTGGTGGTCGGCTGCCGCGCCAACCAGCTTGCGACTGGCCTCTGCCTGATGTTCTTCGGCCTGGGCCTGAGCGCGCTGGTCGGGCGCCCGTTCGTCGGCGCCCTCATCACCGGATTGCCGCGAATGCATCTGCCCGGTGTCGGCGGCGCCGGCGCGAGGCTTCTGAGTTACGACATGCTGGTCTATCTCGCCGCGCCGGCCGCGCTCTTCATCTGGTGGCTGTTGTTCCGTACCCGCTGGGGGCTCGTCGTGCGTGCGGTCGGCGAAAGCCCGGCCGTCGTTTATGCGGCCGGGCGTCGGCCCGCATTCGTGCAGTATCAGGCGCTCGCACTGGCCGGCCTGCTCGGTGGCATCGGCGGCGCTCATCTTTCGCTCGCGCTCACACTCACCTGGGCTGAAGGGATGACGGCCGGCCGCGGCTTCATCGCCATCGCGCTCGTGATCTTCGCGCGCTGGAATCCGCTCTGGGCGATTGCCGGCGCGCTCCTGTTCGGCGGCGCCGAGGCGCTGCAATTGCAGCTCCAGGCCGCCGGCGCTGACGTCTCGCCGTTCGTGATGAACATGATCCCTTACCTTCTCACGTTTCTGGTCCTCATTCTGTGGGGCTGGAACCGTCAATCGGCGGCGCCGGCGGCGCTCGGTCGAACCCATTTCGGGGTGGAGTAGGACGCATTTGAACGCATGGGCGGCGGTGCGATGCAACGCCGCGAACGATGGAGAGCAGGATGGCACGGATACCGCTTCTACTGGCCGCATGGGCGGCGCTCGCGAGCTTGTTCGCTGCCGATCCGGCTGCGGCGCAGGACAAGCCGCCCCTGACGGTCGGCGCGATCTACGTCGGCAGCGTCAACGACTACGGCTACAACCGGGCCATGAAGGACGGCCTTGAGGAGATGAAGAAGAATATTCCAGGCCTCAAGCTGATCGAGGCGGAGAACGTGCCCGAGACGGCCGAATCGGAACGGATCATGGAGGGCATGATCCAGCAGGGAGCGAAGCTGATCTTCGCCACCAGCTTCGGCCATCAGCAATTCGCCTTCAATCTCGCCAAGGCCCATCCGGATGTCGTCTTCGAGCACGCCGGCGGCTGGATGCAGGCGCCGAATTTCGGCAACTTCTTCGGCGCCACGCAGACGGCTTGGTACGCCATGGGCGTGGCGGCCGGCAAGATGACGAAGTCGAACACGCTCGGCTTCGTCGTCGGCGTCCCGATCGGTTACGCGATCGGGAACGTCAACGCGTTCGAGATGGGCGCCCGCTCGGTCAATCCGAAGGCCGAGACTCGCGTCGTGGTGACGGGCGGCTGGGCCGACAAGGCGAAGGAGGCCGCGGCCGCGAACGCTCTTATTGATCAGGCCGCCGACGTCGTCACCATGCACGTCGATTCGCCCGCGACCATCATCCAGATCGCCGAAAGCCGCGGCGCCTACTCGATCGGATTCCAGTCGATCGAGGCGCGGGCACTCGCGCCGAAAGGCTGGATCACGGGCCTGGGCTTCACCTGGGGGCCGTTCATGACCGCGACCGCGAACGCCGTGATCGCCGGGACGTTCAAACCCGCGATGGTGCGCTTAGGTCTCGGCCAGGGCATGATGGCGGTCGCGCCGTTCGGTCCGGCGGTGCCGGCCGACGTGCAAGCGCTCGTCACCGCCGCCGCCGACAAGATCGGGAAAGGCTTCACGCCGTTCACCGGGCCGGTTGCCGACAATACCGGCGTGGTCCGCATCAAGGATGGTGAGACTTGGTACGGCGACAAGATGGGCAATTTCGATTGGTACGTCGAAGGCGTGATCGGCAAGGCCAAGTAGCGCCGACGCAGGCACAATCGTATTCCGCCGGTCGAGAACGACACAGGATCGGCGATCGCGAAGCGCGACGCCGGCCGGCGCTGATTTCAATCGGGACGGAGCGACCCATGCTCGAAATCAATGTATACGGCGTGGTGGCCGCTT
>CAYZMR010000197.1:4580-6912 GCA_964479515.1 uncultured Hyphomicrobiales bacterium | reverse complement strand
GGCCTGTTCGACGTGCTGCTGCCGGGACTGGCGCAGCGCCGCCTGCCGTTGCCGCTCGGCGGCTCGTCGAATCATTTCCGCACCGCCGCGCTGCGCGACGTCGGCGGCTGGGATCCCTACAACGTCACCGAGGACGCCGACCTCGGCATGCGGCTCGCACGCTTCGGCTACCAGTCGGCTGTCATCGCGTCGAGCACCTATGAGGAGGCGCCGGCGCGCCTCGGGCCGTGGCTGCGGCAGCGCACGCGCTGGTTCAAGGGTTGGATGCAGACCTGGATCGTGCACATGCGGGCGCCGATCCGGCTTGGGCGCGCGCTCGGCTGGGCGGGATTCGTAACGTTTCAGCTCCTGGTGGGAGGAACCGTGCTGTCGGCGCTGGTCCATCCGCTGTTCATCGCGACGATCGGCTACCGGATCGTGTCGGCCTATCTGGTGTCGGGAGCGGCCGCAGGCGAGGAACTGCCGCTCGCGTTCTATGGTGGGACGCTCGCGGCGGGCTATCTGACGTCGGCCGCGCTCGGCGTCATCGGTCTCGCGCGGCGCAAGCTGCTGGGACAGGCCTGGGTCCTGCTGCTGATGCCGCTGCACTGGCTGCTGCTGTCGTTCGCGGCCTGGCGCGCGCTCTACCAGTTGATCCGCGATCCCTATCGCTGGGAGAAGACCGCGCACGGGCTCGCCAGAACCTCGCGGCTCACCGCGCAGCCGGCGAGCGCGGCGACGATTGTCCGCGCATGATCTTATCCGAAAACCGGTTCCCACCCCGCATCACGTGCGGGGCAGGCTTTTTCGGGATCATGCCTCAGAAGTAGCGGCGCAGATCGGCCGCCGCATCCTCCGGCCGCCGCTTGAGATTGAACGGCGCGACGAAGCTGCCCTGCTTGTCCATGAGATACACGATCGCGGTGTGGTCCATCGTGTAGCTGCCGCCGTCCTGCGGCACCTTCTTGTAATAGACCCGATAGGCCTTCGCGACCGCGGCGAGCGCGGCCGGATCGCCGCCGAGCCCGATCAGATGCGGATTGAAGCTCGACAGATAATCCTTGAGCTTCTCCGGCGTGTCGCGTTCCGGGTCGACGGTAACGAACAGCGCGTTGACCTTGTCGGCATCGGGGCCGAGCTTGTTCAAGACTTCCGAGATGTCGAATAGCGTGGTCGGACAGATTTCCGGACAATTGGTGAAGCCGAAGAACACCAGGAACGGATGGCCCTTGAAGTCGTCATTGGTAACGGTCTTGCCGTTCTGATCGACCAGATGGAACGGCCCGCCGATCGCCGCCTGCGCGCTGGTGATCGGCCCGATGCCGTGCCCGGTGATCAGCAGCACCACCGTGAAGCACAGCACCAACCCGGCGACAAACGAGGCGAGCACGAGCACCAAGCGGGTCGTCGCGGAATTCATCGAACGGGTCCGTTGGTTTCAGAAGCAGGCCGCGATGCCCGCCGCGATGATCTCGAAGAATACCGCCGTGCCGTAGTGCGCCCAGAGCGCCAAGGTCGCGGCGATCAGCGCAACCACCAGCACCGCGAGCCCGAACGCGAGGGGGCGCGAAGCGAAGCGGGGCGTGTCGGCCGCAATCTCCGGCATCGATGTGTCCAATCCGCGGCGGGCGGCTGCCCCTGAGATAGGCGCAATCGCGGCGATCGGCAACGGGCACGCCCGCCGTCAGGACGGCCGGTCGCCGGCGAGCGTCACGCGATGCATGACGCGGCGGAAGCCGTGATAATCGTTGATCGGATTGTGCTGCGTGCAGCGATTGTCCCACAGCGCGATCGAGCCGACGTCCCAGCGGAAGCGGCAGGTGAATTCCGGGCGGGTCGCGTGCTGGAACAGGAACTGCAGGAGCGGCGCGCTCTCCTGCTCGGTCATGTCCTTGAAGCGCACGGTGTGGCCGCCATTGATGTAGAGCGCCTTGCGGCCGGTTTCGGGATGCGTGCGCACCACGGGATGCTCGGCGGTGTATTGCGTCTTGGCGCTCTCCTTGGCGCCGTCGCGCATGCGATCCTCGCGCGTCTTGGTGACATCGGCCTTGGCCGACGAGTTCACCGTGACGAGCCCGTCAAGCATGCGCTTCATCCCGTCGGAGAGTGTCTCGTAGGCGAGATACATGTTGGCGAACAGCGTGTCGCCGCCGAAGGGCGGGACCTCGCGCGCGATCAGCATCGTCGCCATCGGCGGGCACTCGAGATAGGCCGTGTCCGAGTGCCACAACCCGCCGAAATTCATCGTCTCGTGCTCGAGCTTGATCACCGGCGTGATTTCCGGGAACCCCTCGATCCCCTTGATGAAGGGATATTCGACCGCCTGCCCGAAACGCCGCGCGACGCCGAGGAA
>CAYZMR010000197.1:0-4480 GCA_964479515.1 uncultured Hyphomicrobiales bacterium | reverse complement strand
GGATGCGCTTGAGCCATTCCTGCAGCGCGACCGTGATCTCCATGCGCGCGAGGTTGGAGCCGATGCAGCGATGGATGCCGAGGCCGAAGGCCGCGTGGCGATTTTCGGTCCGGTCGATGATGACGCGGTCGGCGTCCGGAAACATCGCGGGGTCGCGGTTCGCGGCCGGGAACGAGAGCAGCACCATGTGCTTGTGCTTGAACGGACAGCCGTTGATGGTCGTCTCCTTGACCACCTCGCGTGCCATCGTCACCGGCGCATAGGCGCGCAGGAATTCCTCGACCGCGGTCGGGATCAGCTCCGGTTCGGCGACGAGGCGGCGACGATCCTCGGGGTGGCGCGCCAGGTGCCAGATGCACGAGCCGATCGCGCTCCAAGTCGTGTCGATGCCGGCGACGAGCACGAGGCGGAGCGATCCCAGGATATGCTCGGCCGCGAGCGGCTGCCCGTCGATGCGCGCGGCCGCGAGATAGCTGATGAGGTCGTCGCCGGGCGCGGTCTTGCGCTTCTCGATCTCGGCCGCGAAGTAGGCGCTGGTCTCCTCGATCGCGCGCATCATCACGGCCGGTTCGGTGATGCCGGCGACGAGCAGTTCGTGAATCCATTTGCGGAAGCGATCGCCCTCTTCCTCCGGCAGGCCCAGCATGTGGGCGATCAGCCGCACCGGAATCTCCTGCGCGTAGTCGACCGCCGCGTCGCAGCCGCTTTTGTCAGCGAAGCGCTCGATCAGGTCGGCACAGATCGCGCGCGCACGCGGCTCGTGGCGCTTGATCGCGTCCGGCGTGAAGGCCGGCAGCAGCAGGTTCTTGTCCGAGCGGTGGCCCGGCGGATCGGACGTGATCGGCGGCGCCGGGATGCGCGGCGGCTGATTCTCGCGCACGATGATGCGGCGCGAGGAGAAATGCTCGGTGTCGTAGGCAACCGCGCGCACGTCCTCGTAGCGCGTCGGGAAATAGACGCCCTTGTAGCGCTCGGTGTGGGCAATCGGACACGTCGCGCGCAGCTCATCCCAGATCGGATAGGGGTCCTCGACCCAGCGCGGATCGAGATGATCGAAGTCGGTCGCCCAATCGGTGACCGGCGGACGCTGGCTCATCGCACTTCCCCCTCGGTGACCTCGATCGCAAGCTCGGGGCAATTCGCCTTGGCGAGCCACGCCTTGTCCTCGAGCCCCGCCGGCACGCTTCCGTCGCCGATCTCCTGCGCATTGCCGAGCGCATCGAGCGCGAACAGTTCGGGCGCGATCGCATGGCAGCGCGCGTGACCCTGGCAGCGCTCGCGGTCGACCTTCACGCGCAACATGGCGCCCCCTCACCCGCGCCGCAGTTCGCAAGCGACATCGCCGCGCCGGCGCCGCGGGCCGTGTTTGTGCCCAGTCTATTACAAATGATTGTGGCGCCAAGTGTTGCGGCACCGAGCTTGGTGGCGCCAAGTGTCGCGCGAGGTGTTGGAGCGGGCGATCGGGATCGAACCGACGACATTCAGCTTGGGAAGCTGACGTTCTACCACTGAACTACGCCCGCGCGGGTCGGAGAATAGCGGTCCTAGACGGCGCAGGGCAACGGTGAACGGGACCGCACCCGACATCTCAGTCTCAATGTGACCTGTGGTCGCGGGGTCGGGTGACTTGGCGCGATTGATAGATTTTGCAACCTAAGCCTAAAATTGTGGCCGACGCACTTCAGTGCAGCGGGGTCGTCATGTGGCTTGCAATCTTGGAGCAGATAAAGAGATGGCTTCCGCTTGGCGCGTTCTTGCTATCGATCTTCTCGCTCTACATCGCCCAGAGAACCCAGCGGCAGACCCATGAGGCACTCTTTAGGCAGTCAAAGGATGAAGTTGCCCTCCTTGCCGAAGAGAACCGAGCCCAAAGCGATTATCTGGTCACGCGAGCCCGAAGCCTTCTGCGCCAACTCGACCGCTTGATCGCGCTGGACAGTTCGCTGCGCGACCAATTCGCCTCAGACGTGATCGAGAACCTGAAGAAGCTCATCGAGATGGCGAACGCGGGTCGAACCGACTCCATTTCGGGAGACGATTTCAGACGGCCCGGATTTAGGAAGTCCCGCGTTGATGCCTTCCAAGATATCTTTCACGCACTTCGCACGCGGAAAGTTCTGTTGGGCCAAAAATCTTGGGAAGTCATGTTTGCCGAGGCGGACGCGCTGGTCGCGGACCTGAAGAAGAAGACAAATGCTTGACAGGCCTTGCTCAACGGCCGCGCCGACCGTGCCACACATTACAAAAACGTAATTAAGACGGCGGAAACATCGATAGCCGGCACGCGACGATGGGCCGCACTTTCCGAGATCGGGTTAAGACCTAGGAAGTCGGCCGGGCGGAAATTCGGGTTGGGGCGACTGATCGATGATCATTCGCGAGGATAACATGAGGAACCTGATCCGGACGTTCGCCGCAGACCAAACCGGCGCCACCGCAATCGAATATGGACTGATCGCCGCCGGGATTTCGGTCGCAATCATCACGGTGGTGCAGGGGTTGGGCAGCAGCCTCAACAACACCTTCGGCAGCGTCAAGAACGCGCTCAACTGAACCGCCAGAGCGCAGGCCGTCCTCGCCGGCGGCCTCGCTTCCCTGCGACGCCCCGACAAAGGCGGGCGGGCCGATCGACCCGCCCCGCCGGACGCATAACAGGTATCCGCCGGAACCCGTGCGGCGCGCGCTTCGTTTAACCGGAGCAACGAGCTCCGGGGAAACGCCATGCGGCACGCCGCCAAGTTCCATCATACGATCGAGCCGATCGACTCCACCGATGTGTGCGGTGCACTCGCGATCGCGTTCGCGCTCGTGTTCGCGATCGGCTTCTTCGTGATGATGGCCGCGGGATCGGGGCCGAAGCTCGCGCCGGGCGCGGGATTCGGTACCGCGGAACTGGCCGATCTCTAGGGGCGGCGGCAGCCGACGCCGCCGGTCCTAATTCGGGAGCCGACAATTAGATCTTAAAATGCTTCGAAAGCTTCAGGCCCTGCGCCTGGTAGTTCGAGCCGATGCCCTGCCCGTAGAGCGTGTCGGGACGTGCCAGCATGTTCTCGTAGACCAGGCGGCCGACGATCTGCCCGTGCTCCAGGATGAAGGGCACCTCGCGCGAGCGCACTTCGAGCACGGCGCGGCTGCCCTGCCCGCCCGCGCCCGCATAGCCAAAGCCCGGATCGAAGAAGCCGGCATAGTGCACGCGGAATTCGCCGACCAGCGGATCGAACGGCACCATCTCGGCCGCGTAATCGGGCGGTACCTGCACGGCCTCCTTCGAGGCAAGGATGTAGAACTCGTTCGGATCGAGGATCAGCGTCTCGTCCTTGCGCGCGAGCATCGGCTCCCAGAAATCCGCGACCGCGTAGCCGGCGCGGCGCTCCACGTCGATCACGCCGGTGTGGCGCTTGGCCCGATAGCCGACGAGCGCGTTCGGAATTGAGGCTGAGAGATCGACGCTGACCGCGATGCCGCCCTCGAAATCCGTGTCGTCGGAATCGACCAGCCGTTCGCGCGCGTGCAGCGCGGCGAGCTCCGCGGCCGACAGCGTCGCGTGACCGCGGCGCAGGCGCAGCTGCGAGAGCCGCGAGCCCTCGCGCACCAGCACCGGAAACGTCTTCGGCGAGATCTCGGCATAGAGCGGCCCGTGATAGCCGGCCGCGACCTGATCGAATGAGCGCGCGCGGTCGGTGATGACGCGGGTGAACACGTCGAGCCGCCCGGTCGAGCTTTTCGGGTTCGCGGCGGCGGCGAGGTCGGGAGGCAGCGCGAGGCTTTCGAGCAGCGGCACGATATAGACGCAGCCGGTCTCCAGCACCGCGCCGTCGCCGAGCGCGATCTCGTGCAGCTTCAAGGCGTCGATGCGTTCCGCGACGGTCGCGTGCGGTCCGGGCAGGAAGCTCGCGCGCACCCGATAGGCGACGTCGCCGAGACGCAGGTCGAGGCTCGCGGGCTGGATCTGGTCGGGCGCGAACTCATAGGCCGGCAGGATCGCGCCGGCCCTGGCGAGCGCCGCGATCATCCGGTCCGGCAGGATGCCCTTGTCGGCGGGTGCAAAGGCGAGCGGCATTCGCGGCGTCCAATTTGGCGAGCAGTAGCGGAACGGTACCTTGACGGGAAGGCAAGCGGCACGTTAAGAGCCTCGTTATCCCGTGGTCATTTGAGCCGGCCGGCTTGCCGCCACGTTAAACAAAGGTGCTAAAAGGCCGGGGACGCGTGTGACCCGCGACCCGGCAATGGGATGTATCCCAGGCCGGGTTTTTTGTTGGGTCGCCAAGGAGGCTGTCATGCCCGCGTCGCGCTACCGTCCCGAAACCCGCCTGGTGCACGCCGGCACGCTGCGCTCGCAATTCGGCGAGACCTCCGAGGCGCTGTTCCTCACGCAAGGCTACGTCTACGACAGCGCCGCGCAGGCGGAGCGCCGGTTCAAGAACGAAGAGCCGGGCTATCAGTATTCGCGCTTCTCCAATCCGACGGTCGCGATGTTCGA
>CAYZMR010000196.1:0-6951 GCA_964479515.1 uncultured Hyphomicrobiales bacterium | reverse complement strand
GTGGTGGGCCCGGCAGGACTCGAACCTGCAACCAAGCGGTTATGAGCCGCCGGCTCTGACCAGTTGAGCTACGGGCCCGGCGCCTGTGGCCGGCGCCGCAGACCTAGAGCAATTCGCCGCGCGGCGGAACTGCTACTTCTTCTGCCCGCCCGGCACGATCTTCATCACGAAGCCGGCCGACTGATCGGTCGAACCGTAAGGCCCCGGAACCTTGTTGCTGACCGGCGGCAGGCTGCGCAGGAAGGCCACCAGCGCGCCGACGTCCTCCTTGGTGAGGTTGGCGAAGGCGTGCCACGGCATGATCGGCGCGAGCTCGCGCCCGTCGGGGCGCTTGCCGGTGGTGAGCGCGGCGACGATCTGGGCATCGGTCCAGTTGCCGAGCCCGGTCTCCTTGTCGGAGGTCAGGTTCGGACCGTGGAACACGCCGAGGCCGGGTATCTCGAAGCCGACATCGGAGCCGCCCAGAAAACGCGTCATGTCGGGCTTGCCGAAGAAATAGCCGGGCGTGTGGCAGTCATTGCAGCCGGCGATGGTGACCAGATATTTGCCGCGCGCCGCATCACCGGCATTTTGCGCCTTCAGCGGCGCAAGGCTGAGCGTGGCGGCGAAGACCGCGGTTGCAAGTGCGATGACCGTGCGCGACATCAAATCCTCCCCAGGAACGATGGCTCGAACCGGCACGAGGATACCTCGCCGCCGTCGCCGCGCCAATCGGCTCCCGGCCGCTGCGTCACGCCGGCGCAGGGCCGCGCCGCGTGCATGGCTGACCGGCTGCGCCGCCCAGTCGGCCGCCATATCGATTCGGCGGCGAAAGGCTTATTGTCTGATTGGGGCGGCGGGCTTGGACCACGCGGATTTCTTCCCGGCGAGGGAGGACGATATGCCCCACGTTAACCTGCTGCACGAGATCGACCTTGTCCGGCGCGGCACGCGCGCGCTGGCGATAGGCCTCGTCTGGGCCGCGTTCGCGGCACTCGCGCTTGCGGCGACGACCTATGACGTCGGCAAGTGGCTGTCGATTTGGTAAGTCGCCGCCGTCGGTTAGGCGGAAATTGGTTTTTCCCGAATCAGCCGACTCAGTTATGCATCGTGATTAGGGATCATCGGCAGGTTTGACGCCGGGGCAACGGCGGCCGCCGTGTTCCGTTCACGGCTTGTCGGCCCGACGGGGCCGGCAACGCGGTCCAAGGGCCGATGCCATGTTGCCCGATCTTCGCGCGGTCCTGGCCGCCATCGTCGCAGTCGTCGCCCTGATGATGGGCGCGTTCGGGTTGGCGGCGACGTTGCGGGTCGCGCGCGACAACCAGTCGAGCCCGTTGCAGGCGGCGCGCAGCACGCTGCTGACCGACGCCGCCTTGCACGGCGCGTTTCCGATGCCGGCGAGCCTCGCGCGCGACGAGCCCGCGCCGGGGACGGACACGCCTCCGGCCGATACGGCCAGCATGGCGCTGCCTGCGGCCGAGGACGCGGCGCCGCCGCAGCCGGAGCCGGCGCAAACTGCTTCACTCCCCGTCGCGGCGACGCCCGGCAGCCCGGAGACGACCGGTTCGATCGAAGCCGCTTCGGTCAGCGTCGCCCCCGTCACGCTCGCCGCGACGGTCGCGCCCGTCGATGCCGCCCATGTCGATGCCGCCGTGCCGGCGGCGCTCGCGCCCTCGGCCGAGCCGCCGGTCGGCGGTCCTTTGCAGGAGGCCGCGCTCACGCCGAGCCAGGCGCCCGACCTCAAACCGATCGTCGTGACGAAGAAGCCGCGCGCCGCCGCGCGGGTGAAGCGGCCGAGCGGCTCGCGTCAAGCCCGTGCGCGCGACGCCGCCAAGCGCATCGCGGCCGCGCAGGCGCGCCGCGCGAAGGCCGCCGCGACCACGCCGTCGCAGCCGGCGCCGGCCACCAACACCTGGGGCGCGACCAACTTCAATCAGTAATGGATCGCGATCAGCGCGAACCGCCCGCGACGCGGCGCGCAAAGCCGCTGTCGGTCAGGTCCATGAACTCCGCGCCGACCTCGTGGCCGAGCCGCCAGGCGACACGGCATTCGCGCCGCACCGTACGTCCGGCGAGCAGGAGGATGAATTCGTCCGGCACCGCGACGCCCTCGGCATGCAGGCGCACGCCGCCGTCGGAGATGTCGGAGATCCAGCAGTCGCGCGGCAGCGAGCCGGTGCCGAACAGGAGCTGCGCCGGGCCGCGCATGGCGTGGCGTTCGCTGCGTCGCCGCTCATGCGGTCGTGGTTTGCGCTTGAAACTCAGCATCGTGGTGCCTCGTCGCCGCCGTGGTGAGAGGTACTACAGAACTGTTGCGATCGGGCTAGCCGACCGCCGAAAAGTCGCCGACAATTTTCGGAAAAATTGGCGCGATCGTCTCGGTCGCTCACATCCGCAGCAGCCGCTTGGCGTTGCCGCTCGCGATCTTGGCCTTGTCCTCGTCGCACAGCGGCACGGTCGCGAGCCACGCCGGCCCCGGCGCGTTCGCCTCGAACGGATAGTCGACCGAAAACAGGATGCGGTCGATGCCCATCTCCTGCACGCACAGGAGCAGCGCCGGGTCGGAGAAGAAGCCGCTCGTCGTGATGTAGAAGTGGCGGCAGAACAGCTCGCGGAAGGCCACCGGCCGCTGGCCCGGACGGGCAAGCCCATTGTTGATGCGCCACACCAGGAACGGCAGGCCTTCGCCGAGATGGCCGAGGATGAACTTTAGCTTGGTGTGTTTCGCGAACACGCCGGACAGCACCAGGCGGATCGCCTGCGTGGCGGCCTCGACCGTGTAGCCCCAGGCGGCGCGCAACAGCACCGGATAGTCCGCGGCGTATTCCTTGTAGTAGGCCGCGATCACGTCCGGATGCGGGATCGCGGGATGCAGATAGATCGGCACGTCGAGCGCCTCGGCGCGCGCGAAGATCGGCCAGTAGCGCTGATCGTCGATGAAGTGGCCCTCGGCGAGCCCGTGGATCATCGCGCCCTTGAAGCCGAGCGTCTCGACGCAGCGCGCAAGCTCGTCGGCGGCAGCCGCCGGATCGCTGGTCGGCAGCGCCGCGAACGCCGCATAGCGGTCGGGATGCGCCTTGACGACGGCGGCGAGGCGATCATTGACGCGGCGCGCGAGCGCGGGCGCCTCGGCGGCCGCGATCTTCTGCAACGACGGCGCTGTGTGCGAGAGCACCTGCACATCGATGCCCGCCGCGTCCATGTCCTTGAGCCGCGCCTCGCCGACATCGCGCAGCTTCTCGACGATCCCGGGGCCGCCGCCGCCCGCGTCGAGCCCGCTGAAGCGGGCTGAGAGCTCGGCGTCCCAGTAATGCTCTTCCAGCGTGATGATCGGACAGGCCGGTGATTTCAGCATGACGCGCGTTCCCCCTCGGATCGTTTCGTGTGCGGCGCCCTTGCTACACCAGATCGCGCGGGCTTTCAGGGGGAATGTGGCGATCACCGTTTCGCCCGATTTGGTCCGCACGAAACGCAAAGCCGTGGGGCGGGTCCGCGGCACGGGGACATTTCGATGCGTGCTCGCGCTCTGGTACTGGCGCTGTTGGCGTTCGCCCAGCCGGCATCCGCCGAGAATGGCGTCTATCACCGTATGTCGCGGCTATCGCCGGCCGAGCAGGCCTCGCGCGACGAGCTGAACGCGATGATCACCCGGCACGCGCAGGCAAACGACGTGCCCGAAGCTCTGGTCCATCGCGTGGTCATGCACGAGAGCCGCTATCATCCGCGCATCGTCGGCCCCGGCGGCTGCTATGGGCTGATGCAGATCAAGCACGCGACCGCGCGCGCCATGGGCTACACCGGCCCCGCGTCCGGGCTGCTCGACGCCGAGACCAATCTCACCTACGCGGTCAAGTATCTCGCGGTCGCCTATCGCAAGGCGAACAAGAACGCGGAGCGCGCGATCCTCTATTACGCGCGCGGGTTTTGAGGCCGCCCCCCGCTGGTCGCGCGGCCGTCGCGCTTTGTCAGGCTGCGCGCGGAGGCAATGAAAACTAGTATTAATATTTAGATATTGCTCATCGTAATAATTAATCGTGATGTCCTAAGTATTTTTCCAGAATATATCGGCCGAATACTGGTGATAATCCATTCGATGACTATGTGGATATCAAAGGTCCTCCCGCGAGGACCAGGTAGGTCCCCTCCGGGGGCAAAGGAGTTTGCCATGACGAAACTCATCACGTCGTTCCTCAAGGACGAAACCGCCGCGACCGCCATCGAATACGGACTGATCGCCGCCGGCATCTCGGTTGCCATCATCGTCGTCGTGCAGGGCCTCGGTACCAAGCTCAACTCGACCTTCGGCAGCGTCAAGAACGCGCTGAACTAAGGTCGCCTTCGACTTCGTTTCAGGGAAGGCTCGGGCGATGGCCGGAGCCTTCTCGCTCGCTCGTATTCGGCTGACCGCGTCCTCGCGGGCAGCCGTCGCGGCGGAGTCGTTTTGAATCAAGCGTGAATGTGAAAGCAGGCGGCGATGGCGATATTCCAACGCGTCGGAACGTTCCAGCGAGAGTCCAAGACGGACACCTACGTGACGTGTCCGGAGTGCGCGTGGGAAATTCGTCTCGCGTGCACGGCGCGCCCGCCCGCGGAGTTTTCCGTGGAGTGCCCGAACTGCACACAGCGAAAAATCTACCAGTCGGCGGACGCTCACGATCCGATCCCATCCACCGCGATGGCGAAGACCCACAGGCGCCCCGAGTTCTCAACGCGCGACGAGAACGCCGTGCGGCCGAGAACGTGGCTGAACGAACTGGTGCATTCGCTGTAGCGCCGCGCTATCGCGGCGCGATCTCGCCGATCCAGGCCGCGAGCGCATCGAGCATCTCGGCGCGCACCTGCGCATCCTTGCGTCCCGTGCGCGCCGGAACGTGGAACGAATGGTCGGCGTCGGCGAACAGCTTGAGCGTCGCCTTTTGGCCGAGCGCCTCGCACACGGGCTCGAGCTGATCGAGCTCGGCCAGCGCGTCGCGGGTGCCTTGCAGAAACAGCATCGGCACATCGACGCGAAAGAGATGCTCGGCGCGCTCCTGCGACGGCCGGCCGGCCGGGTGCAGCGGAAATCCAAGAAAAATCAGCCCGCGCACGCTGGTCAGCGGCGTCTCGGCCTGCGCCTGCGACGTCATCCGCCCGCCGAACGATTTGCCGCCCGCAAACAGCGCGAGCTTCGGCGCGTGGCGCCGCGCGGCGGCAACGGCCGCGCGCACGGCCCGCTGCGCGATCTTCGGCGGGTCGGGACGCTTTGCGCGCGCTTCCATATAGGGAAACTGATAGCGCAGCGTCGCGATTGAGCGCTCGGCCAATTCGGCGGCGACCGCCGCCATGAACGGATGCGTCATGCCGGCGCCCGCGCCATGCGCCAGCACGTAAATTGCGTGTGCGCCGCGTGGGACCTGGAGCAGGCCGGACACGCGCGTGTCGGCGACGTCGATGGTGATGGGTTTGGCGTCCTGGGCTGACAAGGGCTGCTCCGTGCGGGCACGCGATGACGCCCGGAGGATATTGAGACAGGCTTGTTGCCGGCAAGACGGCGCCATAGGCTTCCGTCATCGCCTGCGCGCCGGGCAACGACAGCCGGGCCATGACAGATGAAACGCGGCTTCGCCTACGGCATCGGCGCCTATTTTCTGTTGGCGGCCATCTGGTTTCCGACGGTCCCGGCCAATCGCTATTATCTGATCCAACTGGATGAGCTGACGGTCGCGTTCGAGCTCGGGTTGGTGGTCGCGGCCGTCGTCGCCTTTTACGCCGCGACGTTTTTGGCTCCGCGCCGGTCCTGGTGGCATGCGCTGCTCGGAGGCGCGCTCGGGTTCGGCGCCGCGATGGCGGCCGTGCTCGCGCTGTTGGCGGTTATGGTCGGCGCGGACACGCTGACCTCATCGCGGCCGAAGCCGGTGGCGCCGCCTTGCATATCGGGGACGGATTGCCGGTGAGGCGAGACTGAATACCGTCCGGGATCTTGAGGCCGGGCGACATGCACGCCTGCTTTCAGCGCTGGTGGTGGCTCGTGCCCGAGCAGCACAAGGTCCGCTATCGCGCCTGGGTCCGGGCGCGCGCCGACGGACTTTCACATGATGAAGCACTGCGCGTCGCCGCGACCGAGGTGGAGCAGCGCGCCGACCACATCGCGCAGACGAACGCGAAGGTTCTGGCGCGGCTCGACGCGATGGAAACGGCCGAGCCCGCCGGCGATGATCCCCAGGTTCTGCGGCGGAACCCGTGTCGTTAACCAATTGCCAACGCCAACCTCAAGCTTTCGGCGGTCGGAGCAAGTTTCGACAAGTGCTGTTCGGCGGATTAACCGGATGGTCGCCTCGCCCTGGTATCCGGTTGGGTGCTGACAGGGCGCTTTCAGAAGCGCCGCCGCTGCTTTGGGGAGCGACATTTGAGCATGCAGCTTGAGACCCGGAAGGCGCCGCGCGCGCTCGGCAGCGTGCTGTCGGTGACCGGCAGCCAGGCCCATGTGCGCATCAACGTCGCCAGCATGCCGGGCGCGGACGACGTGCGCGCGACCGTCGGCAAGTTTCTCGGCATCCGCACCGGCACGTCGCTGATCGTCGGCGTCATCACCAAGATCGCGATCGATCCGCCGGCCGGGCTTGCCGCAGGGAGTTCCGGAGCGCATGCGACCGCGCAGCTCGACATGCTGGGCGAGATCAAGGAAGACCGGACGCCGAATTACTTCCAACGCGGCGTCACCGACTATCCGATGATCGGCGACGGCGTCGACCTGATCACGCAGCGCGAGCTGCGTCTCATCTTCGACATTTCCGGACCGGCGACGATCGCGATCGGACACCTGCAGCAGGACCCCTCGATCCCGGCCTACGTCAACGTCGACGACATGGTGCGCAAGCACTTCGCGGTGTTCGGCACGACCGGCGTCGGCAAGTCGAGCGGCGTCGCGCTGCTGGTGCGCGAGATCCTCGACGCGCGGCCCGATCTGCGCGTGTTCCTGATCGATCCGCA
>CAYZMR010000195.1:0-7024 GCA_964479515.1 uncultured Hyphomicrobiales bacterium | reverse complement strand
TCGGCGCTGATCTACCTGCCGTCATCCACCAAGGACTTCGAAAATCCCGCGATCGACAAATATCTGGCGAAATACGTGCGCGGCTCGAACAATATCGGGCACCGCGAGCGCATCAAGATCATGAAGCTCCTGTGGGACGCGGTCGGCACCGAGTTTGGTGGGCGCCACGAGCTCTACGAGATCAACTACGCCGGCAATCACGAGGACATCCGCATCCAGGCGCTGTTCAACTCCAAGAGCACGGGTTCCTACGACAAGATGATCGCGCTCGCGGACGCGTGCATGGCGGACTACGACGAGAAGGGATGGGTGGGCGACACGTGGCTCAATCCGGACGACGTCGCTTATCCGGGCTTCGAGCCGGTCGCCCGCGCCGCGGAGTGAAGACGCGCGTGCCGCGGCAAGCGGCGCGGAAGTCGGCTCAGCAGTTCTCGTCTCGATTCTTGCACCAGCGCATGCATTGATCGTACCTCGCCTTGTTCGGCGAGTCCTGACACTGGCTCTGGCAGTCCTTCCACGAGCAAGCGAGCTTGAGCGACTTCGCCGGATGAGAGGCGAGGGCAGGTCCGCTTGAGGTATCGCGCGTCAGGGTCGCGGCGATCGACCACTCGGATCCCAAGGAAACGATGCCAAACACGATGAGTGTGATCGTCGCGGTCAGGGCACGCATCGTTCGCATCTCCGTTTGTCGTCGCGGGTGAAGCTCGTTCCGCGCGCGCTTGTCTGCTCAGAAAAGTTCCATTATTGGATCGAGGTAGTCAATGCCGGCGCGTTCGCTTGGGTAGGAATGGTGCGATGCTTCGACATGGCTTTTTCGGGCTCGGTGGAATCGTCCTCGCCTGCTCTCTCATGTCGTCCGTGACGGTCGCCGCACCGAGCTTCTCCTGTGACGGCCGATTGAACCAGACCGAAACCGTCATCTGTTCGGACGACGATCTGTCCGATCTCGACGTGAAGCTGCACGACGCCTTCACCCGCTTCATGCGCACACAGACCGGCGCTGACCGCGGCGGGAACCAGGACGTGCAGAGCAATTGGCTGGAGGAGCGCAATCAGTGTCGCTACGACAAGGATTGCATCCGTGACGCCTACATCAGGCGTCTGGGTGAGATCGCCTCCTATGCGCCGACGCCCGATCCGGACGTTCGTCCGCCGCGGCCACCGGCGCCGGACCGGGACACGACAACCGCCAGGCCGAGCTTTCGCTGCGACGGCCGTTTGAACGACACCGAGTCCGCCATCTGCTCGGACGATGAGCTCGCCCGACTCGATGTGAGGCTGCATGACGTCTACACCCGCTTCATGCGCACCCAGACCGGCGCCGACCGCGGCGGGAACCAGGACGTGCAGAACAATTGGCTGGACGAACGCAATTCCTGTCACTCCGACACGGACTGCATCCGCGACGCGTATAACAGGCGCATCAAGGAGATCGCCTCCTATTCGCGTTCCGACGAACCGCAGCCACGGAATGAACCCTCGGTGACGATGCTCGGGCACAACGGTTCGACGATCGAGATGAGCACTGACGCCAACAACAACGTCGTCATGCGTTATTCGAGCGTGCGGGCCGGCCTTCCGGTGCGCGAAGGGACCGTTCTGTTCAAGGGCACCGTCGATGCAAACGGCTGGGTCAACGGCACGGCCTATGTCTTCAAGCGCGGTTGTCCGCCGGCCAGCTATGACGTGTCCGGTGAAAAGACCAACCGCCGGATCCTCCTGCGCGGAGAAGCGCCGATCTTCGAGACGAATTCCTGCGATATCGCGAGCTATGATCCGTCGAGCCGCAATTCGCGGCTCGAATTCACCATCGCCGAATAGCATCGAAATCACATGCTCGGCCTCATCGAACTGAAAGGATGATCATGTCCGCCAAGTCGCTCGCGTGCGGAGCAGTGTTTCTGGCCGTGATTCTGTTGACGTTTGGCACGACTGCACGCGCCGCGGAGCCGGGCCTCGTCACGAAATGGTTGTCCACCGCCATGAAGATCGATGAATGCGTCCGGACAGCCGAGCGCGCGCTGCGCGCGGCCCAATTCGCGCGCGTCGACATCAAAGGTGACAGCGACACGGACAAGAACGCCTTCGCCAATCGCGGAAATTACGTTGCGTCGGTGAATTGTATTGAGGAGAAGGGAGTTGCGTATTTCGTCGTAGCGGGTCCGGACGTGGACGCGGCGGAGCGGTACGTCAACGCCATCATGGACAAATTCTAGCCACTGGGGCGCCGGTCGTCCTGCACGTCCGCGCGCGCTTCTGCTACGCTGCGGCCATGAGCTGGATCGACCAACGCCCTGACGACGCGATGATGGGCTCGTTCGAGGCGATCGGCCCGGAGCCGATCGCGACGGTGGCGCCCGCGCAGTTCCGCGAAGCGATGAGCCGGCTCGGCGCGGCGGTGCACGTGGTGACGACCGCGGGCCCGGCCGGCAAGGCCGCCTTCACGGCGACCGCGGTCGCTTCGGTCTCCGACCAGCCCGCGACGCTGATCGTCTGCCTCAACCGCCGCAGCCAGGTGACGCCGATTCTGTCGGAGAACCGCGTGCTGTGCGTGAACACGCTGCGCGCGGGCGGAGACCCGCTCGCCGATCTGTTCGCGGGCCGCACCGGCGTCGCGATGGCGGACCGTTTCGCCGGGATCGATTGGCTCTTCCTCGATACCGGCTCGCCGGTGCTGCCGAGCGCCGTAATCGCGTTCGATTGCCGCGTCATCGAGCTGAAGGCGGTCGCGACCCACAATGTCATCATCGCGGGCGTCACCGCGCTGCGTCTCGGCGAGCCCGGCCCCGCGCTCGTCTATCACGAGCGCGCCTACAAGCAGGTGTGACGACACCGCCGCGGAACAATTCGGCGGGAACCTGGTTCCCCTATGTTGCAGGGCAAAATTGTTTTGTCCGGAACGGCGCGCCGGTCCAGGCGTTGCTCCGTGGGGCGACGACCATGGAGACAGAACAAGATGAGCAACCAGAATCAGGACCAGAAGCCGCAGCACCAGCAGAACAATCCGGATCAGCAGGGCGGTCAACAGAAGCCCGGCCAGCAGCAGCAGGGCAATCCACGTCCGGGTCAGGACAAGCCGGGCCAGCACCAGCAACAGAACCCGCAGCACGGCGGCACGCAGCAGGGCGGTCGCTAACGTTTCTTGACGACGGGGCCCCGCGCATCACGCGGGGCCCCGTTGTTTCGCCTGCCCGATCCTGCGCCGCATGTCCGGTGGATGACGCGCATGTCGGCGTTTTCCATGTGCGCGCGCTTCGCTATGCTGTCTCATGGCGAGCGCGTCGGTCCTGCCTCTGTTTCATCTTTACGGCGACCCGCCGGACGATCAGGCGTTCGACTTCATTCACGTCGAAACGCTGTTCTCGCGCTCTTCGGCAAATGACTGGACCATTCGCGCGCACCGCCACCGCAACCTGTTCCAGATCTTCCTGATCGAGCATGGCGGCGGCGAGATGATCTACGAAGCGACCACGATCCCCGTCGAGGCCCCGGCCGCGATCCTGATGCCTCCGACCGTCGCGCATGGCTTCCGCTGGCGCCACGGGACCGACGGCTGGGTCGTGAGCTTCACCGAGGACGTCGCCGACGCGCTCGGCGAACGCTCCGGCGCCGCGCTCTCCCGCCTCAAAGCACTGGCCCAGACGCCGCTGGTGCCGCTCACCGACGACGCCGGCGTGAGGCGGCTCGCGAGCCTGTGTGCCGAGCTCTATGAGGAGCATTTCCTCGCGCGCGAAGGCTATCGGCTTGCGATGCGCGGTCTGCTGGCGGTGATCGCGATCGCGGTCGCGCGATTGGCGGCGAGCCGCGCGCGCTCGGGCAGCGTGACGCTCGCGCCGGCGGACGCGACCGTCGAGGCGCTGCGCAAGCTCGTGGAGGAGAATTTCCGCAAGGAGCGGCTGCTCGCCTTCTATGCCGAGCAGCTTTCGATGACGGCCGACCGGCTCAATGACCACGTCAAGCGCGCGACCGGCGTGACCGCCGGTCATCTCATCCGCCAGCGCGTACTGACCGAGGCCAAGCGGCAATTGGTGTTCACCAGCCAGCCGATCCACGAGATCGCGTATGATCTCGCGTTCTCCGATCCGTCCCATTTCGCGCGCTTCTTCCGCAAGCAAACCGGAACGACGCCGCACGAATTCCGCGAGGGGCGGGGATGAGGCGCGGAGCGTGCGGCCATCCTTGGGGGGCCGCTTCGCGGCCACCTCAAGATGCGGCGCCGTGCTAACTGCAACGTTAATCCTTAATCAACCATGTTGTTGCGGCAGCGCAGGCCGCGTGATTGGCTCGCATTCGCGCGGTTTCCGGCGCGCCAGTTGGACGAGCGATCATGTCGATCAGGCATCGTGCGGCACGCGTGGTAGCGTACCTGATCCTTCTCCTGCTTGCGCTGGTGTGGAGCGCGGACGCCGCCGTCTCGCTCACGAATCCGCTGTTCGATATCCTGCGGCCGCATGTCGGCGACGCGATCGTCAAGCTCGCGAGCCTGCTCGGCCTCTCGTCCGCGGGCGCGATCATGATCGCGCATGTGCTTGCCGGGCTGAAGCTGTTCATCGGTGCCTATCTGTTCACGACGGTGTTCGTCGCGCTCTACGACTGGGCGCGGTACGGCACGAGCGACGATGCGATGCTCGACGTCGGGCTGTTGCTGTCGGCGCTTGCGAGCCTCATCGCGGCGATCCCGGTCGCCGGGCTCGGCGGCGAGCCGCTGCAGGGCGTGATCGGCGAACTGATGCTCGCGGCGCTTGCGAGCGCGCTCGCGATCTATGGCCGCGGCTTCATCGTCGCCGACGAGCGGCCGCCGCTGCGGCGGGTCGAGCCGGTCGTGATCACGCTATCCTGAGGCGGCGCCCAACTCTTCCGCCGCGATCCGGTGCGCTTCGTTCGCGGCCGGGATGCCGCAATACAGCGCGACCAGCAGCAGGATCTCCTGGATCTCGTCCGGCTTGCAGCCGTTCTTGAGCGCCCCCTTGAGGTGGACGCGCAACTCATTGCCATGCCCGGCCGCCGCCATCATGGCGACCATCGCGAGCGACTTCGTGCCAGGCGGCAGCGCGGTGCGCTGCCACACATCGCCATAGGCATACGCATTGATGATGTGCTGCAACGGCTTGCCGAAGTCGCCGAACGCATTCATGCGCTTCTCGACCGCCTCGCGGCCGAACATCGCCGTGCGCAGCGCAAGGCCGCGCTCATGCTGCTCGCGTGTATCCATCTGGTCCCTCCCGTTGATCGCCGATTGCCTGTCCGCGCCATCATGTCATGATCCGCGCCGATGATTAACGCAGCCGTCATCGGTCTCGGGCGCTGGGGCAAGTCGATCGTCGCGGCGAGCCGGGGCACGCGCCTGCGCATCGTTCGTGGCGTCAGCAAGGAGCCAGAGCTCGTGCGTGACTTCGCCGCGCAGCACGGGTTCGAGATCGGCACCGAGTTCGCCGACGCCGTCGCCGACCCTGGTATTCGGGCGGTGCTGCTCGCGACGCCACATTCGCTGCACGTCGATCAGATCAGCGCGGTCGCGGCTGCCGGCAAGCCGGTGTGGTCCGAGAAGCCGCTCGCGCTCACGCTCGCCGAGGCCGAGCGCGCGGTCGCGGCCTGCCGGGCGGCGGGCGTCGCCTTCGCGCTCGGCAACAACAAGCGCTGCTTTGCGTCCATGCGCGAATTGAAGCGCGTCGTCGCCGATGGCACGATCGGCGAGGTGCTGCATATCGAGGGACACTTCTGCAACGAGCATTCGACCCGCGTGATGGGCGGCTGGCGCGACGATCCGAGCGAGTCGCCGGGCGGCGGGTTGACCGGCGCGGGGCTGCACCTCATCGATGCGCTCACGCATCTCGGCGGACCGATCGCGCGCGTCGATGCGCGGCTGTTCTCGCGCAAGGCCGCGCCCGATCCGCGCGACGTGGCTTGCGCGCTGGTCGAGTTCGCGAGCGGTGCGACCGGCCAGATCGCGACGATGCGTGCCGCGCCGATGTACTGGCGCGTGCATGTGTTCGGCACGCAGGGCTGGGCCGAGGCGCGCGACGAGACGACGCTTACCGTGGCCCGGCTCGGCGGCGAGCCGCGCACGCAAGCGCTGCCGCAGGTCGATTCGCTCGCCGTGCTGCTCGATGCCTTCGGCGAGACGATCGAGACCGGCAAGCCGTTTCCGGTCACCACCGACGAGATGCTCGGCGTCGTCGCGGCCTTCGAGGCGGCGATCGCGTCGATGGAGGCAAGGGAGCCGGTACGGGTGGCACGGTAGGCGCATGTGGTCATCCCGGCCGAGCGCGTAGCGCGAGAGCCGGGACCCATAACCACAAGACGGTCGATCAATCGAAATATATGTGGTTATGGGTCCCGGATAGCCGCCTACGGCGGCTTCCGGGATGACAGCGGAGTTACTGCTTCTCGATCCCCGCCGCCTCCCGCACCTTGTTCCAGCGCGCAAGCTCGTCGGCCATGAACGTGCCGAAGGCTTCCGGCGTCGAGCCCTGCACGGTCACGCCGGCCTTGATCAGGCGCTCGCGCACGGCCGGTTCGGCGATGCTGTCGGTCAACGCCTTGTTGAGCTTGGCGATGATAGCCGGCGGCGTGCCCTTCGGCGCAAAGAAGCCGTACCAGGTGGTGACGTCATAGCCGGGCACGAGGCCGGAGGAGATCGCGGTCGGCACGTCCGGCACGATCGGGAATCGCTCGCTGCCGGTGACGGCGAGTGCCTTGAGCTGGCCCGACTGGACCTGCCCGAGCACGGCGAGCACCGTGTCGAACAGCACGTCGACCTGCTTGCCGAGCAGCGCGGAGATCGCCTCGGGCGAGGTGCGGAACGGCACGTGCAGCATGTCGACGCCGGCCGTCTGCCGGAACAGTTCGGCGGCAAGATGCTGCGTCGCGCCGAAGCCCGGGCTCGCGAACACGACCTTGTGCGGATTGGCCTTCGCCATCGCGATCAGCTCTTGGACGTTGTTTGCCGGAAAGTCCGGCCGCGTCACGATGATCAGGCTCGCGGTCGCGACCTGCGCCACCGGATCGAAGGCCGCGAGCGTGT
>CAYZMR010000194.1:3831-7027 GCA_964479515.1 uncultured Hyphomicrobiales bacterium | reverse complement strand
CTCGCGGCGCGGCTGCCGTCGATCCTGCCGGCGCTCTCGCCGCCGGAGCTGCTCGAGGTCTCGATGGTCGCGTCGGTTGCGGGCGCAATCGCCGAGGGCGCGCTCACCAACCGCCGCCCGTTCCGCAGCCCGCATCATTCGGCCAGCATGCCGGCGCTGGTCGGCGGTGGATTGCGCGCCAAGCCGGGCGAGATCTCGCTTGCCCATCACGGCGTCCTGTTCCTCGACGAGTTTCCAGAATTCCAGCCGGCCGTGCTCGATTCGCTGCGCCAGCCACTCGAATCCGGCGACGTGACGATCGTGCGGGCGAACTACCGCGTCACCTATCCGGCCCGCTTCATGCTGGTCGCCGCGATGAACCCGTGCCGCTGCGGACGCGCGAGCGAACCGGGATTCTCCTGCCGCCGCGGGCCCGCGACGCGCTGCGCCGCCGAGTACCAGGGCCGGCTGTCCGGGCCGCTGCTCGACCGCATCGATCTGCACATCGAGGTTCCGGCGGTGACGGCGGCCGATCTGATCCTGCCGCCGCCGGCCGAAGGAAGCCGCGAGGTCGCCGCACGTGTCGCACGCGCGCGCGAGATGCAGGCCGCGCGCTACGCGGCGCTGGGCGCTCCCGGTGTGCGCATCAACGCACACGCGCAAGGACCGATGCTGGAAGAGGTCGCAAAGCCCGACGCTGCGGGCGCAGCTCTCATCCGCGACGCCGCCGACGCGATGCGTCTCTCGGCGCGCGGCTATCATCGGGTCTTGCGCGTCGCGCGCACGCTTGCGGATCTCGACGGCGCCGAAAAGGTCGGCCGCATCCACATGGCCGAAGCGCTGTCCTACCGGGCGCTCGCCGACGAGGTGCGCCGCGCGGCCTGATAAGGCCTCAGCCTCAGCCTATTGCTTGCCGCGGCTCGCCTGCAGCGCGGCAAGCCGATCCGGCCCGCGCCAGGACTTCCCAACCGAACTTTCGGCATCCGCCGCCTTCACGTGGTGACGAAACGCCGCGAGCGCGGAGATGCGCGCCGAACGGCCCCTTCTCCCCGTGTCGCCCTCGAGCGCGGCGCAAAGAGCGCGGAATTCGTCTTCGGTGACGCCGTTGAGATCGATCAGCAGGTTGAGTTTCGCCATGGCGAGAAACTGCGCGGTCTCGTGCAACTTGAAGCGCCGCATCACCGCGATGAGATCGTTCAGCGTAGCGACGGCCTCGTTAAGCCGTTCGGCCCTGCTCGTTTCCATCACCCACCCCCTTGCAGCCTTGGCGACTTGACGTGCTTGTTATCCGCATGTCGGTCGCTATCACCTAGTGTCGTGCCCGCCGATGCTGGCTACCACACGATGCACGTCTCGGGTCGCGATGTCATCAGGCGCGTGGCTCGCGATCGCGGCCTCTGGAGAACCCGCCATCCTGGCTGTCAGCCCGATTTGGCGACGCGTCTCTCACACCACGCGAGAGCCGGGCGACACATGGTCTAGGCGACGAAATTCCCTTCCGGAACATTGAGTTACCTCAATTATGCATCGGCAACGCCGATTCTAGTTCGCGTAATGTTCTCGTGCGCAATTACAAGTTCACGGTAGTATGTTTCACTCGAACGACCCAGACTTGTGCCGTCGTGGGCGGCTTGTCTGGCCTGCGGCAGAAGCGCCGTCGGCGTCACCATGAAATCCAAGGTGAAGAGCACGAATTCCAACGACGTCGGGGTCGGGCAGCGGATTCGCGCGCGGCGCATGGCCAAAGGCATGTCGCAGAGCGAACTCGGCAGCATGCTCGGCGTCACGTTCCAACAGGTCCAGAAATACGAACGCGGCATCAACCGGGTCGGGGCGGGACGGCTGGTGAGCGTCGCCGAGGCGCTCGACGTGCCGATCTCGTTCTTCTTCGGCATCACCGACAATGACGCCGAGGACACGAGGGCCATTCTGGGCTTCCTCGACACGTCGTATTCGTTGCGCCTCCTGCGCGCGTTCTCGCGCATTCCGGAGGCGCAGGTGCAGCGCGCCGTCGTGGAATTGATCGAAAGCATCGCGCCGCGCGCCCATTGAGACGCTCGGGCGCGCCGGCTTTAGAGCTTGGTAACCTTACTCCTTTACGTATTTCCACTGATCGCGACGGTATCGCGAGCCCCGGGGCAATGGGGGACGTGCGGTGGACGGTACGCGCAAGGTCGTCATTCTGCTGCTGCTCGCCGCAGCAGTTCCCGCCGCCGCCGGGACCTTCGGCCTCTCGGCCGGCTCGTCCACCGACGGCGTCTGTTTGTCGATTGGAGCCGCGACCTATCGGGTTTCGAGCGGCACCGCGCGTGCCGACTACACGGTCAGGATCGATCCGGCCGCGCCATCGCCGGACATCCGCATCCATCTCGCCGCGACCCCCGATGAGGCCGACTTCGTGTTCGTCGATGACGGCGATGCGCGTCCCAACTGCCACGCCGATCGCGGCTCGCCGCTGAAGACCGTCAAGATCAGCACGGCCGCGACGAGACCCGACCTTGTCGTCGGCCTCGCGCCCGCGTCCGCCGCCGACTATCGCATCTATGTGCGCTCGGAGCGGCTGTCCCCCGAGGCCGCGGCCTCGCTTTACGCGATCGCGCGCATGCCGACCCGTCCCGCACTCGCGGGCCGCTGAGTTTTCCCGGCTCTCATTCTGGGGTCCGCGCGTTAGCACGCTGGCAACCTTACCGATGAGGATTTGCCGCGATTCCCAGTTCAAATAAGGGGAATCGCAAGCTTGCCCCGCGACATTGCGCGCCGAACCCGAAAAACAGGGGCAGGCGTCGGTCATGCGGTATGCACCCGACAGGGTACGGGATGTGCGCGCGCGGGCGATCTTCGGGCATCGCGTGCTCGCGCTCGGCGCGCGCGCCGCGATCGTCGCGATCGCGTTCTACGCCACACTGCCGTTCGTGACCGGCGAGGACGGGATCGCGGGCTTCGACGTCCGCATGATGGCGACGACGCTCGCGGGCGCGGCGATCGTCGTGTCTTGCGGGCTCCTCGCCTTGCTGGTCAATCGCAACCGCCGGCTCGCGGCCAGCTTCAAGCAGCTCGGCGAGCGCGTCGAAGAGCTCGGCGACCGCAACTGGGAGCTCAAGGAAGCGGCCGAGCGCAATCGCGGCTTCCTCGAAGCACTTGGCGACGTGATCGTGCGCCGCGACGACACCGGCCGTATCACTTACGTGAACGACGCCTTCTGCCGCCTCGCCGGACG
>CAYZMR010000194.1:0-3731 GCA_964479515.1 uncultured Hyphomicrobiales bacterium | reverse complement strand
CAGGCGGAGGCCGCAAACCGCGCCAAGGGCCGCTTCCTCGCGATGGTGTCGCACGAGATCCGCACGCCGCTGAACGGCATCCTCGGCATGGCCGATCTCCTGCTCGACACGCCGCTCTCCCCGGAGCAGACGACCTACGCCAAGGCCGTCAAGACGTCGGGCGACACGCTGTTGTCGCTGATCGAGGAGATCCTCGACTTCTCCAAGATCGAGGCCGGCCGGCTCGACCTGGAGGCGCGGCCGTTCAGCCTCGGCGCCATGGTAGAGGAGACCGTCGAGCTCCTTTCTCCGCGCGCGCAGGAGAAGGGCCTCGAAATCGCGTCGTTCATCGACGAGCGGCTGCCGGATCGCGTCATCGGCGACGCGGCGCGGCTGCGCCAGGTGCTGCTCAACCTCGCCGGCAACGCGGTGAAGTTCACGGAAGCCGGCGGCGTCGCGGTCGAAGTCGAGGCCGGCATCTGGCCGGATGAAATCACGTTCCTCATCCGCGATACCGGCATTGGGATCGCGCCCGAGGCGCAGGCGCGCGTGTTCGAGGAGTTCGAGCAGGCCGATGGCGGCGCCGCGCGAAAGTTCGGCGGCACCGGGCTCGGACTTGCGATCTCACGCCGCATCGTCGAGCGCATGGGTGGACGCATCGGCGTTGCAAGCGAGCCCGGCCGCGGATCGACCTTCCATTTCACGGTGACGCTGGCAGCGGCCGAGGGCGACGCCGCGCCGTTCGCGCCGCCCGATCTCACGGGCAAGGCGGTCCTGGTCGTCGCCGCGTCGACCATCGAGGCACCGCTGGTCACGCGACGCCTCGGACGCTGGGGGGCCGGCGCCCGCCTCGTCGCCGGCGCCGACGCCGCCCTGGCATTGCTGTCCGAGCCGCAATGGGACGCGATCCTGGTCGACCGCGCGCTTGGCGCCGAGGCCACGCACGCGGTCGCACGCGCCGCCACGCGGGTGCCGCGCCGCATCGTGCTCGTCACGCCGGCCGAGCGCCACGAGCTCGCCGAGCTCAAGAGCGCGGGCTTCAGCGGTTACCTCGTCAAGCCGGTGCGCGCCGCTTCGCTCGCGGCCCGCTTTGCGGCGAGCGACGCGTTCGAGGACGCTGCAACCGATCAGGCCGGCGACGATGCGCGCCCGCAGGCGCCGCGCGGCCTCGCGATCCTGGTCGCCGAAGACAACGACATCAACGCGCTGCTCGCGCGCGCGCTGCTCGTACGACTCGGCCACAGGCCGACGATCGCCGCCAACGGCGCGGCCGCGCTCGAATCCTGGCGCGCGAGCTTGAGCGCCGGCGCGCCCTACGATCTCGTGCTGATGGATGTGCACATGCCCGAGGTCGACGGCATCGAGGCGACGCGACGCATCCGCGCCGCCGAGCAGGATATCGGCGCGGCGCGCACGCCGATCATCGCGCTCACCGCCAACGCGTCTGGGGATGACCGCGACGCCTGCCTTGACGCCGGCATGGACGGCTTCCTCGTGAAGCCGCTCGACCGCGAACGGCTCGCGGACGTGCTGGCATCGGTCGGACATCCGGCGACGCTTGCGGCGTAGCCCCTCGCGCCGCGAAGCGGGATGAGGGAAACGTCATTATAATTTCCTCAGCCACACGTCCTGCACCAGGTGACTCGCCTCCTTCATCAGGATCAGGTCGGCGCGCTGGCGCGTCGGCAGGATGTTCTCGTGCAGGTTCACGAGATTGATGCGCGTCCAGATCGATTTCGCGGTGGCGGTCGCCTGCGCGTCGTCGAGCGCCGCATAGCGGTGGAAGTACGACTTCGGATCGCGGAACGCGGTCTCGCGCAGCGTCAGGAAGCGATCGATGTACCAGCGCTGCAACACGTCCTCGGCGGCGTCGAGATAGACCGAAAAGTCGAAGAAGTCGGAGACGAAGGGGATCGCCTTGCCGTCCTTGGGCGGATGTCCGGCCTGGAGCACATTGAGGCCCTCGACGATCAGGATGTCCGGGCGATCGACCTCGACCCAGTGGTTCGGCACCACGTCCGCGATCAGGTGCGAATAGACCGGAGCGCGCACCGGTCGGCGCCCGGCCTTCACGTCGTCGAGAAACCGCAGCAACGTCGGCAGATCATAGCTCTCCGGAAAGCCCTTCTTCTCGATCAGGCCCTCGCGTTCGAGGATGGCGTTGGGGTAGAGGAAGCCGTCGGTGGTCACCAGGTCGACCTTCGGCACGTTCGGCCAGCGCGCGAGCAACGCCTGCAGCACGCGCGCGCTGGTCGACTTGCCGACCGCGACCGAGCCGGCGACGCCGATGATGTAGGGCACCTTGGCGTCGGCCGTGCCGAGAAAGTGCTGCTGTACGATGGACAGCCGCTGCGTCGCCGCGACGTAGAGCGAGAGCAGCCGCGACAGGGGGAGATAGATCTCCTCCACCTCCTTCATGTCGAGCCGATCGTGCAGCGACCGGACGCGCGTGACCTCGTCCGGCGTGAGCGTCATCGGCGTATCTTCGCGCAACGCCGCCCACTGGGCGCGCGAGAAGATACGATAGGGCGAAAGGCCGTCGTCGGTGCGCTGTTCCATCGGCTCGCTATTGTTTGCGCATGATCTTAGCCAAATCCGGTTCCCACTTTTCGGGATGATGCGCTAGCCGCGCTTGCGCGCCGCCTTCTCGTCGAGCCCGGACTGCGTCGTTCGCGCGGCGAGCAATGCTTCCACCTCGGCAAGCTTCACGCCGCGCGCTTCGAGCACGACGAGCAGGTGGTAGAGCAGGTCCGCGGTCTCGGCGATCAGATGCTCGCGGTCCTCGGTGACCGCCGCGAGCGCGGTCTCGACCGCCTCCTCGCCGAGCTTCTTGGCGCAATGCGCCACCCCTTTGTCGAGGAGCTTGCGCGTATACGAGATGTCAGGACTCGCGGCGGCGCGCTCATGCACGCGGGTCTCGAGGTCGTGGAGCGTGAAGGTCATGGACGCTATCTAGCACCTCCGCCCGCTCGCGTCATGGATCGAGCCGCATCGGCAGGCCGGCGGTCGCCATGTAGTCCTTGGCTTGGCGCACCGAATATTCGCCGAAATGGAAGATCGAGGCGGCAAGCACGGCCGTTGCGTGCCCGTCGCGGATGCCCTCGACCAGATGATCGAGGTTGCCGACCCCGCCCGAGGCGATCACCGGCACCGTGACGGCGTCCGCGATCGCGCGCGTCAACGCGATATCGAAGCCGCGGCGGGTCCCATCGCGGTCCATCGAGGTGAGCAGAATCTCGCCGGCGCCGAGCGCCACGACCTGCCGCGCATAGTCGATCGCGTCGATGCCGGTCCCCTGGCGCCCGCCATGGGTGAAGATCTCCCAGGCGTCCGGCTCGCCCGGCTTCGACGCCTTCTTGGCATCGATCGCCACCACGATGCACTGGTCGCCGAACTTCTCGGCCGCCTCCTTCACGAAGGCGCGCCGGGCGACGGCCGCGGTATTGATCGAGACCTTGTCGGCGCCGCATTTGAGCAGCCGGCGAATGTCCTCGACGGTGCGCACGCCACCGCCCACGGTCAGCGGCATGAAGCAGGCCTCGGCGGTGCGCGTCACGACATCGAAGATCGTGTCGCGGTTCTCGTGGCTCGCCGTGATGTCGAGAAAGCAGAGCTCGTCGGCGCCCGCCGCGTCATAGGCGATCGCGGCTTCGACCGGATCGCCCGCGTCGCGCAGGTTGACGAAGTTGATGCCCTTGACGACGCGGCCGTCCTTCACGTCGAGGCAGGGAATGACGCGGACCTTGAACATT
>CAYZMR010000193.1:0-7114 GCA_964479515.1 uncultured Hyphomicrobiales bacterium | reverse complement strand
CGAGATGCATGTCGATGGCGGCGTGCGCGCCAATCTTCTCGTCGTGCCGGAATCGCTGCTGCTCTCCAGCGTGCCGCCGCCCGCCTCGGGCGTTCATCCGCGCGTCTATATCTTGATGAACAACAAGCTGGAGCAGGACTTCGAGGTGGTCGAGAGCAAGACGCTGACGATCGTGTCGCGCGCGTTCACCACGGCCGTGAAGGCAAATACCCAGAACACGCTGATCGCGACCTACGACTTCGCGCGCCGCAACAAATGGGACTTCAATCTGGCGTCCATCGGTGCCGAATACCCCACCACCACGTCGATGGGCTTCGACAAGACCTACATGCACCAGCTGTTCCAGTACGGCTACGATCAAGGCTATCAGGGCCCGCCGTGGCGCAAGACATTACCCTCGACCTATACGGTGCCGAGCGCATCGCCCCCGCGCACCGTGACGCGATGAGGTCGCGCGCTCGCTTTCGTCATTCCGGTCGCGATGACGCGCTGCGCTAGGGCACCGCGGCAAGCAACTGCAGGGGCGCAGGCCTATCGTCCCTTATCCGTCCGAAGAAACGGTATGCATTGGGTCCTTCCGACTTGGCGCGATATAACGCGATATCCGCCATCTTCAACAACTCCTCAGTCTCGGCGCCGTCGCGCGGTGCCATCGCAATACCGATGCTTGTCCCGATGACGACGCGACCTCCGTCTAGATCATAGGGTGTACTCACGGCCCGCAGGATGCGCCTCGCCATCGCCTCGACATCGTCCTCGCAGTTCGTCGCCGCTTGCAGAATTGCGAACTCGTCGCCACCGAGACGCGCGACCGTATCGGTTGCACGGACGCATGCGGACATTCGGTCCGCGACCGCCCGCAGCAGCATGTCTCCGGCCGGGTGGCCATAATTGTCGTTCACGGTCTTGAAGCCGTCGAGATCGAGGCAGAATAACGCAAAGCCTTCGTTCTGCCGTTGCATCCGCGCCAGAGCCTGTTCAATCCGCTCGTTGAGGAGCGTTCGGTTGGCAAGCTTGGTCAGATCGTCGTGGCGCAACAAATGGGCAATCCGGACCTCGTGGGCCACACGCTCCGTCACGTCCGTGTAGGTCCGTATAACGCCTCCATCCGGCAGCGGTACCGTCGAGATTTCCAACACAACTCCATTGGGGCGGGTGCGCCGGTACACACCGATGTGGTGAACGGTGCTGGATAGCATCTTCTCTCTCACGCGCGGATCAAGCGCTTCACCATTGACGCCGAATTCACCTCTCGCCCATTGAAATTTGAGCATGTCCGCGTGCGCGCCATGCGGCTTGAGAAAACGGTCTGGCAATCCCAGAAGCTCGATGGCCCGGCGATTGATGAACGCCACCTTGCGATGAGCATCAACCTTCATGATGCCCTGGCTCATATTCTCGAGCGTCGCTTCAAGTTCGCGTTGAGCACTCTTGAGCTTCCTGCGGGAGCGGGCTGCGGAAATAACGACAATCGCGATTAAGGCAGCCAGCCCCGCGCCGGCGGCAAAATATTGTGGCCGATTGCGCCAATAGTTCGCGAAGCTCTCCTGATCGCCTTCCGCGACATAGGCCGCCAAGGGGGATTCTCTCTCGGCCTGATAGGAGGGTCTGAGGCCGGGAGTGGCTCCGGCCCCAAACGGCGAAAACGGAAGCAGGATCAGCACACTTGCAAGACCGAAAGACGCAAGCCGCGCCCCAGCAATTGCAAGAGGGCCTTCTACGAAGCGGGAGAATAACTTCCACGCATGTTGCGACTGGCGCATGATTTCTCCGGCCGCGTACAATAATAGGCGACCTATCTCAACGACTCACACCTGGTTAATTACGGACCTCCTTTGAGAAAGTAGCCGCATCTACCTAATTGTTAGATACGATTACCTCTCCAATTGAGACGAAGCTGCCATAGCGACGTTTTGCATTTTTTGGTGCGTGGATTGGTTGTTGCCGGCGCCTTTTCTCACGAACGCCAAGCGTTCGCCGGCACGAACAGCGTCCGCGCGCCCTGCATGTCGAGCCAACAGCCGGCCGGCGTGCGCACCACACGCATGACGACGGCGTCGCAGCGGAAACAGCGCAGCACCGCGCCCATCGTCCCGCCATAGGCGTGCTCGCGTCCGATTTTCGCGACGGTGCCGCATCCGACGCAGGTGACGCTCGCGCTGGTCACGTCGACCGCGAAGAGCTCGCGCAGGAGCCCCGCGGCCGAATTGCCGTCGAGCGGCGCGTTCGCGCTGGAATCGGTGCTCATGCGTCAGCCTCCTGTCGGTCCGAATCGCTCCGTCTTGATGAGGCGCGCCTCATGGCCGAGCTCCAGCAGCGTGCGTGCGCAGGATTCGACGAGCTGCGTCGGGCCGCAGACGAATGTCCTCGGCCGCTCGCTCGGCGAGAAGCCGGCGCCGGCGATCATCGCGCGGTCGATGCGGCGCGCAGCCCCGTTCCATCCGGCCGGCTGCCGGCGCGTGAGCGTATGCGTGATCTCCAATCCATCGCGGCGCGCCGTCAGGCGGGCAAGCTCGTCGCGATAGATGATGTCCTCGACCGTGCGCGAGGAATAGAGCAGCCGCGCCGGCGCGGCGTTTGGCGCCGCCGCGCGGTGGCGCAGCATCGCCATCAGCGGCACGATTCCCGAACCGCCCGCGATCAGGAACAGCGGGCTTTCGGTCGCGGCCGTCCAGACGAAATAGCCGCCGATCGGTCCACGCAGCTCGAACTGATCGCCGGCTCTGACTTCACCCGCCAGATAAGGCGAAACCTCGCCTTCCTCGATGCGCTCGACCGTCAACGTCAAATGTCCAGCCTCCGGCGCCGAGGCGATCGAATAGCTGCGCTGCGCCTGATAGCCATCCTCGCCGGTGAGCCGGACATCGACATGCTGACCGGGCCGATGGCCTGGCCAGCCCGGCACATTCAACACGAGGCTCTTCACGCGCGGCGTCTCAGTGATGACGGCGGTCACCTCGGCGGTCAGCCATTGCAATCGCGCCGGCGCCGCGAGGGCTGCGTCAGTCGCCGGCATAGCGCTGCTCACGCCAGGGGTCGCCATAGATGTGATAGCCGAGCGACTCCCAGAAGCCCGGCTCGTCCTGCGCGATGAATTGCAGGCTGCGCGCCCACTTGGCGCTCTTCCAGAAATAGAGGTGCGGCACCAGCAGGCGCGCCGGGCCGCCGTGCTCGGCGGCGAGCGGACGTCCCTCGTAACGCGTTGCGACCATGGCCTTGCCGTCGAGCAGATCCTCGACCGGGACGTTGGTCGTGTAGCCGCCCTCGCAATGGATCATCGTGTAGAGCTCAGGCGGCTCGCTCAGGCCGGCGGCTTCGAGCAGCGTGTCGATCGTCACGCCTTGCCAGGTGGTGTCGAGCTTCGACCAGGTGGTGACGCAGTGGATGTCGACCTTGATGGTGGTCTGTGGCAGCGCCTCGAACTGGCCCCAGGTCCACGCGGCGAGCGGTGAGGCGCCGTGCTCCAGCGCGAAGCTCCAGCCTGCAAGGCTCGTCTGCGGCGTCGGCCCGGCGGAGAGCACCGGGAAATCGTTCACCAGATGCTGGCCGGGCGGCACCCGATTGACCGGGCCGGCGGGCCCCTTACGTGCTCTGAAACCGCGCGAGATCGGGGGTTTGCTCATGACTTTTCCTGTTGTTCGCGCTCGAGCCCGGACAAGCTCGCGCCATTTCGTGGCTGTTCTAGCTCCTCAGATGGCACGCCACCATGTGTCCGTTGGACGTCTCCTTCAGTTGCGGAATCTCGCTGCTGCACAGCGGCAGCTTGCGGATCGGGCAGCGCGTATGGAAATGACAACCCGTCGGCGGATGCATCGGGCTTGGAACTTCGCCTTGTAAAACAATGCGTTGGCGCCGCGCCTCCGGGTCCGTGACGGGAACGGCCGAGAGCAGCGCCTCGGTGTAGGGATGTTTGGGTGAAGCGTAGAGATCGTGCGCGGATGCGATCTCGACGATACGCCCCAGGTACATCACGGCAACGCGTCTGCTGATGTGCTGCACGACCGATAAATCGTGCGCGATGAAAAGATAAGCGAGGCCGAACTTCTGCTGCAAATCTTCCAGCAGATTGATGACTTGTGCCTGGATCGACACATCGAGCGCGGAAACCGGCTCGTCGCACACGATCAACTTCGGCTCGACTGCGAGCGCGCGGGCGATGCCGATGCGCTGGCGCTGGCCGCCGGAGAATTCGTGCGGATAGCGGCGCATGTGGTCTGACTGCAGCCCGACGATTTCGAGCAGTTCGACCACGCGCTCGGTGAATTCGCGGCGTTTTCTGGCGAGCTTGTGGATGGTCAGCGCCTCGCCGATGATCGCACCGACGGTCATGCGGGGATTAAGCGACGCAAATGGATCCTGGAAAATGATCTGAATATCGCGGCGCAAGGCGCGCAGAGCGTCGGAATTGAGCTGAACAACGTCGGAATTCTCAAACAAAATCTTGCCCGCCGTCGGCTCGATCAGGCGCAGCACGCAACGGCCCGTCGTCGACTTCCCCGACCCTGATTCGCCGACCAGCCCCAGCGTCTCGCCGCGCCAGATGGCAAAGCTCACATTATCAACGGCGTGAACGACGTCGGGGGCGCGCGCGAGCAACCCGCCGCCGATGACGAAGTTCTTGGTCAACCCTGTGACGCGCAAGAGCGGCTCGGCCGTCGCGATCGCGTTCGCATTCATCCCAGCACGCACGCGACCCTGTGGCCGGCCTCGACTTCGCGCAATGGCGGCGGCGCCTCGCGGCAGATCGCCATCGCATACCGACAACGCGGCGCAAACCGGCAGCCCGGCGGCGGCGTCAGCAGGCTCGGGACGGTGCCCGGGATGGCCTCGAGCCGTGTCTTTGGGCCGTCGCCGGTGTCGATGCGCGGGATCGAGCGGATCAGGCCCTGCGTATAGGGATGGCGCGGATTGGCGAAGAGCCGCGCGACCGGCGCCTCCTCGATGACCTTGCCGGCATACATCACGACGACGCGCTGCGCCGTCTCGGCCACCACGCCCATCGCGTGGGTTATCAGCATGATCGCCATGCCGAAGCGCGACTTCATCTCCTGCAGCAATTCGAGGATCTGCGCCTGGATCGTGACATCGAGCGCGGTCGTCGGCTCGTCCGCGATCAAAAGCTGCGGATCGCAGGAGAGCGCCATCGCGATCATCACGCGTTGACGCATGCCGCCGGAAAACTGATGTGGATAGTCGTTCACACGCCGTTCGGGGTTGGAAATCTGCACGAGGCGCAGCATCTGCACGGCCCGGTCCATCGCGGCGCGGCGTGAGACCGACTCATGGCGCCGTATCACTTCGGCGATCTGCTCGCCGACGGTGTAGACTGGGTTGAGCGAGGTCATCGGCTCCTGGAAGACCATCGCGATCTCCTTCGCCCGGACGCGATCCATCTCGTCTCCGGCCAGCGGAACGAGATCGCGGCCTTGCCAGAGAATCTGGCCCTCGACGATGCGACCGGGCGGCATCGCGATCAGCTTGAGAACCGACATGGCGGTGACGGTCTTGCCGCAACCGGATTCGCCGACGACGCCAACCGTTTCGCCGCGTCCGATCGCGATGTCGACGCCGTCGACCGCCCGCACCATGCCGTCATCGGTGGCGAAATGCGTCTTGAGGCCACGGATGTCGAGCAGCGGCGCTGCGGTGACGTTTTCCTGCATCACGTCACTCCGCGCGGGTCGAGCGCATCGCGCAGTCCGTCGCCGATGAAGTTGATCGACAGCACGGTGAGAAAGATCGCGGCGCCCGGGAAAATCGCCCAGTACGGCGCGATATCGAGATAGTCCTTGGCGTCGTAAAGGATACGTCCCCAGGTCGGCACGTCGGGCGGGAAGCCGAGCCCGAGGAATGACAATGTCGACTCCGCGATGATCGCGGCGGCGACGTCGATCGTGCCCGCGACGATCACCGGCCCGAGCGCGTTGGGCAGGATGTGGCGCACGACCTGGCGCAGCTTCGAGGCGCCCAAGGCGCGCGCGGCTTCAACGAACTCCTTCTCACGCAAGGACAGGAACTGCGCGCGCACGAGCCGCGCGACCGGCATCCAGCGCAGTCCGCCGATCACGACAACGATCAGAATGAAGACGCCGCCCTCCACGCCGAAGATCGCCTTGAGGGTATCGCGGAACAGGTAGATCACGAGCAACAGCAGCGGCAGTTGCGGCAGCGAGAGGAAGAGGTCGGTAAGCCACATCAGCGCAGGCCCGACCCAGCCGCGCGACATGCCGGCGACCGCGCCGATCATCGTGCCGACCACCAGCGCGACCACCATGGCGCACAGGCCGACCGCGAGCGAGATCCGTCCGCCGTAGAGCATGCGCGCCAGCACGTCCTGGCCGAGATCGTCGGTGCCGAACGGGTGCGGCCATGAGGGCCCCTGGAGGTGTGCGGAAAAATCGATGTCGTTGATCGCGACGCGCCAGAGCAGCGGCGCGAGCAGGATCGCGGCGATCATCACCGCAAGAATGACGAGGCTCGCGACTGCGAGTCGGTGCCGGCGGAAGCGCCGCCACGCATCGAGCCACGGCGAAAACGGCCGCGCGCCGCGGCGCGCCGCGGCAGCGATCTCGGCCGAGCCTTCAGCCGAAGCTGATGCGGGGATCGAGCCAGCCATACAGCACGTCCGCCAGGAGATTGAACAGCACGACCAGGCACGCGAACACGAAGGTCACCGCCATCACGACGGGCGTATCGTTGGAGAGGATCGCGCTGATCAGCAGCGACCCGATGCCGGGAATGCGGAAGATCTGTTCCGTCACGATCGCGCCGCCGAAGATCGCCGGCATCTGCAGCGCCACCAGGGTGACGACCGGGATCAGCGCGTTGCGCACGACATGCTTGATGATGACGGTCCGCTCGCCGAGCCCCTTGGCGCGCGCCGTGGTGACGTAGTCGAGGCGGATCACCTCGAGCACGGCGGAGCGCACATAGCGCGTCAGGGAGGCGCCCTGGAACAGGCCGAGCACCGTGATCGGCATGATCGACTGGCGGAACTGCTCCCAGTACCAGTGCCAGCCGGTCGCATCGAGGTCGGCGCGGTAGACGAACGGCAGCCAGTCGAGCTGGATGCTGAACACCAGGATGAGCAGCAGCCCGGTGAAGAACGTCGGCA
>CAYZMR010000192.1:2368-7145 GCA_964479515.1 uncultured Hyphomicrobiales bacterium | reverse complement strand
GTGATCTTGCCCTCGGCGTCGAACGCCATCTCGGCATGCGTGACGTGGTCGCGGCCGTGACAATCGGTGAGGAACGCCTCGGAGCGATCCGAATTCCATTTCACCGGCCGGTTGACCTTACGCGCCGCCCACAGGCAGACGACCTCTTCGGGATAGATGAAAATCTTGGAGCCGAAGCCGCCGCCGACGTCCGGCGCGATCACGCGCAGCTTGTGCTCCGGCGCCATGCCGACGAACGCCGCGATGACGAGGCGCGCGACGTGCGGATTCTGCGACGTGTTCCACAGCGTCAGGTGCTCGCTGCCGGCGTCGTAGTCGGCGAGCGCCGCGCGCGGCTCGATCGCATTCGGCACCAGGCGGTTGTTGATGAAGTGCAGCTTGGTGACGTGCTTGGCCGACTTGATCGCGGCCTCGACCGCCTTCTGGTCGCCGAGATGCCACTGATAGATCGTGTTGTGCGGCGCGACGTCGTGGATCAGCGGCGCGCCCTTGGCCTGGGCTTTGGCTGGATCGGCGACCGCGGGCAACACCTCGTAATCCACCTTGACCTTCTCGCCGGCGTCCTTGGCCTGCGCCAGCGTCTCGGCGATCACGACCGCGACCGCGTCGCCGACATGACACGCCTTCACATTGGCGATCGCCGGATGCGCCGACATTTTCATCGGCGAGCCGTCCTTCGACGTGATCGCCCAGCCGCAAATGAGATTGCCGATCTTGTCGTTCGCCAGATCGGCGCCGGTCAGCACCGCGACGACGCCGGGCGCTTTCTTCGCCTCCGCGCTGTCGATCGACTTGATCTTGGCGTGGGCGTGCGGCGAGCGCACGAAATGGATGTAGGTCTGGCCCGGGCGGTTGATGTCGTCGGTGTACTGGCCCTTGCCGGTGACGAACCTGAAATCTTCCTTGCGGCGGACTGCCGCGCCGATCCCGGTCGCGCTCATGGCGTTTCCTCCGTCGGGATACGATTGGGTGTTTCCTGGTCTGCCTCTTCGGGCAGCTTAAGCCATTGCTTTCGCGCCGGCCGCGATCGACTTCACGATGTTGTGGTAGCCGGTGCAGCGGCAGATGTTGCCTTCGAGCTCCTCGCGGATGGTCTTGTCGTCGAGGTGGTGGCCCTTGCGGTTCACCATGTCGACGGCGGTCATGATCATGCCGGGCGTGCAGAAGCCGCACTGCAGGCCGTGATTGTCGCGGAACGCCTCCTGCATCGGGTGCAGGGTTGCGCCGTTGGCGAGCCCCTCGATGGTGGTGACGTTCGCGCCCGCGGCCTGCCAGGCGAACATGGTGCAGGACTTCACCGCCTTGCCGTCGAGATGGACGACGCAGGCGCCGCACTGCGAGGTGTCGCAGCCGACATGGGTTCCGGTGAGACGCAGCGTCTCGCGCAGGAACTGGACCAGCAAGGTACGCGAGTCGGCATCCGCGGAGACCGGCTTGCCGTTCACCGTCATGGAGACTGCGGGCATATCCCTCCTCCTCCTCGAAAAGCGGGGCCAAAGGCCCTCATTTTGAGGCCGAACACGCCTGCTCGGCCGGAACGATCGGCGAAATCGTGGCGTTTTTGCCTGAAATCGCTGTTTGGAACAAGAACAACTCTGAACCCGCCGGATAGGCCGGGTCAAGAGACTTGGTCACGGGATGAGGTGCGGAGCCTGCCGTGGTATAATTCCGCATGACCCGGAGTGAAGCACTCTCCGTCCTTCGCGCCCACGCTGACGCCATTAAGGCCCGTGGAGTCACCGCACTTTACCTTTACGGTTCCGTCGCTCGCGATGAAGCCGGTGAGACTTCCGACGTCGACCTGTTCGCCGACGTGGACTACGACCGCTTCGGCTTTGTCCCGTTCATGGACTTACGCCGTGACCTCGCCGGGTGGCTCGGCCGGAGCGTGGACTTTACGACCCGCAATGGACTTCATCGCGACCTGCGCGACCGGATCGCGCAGTCCGCGCTAAAGGTATTTGACGATGAATCGATCCATCCGATTGCGGCTGAATGACATTATTCGAGCGATCGATGGGACCGAAGATACGATTTCCGGGATAGGCTTCGAGACATTTCAGTCAGTCTACCACATGCCGCGTACCGTCGAGCGTTGCATCGAGATCGTCTCGGAGGCGACGCGTCACATCCCTCAGGACATGAAAGACCCGTATCCCGACATCCCGTGGCAGCAGATTGCGGGGATCGGCAATGTCTTGCGGCATGACTACGATCTGGTCGACGATCACATCACCTGGGACGTCGCAAAAACTCATTTTCCTCGACTGCGAACCGTCATCACTGAAATTTTGGCCAAACTGCCGGAGACAGATTGACCACTACGTCAGGCTTCTCGTCACGGTCGTGAACTTCGGGACGAAATCATCCGCCGTCTTCCTCGCCGCGTCGTTGATGCGCTCCGTAGGCTGCCGGGAGCCGCCGGACATGAATTCTTCGCAAGGCTCGAACCCGGCCGAACGGCGCGCCGACCTACGAGAAGGAGGGGCCAGGACGTAGGATTTAGACGATGAAGCGCGCAATCCTTGCGGCCGCGATACTTTTCGCCGCGATGCCGGCGGCTCGCGCCGACATCGATAACTATCGCGATCTCATCCGGCCGAACGGCCACGCGCGCAGCGACGCGGTCTTCAACGCCGCGATCGAGTTCTGCTATGCGCAAACCGGCGCCAACCGAAATCGTCTCGACACACCGGCCTTCAAGACCTGCATGCGCGGCCGCGGCTATCGCTGGCTTTCCGGACGCTCGACGCCGCAGCCGTCCATCGAGTTCGACCCGCCCCCGGTGAACTTCGATGTGCCGCCGCCGCCGGCGCTGAGCCCGAACAATCCGGCCTGCCCGGACTCGGTTTGCTAGCGCGGGGCTCGCGCGTCCTTGTCGGAGCGTCGCGAAATCCGCAGCGCCGCCTCCCCTTTCGCCAACGATCTTGCCGTCGCGCTGGAGGAACCGAACACCTCCGCCATCCGTTATGCGGGAAAGGTGGAGAGAATCATGATTCCTCATCGCCCGCGTGGAGACTTGGCCGAGCCCGCCCAAGATCACGACCCGACTCGGCGTGACGTCTGGCTTTTCGCACCACTCCTTGCGATCGCGGTCGTGTTGCCGCTCGCAATCGCAACCGTGATCGGCGTGACCCTGTGGCTCGCGCTAAGGCCGATTCCCCATGAGGCATCGCAGAGCGCACCGATCACATTTGCCAGTCGGTGGCCGGATCTCTCTCCGTCGGGCACTTTGGTCCGGTAGTCGCTACCCGGCTGTCACGGCCGCGGCGAACTTCTGGAAGAAATCGTCCGCCATCTTCTTTGCGGCGCCGTTGATCAGGCGCTGGCCGAGTTGCGCGAGCTTGCCGCCGATCTGGGCATCCACGTTGTAGGTGAGCAGCGTGCCGCCGTCCTTGTCGGAGAGCCGCACGTCCGCGCTGCCCTTCGCGAAGCCCGCAACACCGCCCTCGCCTTCCCCGACGATCTTGTAGCCGTTCGGCGGATCGAGATCGGTAAGCGTGACCTTGCCCTTCCACTTCGCCTTGACCGGGCCGATCTTGGTGACGGCGACGGCAGCGAACGATGTGTCGGAGGTCTTCTCCAGCGACTCGCAGCCCGGGATGGTGGCCTTGAGCACCGCCGGATCGTTGAGCTTCTCCCACACGGTCTGGCGGGGCGCGGCGAGCTGAACCTCGCCTGTCATGGTCATGGCCATCGTATGTCTCCTCGGGCGATTTTTACCGATAAGGCGCAGCCGCCGGGCGGCCGTCAATGCATCAATGCACGAACTGCCGCATCAATGCACGAATTGCGCCGCCTTCGCATAGCCGGCCCGCGTGGCGATCGCACTGTCGTGGCGCGCCGCGCGGGCGAGGATGAGGCGGACGTCGTCGGCGCGGTCGGACCTTATGGCCGCATCGAGAAAAAGCTGCATCAGCACATCCTGCTGCGCATGACTGCCGCCGAGCCGGTGCATCTCGGGCAAGACCGGCCGCATGAGGTCGAGCGCGCGGCCGTGCTCGCCGCGCCGGTGCGCCAACACCGCACGGCACACCGGCAGCGCGCCGCCCGCCACGATCGCGTTGACCGTCCCGTCGCCGCCGCCGAAGTCCTCCATGGCGGCCAGCATCCGCACCGCCGCCGCGTCGCGCCCGCTCGCGGCGAGCGCCATCATCCAGTGCGGCAACGTGAAGGCCGAGAGACAGTCGCCGATGCGCGCTTCACCCTTGTCGGCGATCTCGCTCCAGCGGTCGCCGACATCGAGCCCGAGCAGTTCGAGTCGCAACAGCATCGAGGCCGCGTTCTGGACGTCGATATAGAGGTCCGGCTGCGCCTGCGTCAGCGGGCTTCCAAGATTGCGGAAGCGCCGGTCGTAGAGATCGAGCACCGCGTCGAACTCGCGGCGTTCGAGATGAAACAGCGCACGGTGCCACCACAGATGATGCAGGAGATTGTTGCCGCCCTGCCAGTGCCGCTCCAACTCATCGAGCCACGCGATGCCGGCGGCGTGACGCCCTTGCATCTCCATGATGTGGGCGACCGCGTGCGTGCCCCAGATATCGCCCGGATCGATCTCGATCGCGGCGCGGCCGGACGGCTCGGCCGTCGCGTAGTCGCCGCACTCTTCGTGGGCGAAGCAATGGCAGGACAGGATCGTGCCATACCCCGGCAGATCGCGGCTCCAGTGCGGCTTCACGCGCTCGACCGAGGCGCGCATCTCGGCCGGGCGCCCGAGCCAGAAATTGTTGAAGTGAGCCAGGCGAAATGCCAGCACGTCACGCGGATGATCGGCGAG
>CAYZMR010000192.1:0-2268 GCA_964479515.1 uncultured Hyphomicrobiales bacterium | reverse complement strand
GGAACGTAGCGCCAACGCGGCGTCGTGCCGCTATAGTCGCGACGCATGACCGACCTGACCTCGTCCTCCCTGCTCGGACCTTTGTTCGCAAGCGCAGCCATGCGCGCGCTGACCACCGATCGCGCGCGGCTGCAGCGCATGCTCGACGTGGAGGCGGCGCTCGCGCGCGCGGAAGCGGCCGTCGGCGTGATCCCGGCGAACGCCGTGGCGGCGATCGAGGCCGCCTGCGACGCCGCGCGCTGCGATATCGCGGCACTCGGCGAGGCGGCGGCGGCCTCCGGCGTCGTCACCATCCCGATGGTGAAGTGGCTCACCGCCGAGGTCGCCAAGGCCGACACGGACGCGGCCGGATACGTCCACTGGGGCGCGACCAGCCAGGACATCATCGACACCGCGCTGGTGCTCGAACTGCGGGCCGCGATCGGAACGCTCACATCCGATCTCGACCGCGCGATTACGGCGTTCGCCGCGCTCGCCGAGCGCCATCGCGCGACCGCGATGGTCGGCCGCACCTGGCTGCAGCATGCGCTGCCGTTGCCGTTCGGCCTGAAGCTCGCCGGCTATGCGGCGGCGTTGGCGCGCTCGCGCGCACGGCTGACGCGCCTTGCCGGCGAGGCGCTGGTGCTGCAGTTCGGCGGCGCGGCCGGCACGCTCGCGGCACTCGGCGACGACGGATTGAAGGTCGCTGAAAAACTCGCCGATGAGCTCGATCTGCCGCTGCCGGAGGCGCCGTGGCACAGCCATCACGACCGCATCGCCGAGGCCGCGTCCGCGGTCGCGATCCTCGCCGGCACCTGCGGCAAGATCGCGCGCGACGTCTCGCTGATGATGCAGACCGACACGGCGGAAGCCTTCGAGCCGGCCGCCGCCGGCCGCGGCGGCTCGTCCACCATGCCGCACAAGCGCAATCCGATCGCGGCCGCGACCGCGCTTGCCGCCGCCACCATGGCGCCGAACCTCGCCGCCACCATCCTCGCCGGGCTTGTTCAAGAGCACGAGCGCGCGCTCGGCGGCTGGCAGGCTGAAGGCCCGACAATGCCGGCGCTGCTGCTGGTAACGTCCGGCGCGCTCGTGGCGGTCGTCGACATCGCCGAAGGGCTCGAAGTCGACGCCGCGCGCATGCGTCAAAACCTCGACGCGACCGGCGGGTTGATCATGGCGGAAGCCGTGATGATCGCGCTCGGCCGTAAGATCGGCCGGCTCGAGGCGCATCACGTCGTCGAGGAGGCCTCCAAACAGGCGATCGCCGCAAAGCTCCGCCTCGATGACGTGCTGGCCGACGACGCGCGCGTCACGGCGCATCTGTCGCGCGACGACATCGCGCGCCTGTTCGATCCCCTCGCCTATCAGGGCGTCGCGCAGCAATTCATCGATCGGCTGATCGCCGCCGCGCGAAAATCATGACAGACTGATCTCAACAATGTCGATGCTGACATTCCTGCAGGCGTGAGGACGATTCATGGACGACACGGAAAAGCGCGCGGCCGGCGTAGCGATCCGCCGCAAAATTCTCGGCGACGCCTGGGTCGACCGCTCCGACAAGAGCCGAACGCCGTTCAATGCCGAGTGGCAGGACTTCATCACGCGCTGCGCCTGGGCCGAGGTGTGGACACGGCCGCATTACGACGAGCGCACGCGCCGCATCCTGGTGATCGGCACGATGATCGCGCTCGCAAGGTGGGACGAGTTCCGCATGCACGTGCGGTCGGCGCTCACCCAAGGCGGCTTTACGGCCGACGATATCAAGGAAATCATCCTGCAGCAGGCGATCTACTGTGGCGTCCCCGCCGGCAACCATGCGTTCCGCGAGGCCGGCGCCGTGCTGCAGGAGCTCGGCAAATAAGCAAGAACGCGATCCCGTCACAAGGCGGTCGCGACAGTTCGGGAGGACACCATGCTCTTTCGGGCGATTGCCGCCGTCTGCCTTCTCGCCGCCGCGCTCGCGCCGGCGCAAGCGGAGGACTACCCGTCGCGACCGATCCGCCTGATCGTGTCGTTCGGCCCGGGCGGCGGCGCCGACATCGTGGGGCGCATACTCGGGCAATCGCTGTCGGAAAAGCTCGGCCAGCCGGTGATCATCGAGAACCGGCCCGGCGCCGCCGGCACGATCGGCAACGAGGTCGTGGCGCGCGCCGAGAAGGACGGCTACACGCTCGGTATCATGACCGCCGGACAGATCATCGCGGCAACGATGAACAAGTCGCTGCGCTACGACACGCTCGCGGCCTTCGATCCGGTGGCGCAGGTCGCGACCGCGAGCCTGATCAT
>CAYZMR010000191.1:0-7191 GCA_964479515.1 uncultured Hyphomicrobiales bacterium | reverse complement strand
CGGACTTCTTCACGGCGGGCGGCTTCGCGGCCGCGATGGCGGTGGTGACGGCGGTCACGAAGGCGAAATCGACCGACAGCGAGAAGCTGATCGCCGCGATGGAAGGCATGGAGTTCGACACGCCGAAGGGCAAGATGGTGTTCCGCAAGGAGGACCATCAGGCGCTCCAGAGCATGTATCACTTCAAGATCAAGGCCGATCCCGCCGTGGCGTGGGGCATTCCCGAACTCGTGAGCGAGCTCAAGATCGAGGACATGCAGGTCCCGATCCAGAACAAGCGGTGAGGCGCGCTGACGTGTCGGCTCTCGCCGCGCGGGTGAAGCTATCGCCACACGGACGGTGCGCTCCCTCCCCCCTTGAGGGGGAGGGTTGGGGAGGGGGGTCCGCTTGGTCGGTGCCGCGTTTCTGATACCCCCCTCCCGACCGGTCTTCGGCCGGTCGACCTCCCCCTCACGGGGGGAGGCAGCAAGCCGAGGGACCGTCGCTCCCGCTGCGCGAATTCCGGCGCTCGGATCGGACCGATGACCTCGCTCGAAACCCGCGGCCTCACCATCCGCTTCGGCGGCCATGTCGCCGTCGACGGCGTGAGCTGCGTCTTCCGCCCCGGCGAGCTGACCGCGATCGTCGGGCCGAACGGCGCGGGCAAGACCACCTACTTCAACCTGATCTCCGGCCAGCTCACCGCCACGTCCGGCGAGGTCTTCCTGGCCGGCCGCGACATCACGCGGCTCTCGGCGCCCGCGCGCACCCGCGCCGGCATCGGCCGCGCGTTCCAGCTCACCAATTTGTTTCCCGCGCTCAGCGTCGCCGAGAACGTGCGGCTTGCCGTGCAGTCTCAGGCTGGCGTGCATTACGACATGGTGCGGCCGTGGATGCGCCACACCGAACTGATCGCGCGCGCCGACGCGGTGCTCACCCGCGTCGCGCTCGACGGCAAGCGCGATGCTCCTGCCTCGGCGCTCTCGCACGGTGACCAGAGAAAACTAGAGGTCGCCTTGATGATCGCGCTCGAGCCGCAGATCTTCATGTTCGACGAGCCGACCGCCGGCATGAGCGTCGATGAGGTACCGGTGGTGCTCGATCTCATCGCGCAGTTGAAGCAGGACACCAGCAAGACCATCCTGCTGGTCGAGCACAAGATGGACGTCGTGCGCTCGCTCGCCGACCGCATCATCGTGCTGCACAACGGCAAGCTGGTCGCCGACGGCGCGCCCGCCGAGGTGATGGCCTCGCCGGTGGTGCAGGAGGCTTATCTCGGCTCATTCGGTGCGGGGAAGGCCGCATGAGCGCGCTCCTCAAACTCGGTTGTCATCCCGGAAGCCGCCGCAGGCGGCTATCCGGGACCCATAACCACGATCCTTTCGATGGCTCGAGAGAATTGTGGTTATGGATCCCGGCTCTCGCTGCGCTCGGCCGGGATGACCAGCATCAAGAGACGGTCGCATGAGCGAAGATCGCGGCAGCGAGCTCCTCACCCTCTCCGCGGTCGAGACGCATATCGGCCGCTATCACATCCTGCACGGCGTCGACTTCGGCGTGCCCGAAGGCCGCACCACGATGCTGCTCGGCCGCAATGGCGCCGGCAAGACCACGACGTTACGCACCATCATGGGGCTGTGGCAGGCGTCCGCCGGCGAGATCTGGTTTGGTGGCAGCCGCATCGAGGGAAGCGCCACGCCCGACATCGCGCGTGCCGGCATCGGCTATGTGCCCGAGACCATGGCGGTGTTCTCCGACCTGACGGTGAAGGAAAATCTCGTATTGGCGGCGCGCGACGGCGCGATGGACCAGAGCCGGCTCGACTGGGTGTTCGGCTTCTTCCCGCCGCTGAAGAAATTCTGGCTGTCGCGCGCGGGCACGCTCTCGGGCGGACAGAAGCAGATGCTCTCATTCGCGCGCGCCATCATCGAGCCGCGGCGTCTGCTGCTGATCGACGAACCGACCAAGGGGCTTGCGCCCGCGATCATCGGCGCATTGATCGACTGCCTTAAGGAAGTAAAGCGGCGCGGCGCCACGATCCTGCTGGTGGAGCAGAACTTCCGCGTCGCGCAGGAGATCGGCGACAGCGTCGCCGTGATGGACAACGGCACCATCGTCCACACCGGCGCGATGGCCGAGCTTGCGCGCGACGAGGCGCTGCAACAGCGGCTGCTGGGTCTCAGCCTGGACACGCACCAATGAGCGCGACCGGCACCGTCGAGCCTGGCGCGGCCTTGCCCAAGGCGCGCGGCGACTATCTGCCGCTTCTGTTGCCTGTCGTGCTCGCGCTCGCGGCCTTGCCGTTCGTCCCGGTCTCGACCTGGGTGACGCTGACCATCGCCGGCCTCGCGATGGGCATGATGATCTTCGTGATGGCGTCGGGCCTGACCCTGATCTTCGGCCTGATGGACGTGCTCAATTTCGGCCACGGCGCCTTCATCGCGATCGGCGCCTACACGGCGACGCTGGTGCTGCTGCCGCTCGGCACATGGATGCAGGCGGACTCGATCGCGCTCAATCTTGCGGCGCTGATCGCGGCGGCCGTTGCCGCGATGGCGGTGACGGCGGTGCTCGGCTTTGCCTTCGAGCGCGTCGTGATCATGCCGGTCTACGGCCAGCACCTGAAGCAGATCCTCATCACGATGGGCGGCATGATTGTCGCCGAGCAACTGCTTTATGCGCTGTTCGGGCCGCAGCAGATCCCGCTGCCGCTTCCCGCCAGCCTGCGCGGCTCGTTCCTGATCGGCGAGGCGGCGATCGAGAAGTACCGCGTGCTCGCGGTACTGGTCGGTCTCGTGGTGTTCGTCACCATGCTGGCGATCCTCAACCGCACCAAGATCGGGCTCCTGATCCGCGCCGGCGTCGAGAACCGCGAGATGGTCGAGGCGCTCGGCTATCGCATCACGCGGCTGTTCGTCGGCGTGTTCATGGCGGGCTCGGCGCTCGCCGGCCTCGGCGGCGTGATGTGGGGGCTTTACCGCGAGCAGGTGAACGCCTCGATGGGCGGCGAGCTGCTCGTGCTCGTCTTCATCGTGGTCATCATCGGCGGGCTCGGCTCGGTCACCGGCTGCTTCATCGGCGCGCTGCTGGTCGCGCTCCTACAGAATTACATTGGGTTCCTGGTGCCGAAGCTGTCGCTCGTCTCCGACATCCTGCTGATGGTCGCGGTGCTGTTGTGGCGCCCGCGCGGGCTTTATCCGGTGACCAGCCGATGATCATGCCGCTTTCGGGCGATCCGCCGCGCAGCCGGTGCCTGAGCATCGCGCTGGTCGTGATCGTGCTGGTGCTCGTCCTCGCGCCCTTCCTGTTTGGTGGCGCAAAGCCGCTCAACGTATCGGCCAAGATCTGCATCTTCATCGCGCTGGCCGCCTCGTATGACCTGCTGCTTGGCTATACGGGCGTCGTGTCGTTCGCGCACACGATGTTCTACGGCATCGGCAGCTATGGGATCGCGATCGCGATGTATGGGCTCGGGCCGCGCTGGGGGGCCGCCGCGCTCGGCCTCGCGGTCGCGCTGCCGTTGGCCGCCGCGCTCGCGCTCGTCATTGGACTGTTCTCGCTGCGGGTGCAGACGATCTTCTTTGCCATGATCACGCTGGCCGTGGCGTCGGCCTTCGCGGTGCTCGCCTCGCAGCTCTCATGGCTGACCGGCGGCGAGGACGGCCGCAGCTTCCAGGTGCCGGAGGTGCTTCGCCCCGGCTTCACCTTCTCGGTGCTCGGCGTGACGATCACCGGGCGGATGCTCACCTATTATCTCGTGTTCGCGTGCTGCGCGGCGCTGTTCCTGTTGTTGCTCCGGATCGTCAACTCCCCGTTCGGGCGTGTTCTGCAGGCGATCCGCGAGAATGCGTTCCGGGCGGAAGCGCTCGGCTACCGCACCGTGGTCCACCGCATCCTGGCGAACTGCCTCGCGGCCGCGACCGCCGCCGCGGTCGGCGCGCTCAATGCGCTGTGGCTGCGCTATACCGGTCCGGACACCTCGCTCTCGTTCTCGATCATGCTCGACATCCTGCTCATCGTGGTGATCGGCGGCATGGGCACGATGTATGGCGCGATCGTCGGCGCGACGCTCTACGTGCTGGCGCAGAACTATCTCCAGGCGCTGATGGGCTGGGTTTCGGCCGCGGCCGGCGAAGCCGGGCTCCCGCTGATCCCGAGCCTGTTCCACCCGGATCGCTGGCTGCTCTGGCTCGGCATCCTGTTCATCGCGAGCGTGTACTTTTTTCCCAGCGGCGTCGTGGGTAAGCTGCGCGGCACCACGAATTCATGAGCGACAGGGGCTCGCCGTGACGTTTGCGCCACTACTCAATGCTTCGCCCGTCATCCAGGTCCATGCCTTCGCGGCGATGAGCGCGCTCGTGCTCGGCATCGTGCAACTGTCGGCGCCGAAAGGGACGCTCCCGCACCGGACCATCGGCTGGATCTGGGTCGTGCTGATGGCGACGATCGCGATCAGCTCGTTTTGGATTCACAGCATCCGCCTGGTCGGCCCATTCAGCCCGATCCATCTGATATCGATCTTCGTGCTGGTGATGCTGCCGCTCGCGGTCTATGCGGCGCACCGCCATGACGTCGAGCACCATCGCAAGCGGATGATCGGCCTGTTCGTCGGCGGGCTCGTGGTCGCGGGCATCTTCACCTTCGTGCCCGGGCGGATCATGTACGCGGTCGCGACCGGGCATTAGCCCGCGATTATCGCCCGCACGCCGTCGATCGCGAACTGCACCGCGAGCGCGGCGAGCAGCACGCCGAGCAGGCGCGAGAGCACGACATTGCCGGTGATGCCGAGCAGCCGACCGATCCGGCTCGCCAGCAGGAACATCGTAAGACAGATCGCGCACACGAGCACGATCACGGCGAGCAGCACCGCGAGCCGCAACGGAGCGCCGCCCGCGCGGCCGGCGAGCAGAACGCTCGCCGTGATCGCGGCCGGCCCCGCCATCAGCGGGATCGCCAGCGGAAACGCCGCGACATTGCGCACGCGCTCTTCGGCCGCTTCCTCGGCCTCGCGCGTCTCGCGCGCGATGCGTACCCCGAACACCATCTCGGACGCGATCGTGAACAGCAGCAGGCCACCCGCAATGCGGAACGCCGGCAGCGAGATCGACAGCGCGTGCAGCAGCCAGTCGCCGATCAGCGCCGCGCCCATCAGGATGGCGGCGGCGATCAGGGCGGCGCGCAGGCCGACACGCCGCCGTTCCGGTGTCGACATTCCCTCGGTCACGGCGAGGAAGGTCGGCGTCAGGCCGACCGGGTCGACCACGACGAGGAGCGTGACCAGCGCCGCCACCAGAAACTCGAACGGAAAGGACATGCGGGCGATCCATGACGGCGCGAAACGCGCCCCTGAATCTAGCACGGTCCGGCAGGCTCCAGGGGCTGCCCCGGCACGGCCGGGATGGCGTCACGAATCGGAACCTAAGTTATTGTCATGATTAGATTATTTTATTCGCAAAAGCGTCGCTTTCGGGTGGCCGTATGCGGCCAAATGGACTATATGAAATCCGGCCACTGAATCGCTTGGAAATCACCCTTGTCCGACACCAACGACCGTCCGTCCGGGGAGCCTCCGCAGCCCTCGGATATCCGCCCCGTGTCCATCACGGACGAGATGAAGCGCTCGTATCTCGATTACGCCATGAGCGTGATCGTGGCGCGCGCGCTGCCGGATGCGCGCGACGGCCTCAAGCCGGTGCACCGGCGCATCCTGTTCTCGATGCACGAGAACAACTACACGCCGGACCGGCCGTACAACAAATCGGCGCGCGTCACCGGCGACACCATGGGCAAGTATCACCCCCACGGTAACCAGGCGATCTATGACGCGCTGGTGCGCATGGCGCAGGACTTCTCGATGCGCCTGCCGCTCATCGACGGGCAGGGCAATTTCGGCTCGGTCGACGGCGATCCGCCCGCGGCCGAACGCTACACCGAGGTGCGCCTCGCCAAGCCCGCGATGGCGCTGCTCGACGACCTCGACAAGAACACCGTCGACTTCCAGGCGAACTATGACGGCCGCGAACGCGAGCCGATGGTGCTGCCGGCGAAATTCCCGAACCTGCTGGTCAACGGTTCGGGCGGCATTGCGGTCGGCATGGCGACCAACATCCCGCCGCATAATCTGGGCGAAGTCATCGACGCCTGCTTCGCGCTGATCGCCGATCCGGGCCTGTCGATCGACGATCTCATCAACATCATTCCGGGTCCGGATTTCCCGACCGGCGGCATCATCCTCGGCCGCGCCGGCATCCGCTCAGCCTATCACACCGGCCGCGGCTCGATCGTGATGCGCGGCAAGACCGAGATCGTCACCATCCGCAAGGAGCGCGAGGCGATCATCGTCACCGAGATTCCCTATCAGGTGAACAAGGCCACGATGGTGGAGCGCATCAGCGAGCTGATCCGCGACAAGAAGATCGACGGCATTTCCGAGCATCGCGACGAGTCGAGCCGCGAGGGCTACCGCGTCGTCATCGAGATCAAGCGCGACGCCATGGCGGATGTCGTGCTGAACCAGCTCTATCGGTTCACGCCGCTGCAATCGACCTTCGGCGTCAACATGGTGGCGCTCGACGGCGGACGGCCGCAGGTGATGAACCTGAAGGACCTCTTGATGATCTTCCTCGCGTTCCGCGAGGACGTCGTCTCCCGCCGCACCAAGTTCCTGCTCACCAAGGCGCGCGACCGCACCCATGTGCTGGTCGGCCTGGCGATCGCGGTCGCCAACATCGACGCGGTGATCAAGCTGATCCGCGCCTCCCAGGACGCGAACGAGGCGCGCGAGGGATTGATGGCGCGCGACTGGCCGGCCGCCGACGTCGCGGCCTTGATCGAGCTGATCGACGATCCGCGCCACAAGGTCTCGGCGGCGGGCACCTACAAACTCTCCGCCGAGCAGGCGAAGGCGATCCTCGATCTGCGGCTGCAGCGCCTGACCGCATTGGGCATCGCCGAGATCAAGGACGAGCTCGACAAGCTCGCCGCCGAAATTTCCGACTATCTCGACATCCTGCGCTCGCGCGCGCGCATCCAGGCGATCGTCAAGGAGGAATTGGCCGAGGCGAAGAAGCAGTTCGCGACCCCACGCCGGACCGTGATCGTCGATCACGTCGACGAGATGGAGGACGAGGACCTGATCCAGCGCGAGGACATGGTCGTCACCGTCTCGCATCTCGGCTACGTCAAGCGCGTGCCGCTCTCGACCTATCGCGC
>CAYZMR010000190.1:2702-7200 GCA_964479515.1 uncultured Hyphomicrobiales bacterium | reverse complement strand
TGCGCGAGATCCTCGACGCGCGGCCCGATCTGCGCGTGTTCCTGATCGATCCGCACAACGAATACAGCCACTCGTTCGGCGAGCGCGCGCAGGTGCTCTCGCCCAATAATCTCAAGCTGCCGTTCTGGCTGTTCAATTTCGAGGAGATCGTCGACGTCTTCTTCCGCGGCCGTCCCGGCGTGGACGAGGAGGTCGAGATCCTCTCCGAGGTGCTCCCGCTCGCCAAGATCATGTTCTCGCCCGCCCGCGGCCTCGCCGAGCGGCGCAGCCTGCGCGCGGATCCGAAGTCCTCGGGCGTCACCGTCGACACACCGGTGCCGTATCGGTTGGAGGACCTCGTGCGCCTGATCGACGAGCGCATGGGCAAGCTCGAGAACCGCGCGATGTGGACGAAGTATCATCGCCTCATCACGCGCATCGAGACCGCGCGCAACGACCCGCGCTATTCCTTCATGTTCGACAACGCCAATGTCGGCGGCGACACGATGGTCGAGGTGCTGAGCACGCTGTTCCGCCTGCCGCCGAACGGCATGCCGATGACGATCATGCAGCTCGCGGGCTTCCCGGCCGAGGTCGTGGACTCGGTCGTCTCCGTGCTGTTGCGCATGGCGTTCGAGTTCGGCCTGTGGAGCGACGGCGCGTTCCCGCTGCTCTGCGTGTGCGAGGAGGCGCATCGCTACGCGCCGGCCGACCGCTCGATCGGCTTCGGCCCGACGCGCAAGGCGGTCTCGCGCATCGCCAAGGAGGGGCGCAAATACGGCGTGTTCCTCGGGCTGATCACGCAGCGCCCGGCCGAGCTCGACGCGACCATCATCTCGCAATGTTCCACCTTGTTCGCGATGCGCATGGCGAACGATCGCGACCAGGCGATCGTGCGCTCGGCGGTCTCGGACGCGGCCGGCTCGCTGCTCGCCTTCGTGCCCTCGCTCGGCACGCGCGAGGTGTTCGCGTTCGGCGAGGGCGTGGCGCTGCCGACAAGGCTGCGCTTCAAGGAGCTGGAGAAGCGCCACATCCCGCACAGCGAGGCGGTCACACGCGCGCACATGGATTCTGCGCGCGGTGTCGACGTGGGCTTCCTGCTTTCGGTGGTCGAGCGCTGGCGCGGCGCGACCATGAGCGCGCGCTCGCGTCCCGAGGACCTCGCCGACATCGACGCGCTGGCGGACCAGGAGTTCTCGCAGGTGCGCCAGCCCGCGGTCGTCAATCAGGATCGTCCAGCGCCCTCGCTTGCGCCGGTGGCGAAACCGGCCGTGACCACGCCGGAGGCGTTCTTCTTTCCGGTCGAGGACCCGAAGCCCAGGCTGCGCCGATAGCGCTCACATCACGATGGTCAGGCGCTTGGCGGCGCGCGTGATGCCGGTATAGAGCCAGCGCTCGCGGCTGTCGGGAAACGCGAAGGACTCGTCGAACAGCACCACGTCATCCCATTGCGAGCCTTGCGCCTTGTGCACGGTCAGCACGTAACCGTAGTCGAACTCGTCGTATTTCTTGCGCGCCGGCCAATCGAGCTGCTCGATGCCGCCGGTGAAGCATTCCGGGCGCACCGAGACCTTGACGCCCTTGCCGCCGGCGCCTTCGTCGGCGCGCAATCGAAGCTTCAGGATCTGCCGCCGCGTCGTCGGACGCTCGGCCACCTGCCACAAGCCGCCGTTGAACAGGCCCTTGCGGCGGTTGTTGCGCAGGCACACCAGCTTGTCGCCCGAAAGCGGCAGCGGATCGTCAAAGCCGCGGCGCTCGCGCATGCGCATGTTATAGGCGCGACGCGTGGCGTTGCGGCCGACCAGGATCTGGTCGGTCTCGAGCGCGCGGGCGGGGTCGAAGTCGGCGCGCCGCACGACACTGGTCTCGCCGTATTCACCGGGCTCGAGCCGCTCGCCCGCGCGAACCTGCATGGAGAGCCGTACGATCGGGTCGCCGCGTGCCTGGCGGTGCACCTCGGTCAGCATCGCGTCGGGCTCGACGTCGGTGAAGAAGCCGCCGCCCGCGATCGGGGGAAGCTGGGCGGGGTCGCCGAGGACGAGGACCGGCACGCCGAACGACATCAGGTCGCGCCCGAGCTCGGCGTCGACCATGGAGCATTCGTCGATCACGATCAGCGCGGCCTTCGAGGCGGGCGCGTCGTCCCACAATTCGAAGTTCGGCGTCTCCTCGCCGCTCTCGCGCGCCCGATAGATGAGGCTGTGGATGGTGGAAGCGCCGTAGCAGCCCTTGGCGCGCATCACGAGCGCGGCCTTGCCGGTGAAGGCCGCGAACTTCACCTCGCCGTCGACGCCCGCCGCGACGTGCTTTGCGAGCGTTGTCTTGCCGGTGCCCGCATAGCCGAACAGGCGGAAGAGCGGCGTCGTGCCGCGCGCGCCCGGCTTGTCCTTGAGCCAGTTGGCGACGGCCGAGAGCGCAGCGTCCTGGTGGGGCGTGAAGACCGGCATTCAAGACCGCGTTCGAGGTGGGCGCGATGTCGTGAAATGAACTTGATCCAGATCAAGGCCGCGCGCGGCTTCGACCTTAGCCTCTCGGCGTTGGACCAGGGAGGATTTCATGTCGATGGAAAGTGCTGCTTTTCTGACGGCGATCGTGGTGGCGTTCGTGGTGTTCGGAACGATGCTGGCATGGGTCGATGTCTACGCGAACCGCGCCCGGTCGGGCAATCATCCGGCCGAGTAACCTACGTACATCCCCTGAATTGTGGGCCGGACCGTCCCGCCGGTTACTCGGGCGCAGGCGAGGAATTGCTGACTGAGCGGCGAGAACATGACCAACACGGGCGCGGACTTGATCGCGCAGTGCCAAGCGGCGCTCGCGACTGGCATGGATTTCCCCACGCTGTGGCATGAACTGTTGAAAGGCAGCCCGCTGGTCATCGGCCCGCCGGTGCAGACGATGCGCGGCGGCAAGGCACGCCTCGAAGTGCGGCTCATCTACGGCAGCGTTATCGTCTTCGATTCGGCCACCAAGCGGATCACGGCTGAATAGGACGCTGACCTAAGCCGCCTTGCGCCGCACGCTTGGCTCGTTGTCGAATACCATGGTGGCGGCTGCGGTGTTCGAGATCGGGACATGGTAGTTGCGATGCGCTTCGGTGACCTTGCCGCTGAGCGCGCCGCGCATCGCCATCCAGTTGAGGAACTCGACGCCTTGCGCGCCGGAAAATTCCACGAGCTCGGGGATGGTGAATTGTGTGAGATCCTCCGGATCCGCGGCGAGCTTGTCCATGCACAGCCGGTCGAAGTCCTTGTTGATAAAGCCTGCGCGCTCGCCGTCGAGCTGGTGCGACAGGCCGCCGGTTCCGATCACCAGGACCTTCAGGTCCGGTCGATAAGATTCGAGCCCCCGCGCGATCGACCGGCCGAGATTGAAGCAGCGCGCCATCGACGGCAGCGGATGCTGCACCGTGTTGATGGCGACCGGCACGATCTTCACCGGCCAGTTCTGGCCCGGCCACATCAGCGCGAGCGGGATCGTCACTGCGTGATCGACCAGCATCTCCTGGCACATGGTGATGTCGAACTCATCCTCGACCAGCGTGTTGATCAAGTGCCATGAGAGCGCCGGATCGCCCGCGACCGCGCGCGAAACCGGAATGCCCCAGCCTTCGTCCTCGTTGCGATACTCCGCCGCCGCGCCGACCGCGAAGGTCGGCAGCTTGTCGAGGAAGAAATTGAGGCCGTGGTCGTTGTAAAACACGACCGCCACATCCGGCTTTTCGCGCGCGAGCCAGCGGTGCACGTAGTCGAAACCGGAGAAGAACGGCTTCCAGTAGGGATCGTTCTGCTTGCCGTCGGCGATCGCCTTGCCGATCGAAGGAACGTGCGTCGTCGCGATGCCACCGATGATGCGGGCCATGGTCACCTCCCTGCTGCGAGCAGCTTGTCCTTGAACGCCTCGACCGACATCCCAGTCTGCTGCGCGCCGATGTCCTGCACGCTCAGCCCGAAGATACCGGCGAGCTTGGCGAGGTAGTAAACGTTGCCGCCGGCCGCGATCAGCGCGAGCACGTTGCGGCTTTTCACGGCGGCGCGCTGCTCCGGCGTCAGGCCGTATTTTGCGCAATAGGCGTCCTCGTCCTTGAGAAACGCGGCACGGTTCTCCGCGCTGTTGAACGAGAAGCACATGCGGTTGAGCGCGAAACCCTTCTGCGCCTGATCGCCGTCGAACAGCGTGGTGCCGTCGATATGGTGCCGCAGCATGCGCGTCCTCCATCGGCTTAATTGTTGCGATTGCAACGATCGCCCCTCGCGCCACGCACATCATTGATCTGGATCAAACCCGACCGCGAGGCGCGACGGCGCTGCGCGCCGATGTGAGTCATTTGCATCGGCGTCGCGGGCTTCCTTGCCGGCCGCGGCGGCTCGCTTCACAGGTCGGACATTTGGTGCGAGAATTTGAACGGGCAGGGGTACGTCCGGTGTCGGTTGCGCGATTGATGCGGGTGCGAATGCGGCCATGGATTGCCATGGCGGCGGCGTTTGGGCTTGCGCTGCAGGTCCTGCTCAGCGGCGTC
>CAYZMR010000190.1:0-2602 GCA_964479515.1 uncultured Hyphomicrobiales bacterium | reverse complement strand
CCCGCTCGCGGGCTGATCTCGTGGCTGTTCGAAACGGCTGATCGGCCGCCGCGCCCGACGACGCGAGCTTCGTCGCCATCGGTTTCCGGAAACTTCACCACGCGCGCGCAACGCCGCGCCTCTCGGTGCATGTCATGGTTCGTTCGCGCCTGCTGGCGAGCACATGCGTTTGCGGCATGGTTTGCCTGTCGCTCCTTGCATGTGAGACCGCGCGTGCGGAGACCGCTGCGCCGGGGGCGACGCAACTGCCGCCTGTTGTGGTCCAACCACCGACGCCGCGGCGGGTCGCGCAGAAGCGCAAGCCGGCGAAGCAGGCCGCGCGCACCGCACGGCGGCCGGCCGCTCCCAAGCCGCCGCAGCCCGCCGTGACAACGACGCCAACTGCGGTTTCCGCCAATGCGGGAATCGTCGCGGGCCCGGCGCCGGTCAAGGAGAAGTATCAGCTTCCGCAGACGTCCGAGGGGCTGACCGCGGAGAAGATCCAGCAGACCGTGAACGTGGTCGACACCGCGGACGCGGTGAAATACATGCCGAGCCTGTTCGTGCGTAAACGAAACTACGGCGACAACCAAGCCGTGCTCGCCACGCGCACGTGGGGAATCAGCTCCAGCGCGCGGACGTTGATCTATGCCGACGACGTTCTGCTCTCGACCTTGATCGGCAACAACAACACCAACGGCGCGCCGCGTTGGGGCATGGTCGCGCCCGAGGAGATCGAGCGTGTCGATTTCCTCTATGGACCGTTCGCCGCGATGTATCCGGGCAACTCGATGGGCGGCGTGCTGCAGATCACGACCAAGACGCCGACCAAGCCAGAGTTCAATTTTACGCAGACCGAGGCGTTCCAGACCTTCGACTTCTACAAGACCAGCAATGCGTTCCGCACCGATCAAAGCAGCGCGTCGTTCGGCAATCGCTGGGGCGACCTCTCGGTCTTCCTCGCGGCGAACTTCCAGAACTCATACAGCCAGCCACTCAACTGGATCACGACCGCCGGAACGCCGGCTGGCACGACCGGCACGATCCCGCAATTGAGCCGCACCTACACGACAGCGAACGTGATGGGGGCGGGCGGTCTGCTGCATACCGACCAGGCCAACCTGAAAGGCAAGTTCGTCCTCGACGTCAACGATTGGCTGAAGGCGACCTACACGATCGGCTTCTTCGACAACAATCAGCAATCGCGCGTCGAGAGCTATTTGCGCGACGCCAACGGCAATCTCACTTATGGCGGCAATGGCGCAGTCGGCGGCTCGGGCTTCGCCGCTGCCTATTTCAATCTGTTGCAGCAACAGCTCGCCAACGCCTTCACGCTCAAGACCGACACGCGCGGTCCGCTCGATGGCGAGCTAGTCGTGACGCGTTACGACTATCTCAAGGACATTCAGCGCAATCCGTTCACCGTGACGGCGACCGGCTTGGGCTTCACCGACGTCGGCAAGATCACGCGGCTCGATGGCACCAACTGGACCACGCTCGACGCCAAAGGCATCTGGCGTTTCGCGCTCGCGGGCGCCCACGAGATGAGCTTCGGCGTGCACGGGGACCGTTATGAGCTGGTCAATCCGGTGTTCCAGACCGCGAACTGGCAGGTCGGCCCGGACGCGACGCAAAGCCTCTATACCAACAGCCTCGGCAAGACGCAGACCGTCGCGCTGTGGGCGCAGGACGCGTGGCGCTACGCGCCGCAATGGAAGCTGACGCTGGGCGGACGCTTCGAGGACTGGCGCGCCTTCGACGGCTTCAACCTCACCACCACGACGAACGCGACGACCGGCGCGATCACCGGCACGACCGCGCTCGGTCAACCCAATCTGGAAGCGGCGCGCTTCTCGCCGAAGGGTTCGTTGAGCTGGGAACCGCTCAAGGATTGGCAGGTCACGGCTTCCGTCGGTGTCGCCAACCGCTTCCCGACGGTGACCGAGCTCTACCAGACGGTCGCGACCGTCCCGGGCGTCATCGCAAATCCCAATCCAAACTTGCTTCCCGAGGAGCAGCTCTCGACCGAGCTCGCAATCGAGCGCAAGTTCGCAGACGGCAAAGTGCGGCTGTCGCTGTTCGAAGACGACACCCACAACGCCCTCGTCTCGCAGGCGAACGCGGTTCCCGGCACCGTGCTCACCAGCACCTTCGTGACCAATGTCGACAAGACGCGCGCGCGAGGCGCCGAGCTCGCGTGGCAGAAGGACAATGTCGTCATCCAGCATCTGGAGTTGTTCGGCAGCGTCACCTATGTGGACGCGCGCATCGTCAGCGATCCGACTTTCGTGAGTACGATCGGCGGCACCACCGCCGACGGCAAGCGCGTCCCCAACGTGCCGGATTGGCGTGCGACGTTGGGTGCGACCTATCGGCCGACGGAGCAATGGGCGTTCACGACGGTCGCGCGCTGGCAGAGCAAGACGTTCTCCACGCTCGACAACACCGACACCAATCCGAACGTCTATCAGGCGTTCGATCCGTTCGTCGTGGTGGATGGGCGCGTCCAATACAAGGTCAGCCAGAACGGCACGCTGAATTTCGGCGTCGATAACATCTTCAACGAAAAGTACCACCTGTTCCATCCGTTCCCGGAACGGACGTTCGTGGTGAGCGGGAAGGT
>CAYZMR010000189.1:4977-7205 GCA_964479515.1 uncultured Hyphomicrobiales bacterium | reverse complement strand
AGCGCGCGGCCTTCCTTGCGATTGTAGACAATCAGCCCGGCGCCGCCGTTCTGCGCCTCGCGGATCGCTTCCTCGATGCCATGGATCAGATACGGCCGGCAGGTGCAGATGTCGGAGCCGAACACGTCGGAGCCGTTGCATTCGTCGTGGACGCGGCACGCCAGCGTGCGGCGCCGGTCCGCAATCGCTGACGGATCGCCGAAGATGTAGAGCGTGATCCCGCCGATCGGCGGCAGGAACACCGAGATATCCGGTCGCGTCACCAACTCCGGATACATGCCGCCGGTCTGCTCGAACAGCGTACGGCGGAGCTTGTCCTCGGTGACGCCGAAGCGCTCCGCGATGCCCGGCAGGTACCAGACCGGCTCGACGGCGGCCTTGGTGACCGCGACCTCGCCGGTGTCCTTCATGATCGTGCCGTCGACCTTGAGGCGGCCGGCGACGACCGCCTCGTCCAATTCGGAGATCGTGAGGCGCGCCTTGGTGACGGCGATGCTCGGCCGGATGTCGATGCCCTCGGCGATCTCGGCGTGGAAATCCGCCGCGACGCGATGGCCCCACGGGTCGAGCGAGACGATGCGGCCTGGCTCCGACCATTGTGGGAACGGCCCAACATCCACCACGGGCGATGTGTTGGTGAGATCTGGCCGCGCGATCGGGCTCAAGGCGCCCGACGACACCGCGAGCGCGCGATAGACCGCATAGGAGCCGCCATGCGCGCCGACCGCGTTGCGGTCGACGCCGGAATTCACGGTGCCGATGACGGGCCCGCGCTCGCGCGCGGTCGCGGCGCCCCAGTGGATCGGAAAGCGGGCCGGCGCTCCTCGCCCCGGATGGGAGGTGAGCCGGATATGGCCGGTACGGTTGCTGGTCATCGTGTTCGCGCGGCGCGCCGCGCCCCAAAAGCAATAAACCTCCCGCGCGACAATTGCCGAACGAGAGGCTTCGGATCAGATGTTCCAAATATAGGCCGGAAAGGCCGGAAAATCAAGCCTTTACGGCCACGACGAGGGCGCGGGCGAGCGCGCCTATCTCGGCCGCGGGGCGGCCCGGCTTGTACAACGCCGACCCGATGCCGTAGCCGGACGCGCCGGCCTGCGCGTAGCTCCTGAGATTGTCGACGCCGACGCCACCGACGGCGAGCAACAGCGTGTCGGGCGGGAACACCGCGCGCCACGCCTTGAACACGGCCGGCGGGATGATCTCTGCCGGGAACAGCTTCAGGCCGTCCGCGCCGGCCTTCAGTGCCGCGAAGCCTTCGCTCGGTGTCATCACGCCCGGCAGCGTGGCCAGTTGCGCGTCCTTGGCGGCGCGTACGACGTCCGCGTCGAAGTTCGGCGCGACAATCAGACGGCCGCCCGCGTCCGCGACACGCGCAACGTCCGCGACGTCGAGCACCGTGCCGGCGCCGATGAGGGCGCGCGCGCCGTGGCGCGCAGCGAGGCGCTCGATGCTCTCGAATGGCTTCGGCGAGTTGAGCGGCACCTCGATGATCGTGATGCCGGCCTCGACCAGCGCGTCGCCGACGGCGTCGATCTCTTGCGGCGCAACGCCGCGCAGGATCGCGGCGATCGGGCAGGCGTTGAGGGCGGAGCGGAGGTCGAGCATGGTCAGCACAATTTCGCGGTGCGCGCGATCTGCCAATGTCCGGCCGCGACGCAGTCCTCGGGCGCGAGACTGCATTTGTATCCCAAAACCACCAGCGCGTCGGCATAGCGCTGCGCCAGCGACAGGCTCGCAACGATCGTGACGGCCGCGTCGGCGAGTCCCATCGCGGCGGAGACCTCGGCGCCGATCAACAGTCCGCTGAGATAGTCGCTCAGCGCAGTGTCGGAGAGACGGCCGAAAAGGCTGTAGGTGCGGGTCGCGAACATGCGGTTGAGCAGGGCGCCCGCGCTGTCGAGGTTCGTGCCTTCCTTCACGCCGCGCGCGAAGGCCATATTGTCCGGCGGTCCCGCGCGCATCGGGCGCCCGAGAATCGTGTGGTCCTTCAGCGCGCCGAACACCTCGCCGGTCATGAAGGTGCGAAACGAGACGATGCGGCCTTCCCGCACCTCGGCCCATTTGGAGTGTGTGCCGGGCAGGAGGAACAAGCCGTCGTCGATGCCCGACAGGGCGAGCGCGCCAAAAATCTGCGTCTCCTCACCGCGCATCACGTCGGGCATTCCGTCGTTCTCGGTCGAGAGACCGGGCACGAGCGAAATCAGCAGGCCGGTATGGTCGACCTT
>CAYZMR010000189.1:0-4877 GCA_964479515.1 uncultured Hyphomicrobiales bacterium | reverse complement strand
GTGATCTGCACGGGCTTGTGTCCGGGCGACAGCAGTTCGAGCACCAGCGGCACGCGCCCGCCCGCGATCGCGGGATGTTTGTCGAGGCCGAACAATTCCTGCAGCCGGATCGAAATCGTCGGCCCCGCCTCCGCCTCGTAGTCGATCGGCACGCGCGTGCCGGTCGGTGCCGTAAAATGCGTCGGCGCTTCGGCATCGAGCCGGCGGCGCAACGGCCAGGGCAGACGTTCGGCCAGGGCCGCCTGCAAATCGTCAACGGAGAGGTGAGACAACGCGGTCTTCGCGGCGAAGGCGGGCACCAGCCAGTCGACATTCGCCGCGAGCGCCGTGTCGGAGAGGTCCGGCCACTCATCCCCCTCGGCGCGGCGCAGGAACATCACGCGATCGCGCCACTGCGTGAGCGACTTGGTCCACGGCAGCCGGTCGATGCCGAGGCGCGCGATGCCTTCGGCCAGGAGCCGCGCGGTCTCGTCATTGGGCTCGACCTTGCGGGTTTGCTCATTCAACGCGATTGCGCCGAGGCGGCGCGAACGCCGCGCGCGCAGGCTGAGCGACGTATCGTCGAACGTCACGTCGTCGCGGCTCTCGATGCGGTCGGCGAAGCGTGCCTCGATTTCGGCAAGCGCGATCGGCGCCGCCAGCACGATGCGCCCCTGCGCGGCGCTTCCCGCGAGTTCGGCGACCGCGACGAAGGGTTCGCGCGACAGTGGCGACGCCAGATCGACGTTGCCGCCGCGGCCGTTCGCGAGCGTGAACGCGCCATTGTGGCGGTTCTTCGCGATCCGGTCCGGGTAGGCGAGGGCGAGGATAAGCCCGAGCGACAGGCTCTGTCGCTCCCCTCCCCTTTGCGGGGAGGGGTGGGGGGTGGGGGTGACGCGATCAGACGTAGCCTTTCCTGACCCCCCTCCCCAACCCTCCCCCTCAAGGGGGGAGGGAGCAGACCGCCCGAGCGGAGAGGCGCGAGCAAGCTCACTCCACCGCTTCGCCATCGCGCGCGCATCGCTCGCGCGGCGCGAGCGGTCACGGCGGAAGCTCTCCACGCGATGCGTCACGTCCACGTCGTCGCCGCCCAGTCCGCGCTCAGTGAGCACCGCCGCGACGTCGGCCGCGAGCGCGCCCGCGCCCTCGCGCGCCGCATCGACCACCATGCGCGCCAGACGCGGCGGCAGCGGCAGACGGCGGAGCGCCTGACCTTCCGCCGTGATGCGGTCGTCCTGGAGCGCGCCCAAGTCAGACAGCAGCGCGCGGGCCTCGGCGAGCGCGCCCTTCGGCGGCGGATCGAGAAACGAAAGCGCCTCCGGCGCCGCGCCCCAGGCCGCGAGGTCGAGCACGAAGGATGAAAGATCGGAGGTGAGGATTTCGGGCCGCGCATAGGGTTCGAGAGACGCCGTCTGCGGCTCGTCCCACAGCCGATAGCAGACACCGGGCTGGGTGCGTCCGGCGCGGCCGCGGCGCTGGTCGGCGGCGGCGCGCGAGACGCGCACGGTCTCGAGTCGCGTCAGCCCGACGTCCGGCTCGTAACGCGGCACGCGCGCCAAGCCAGAATCGACCACGATGCGCACGCCCTCGATCGTCAGCGAGGTTTCGGCAATTGACGTGGCGAGCACGATCTTGCGCCGTCCGGCCGGCGCGGGCGAGATCGCGCGATCCTGCGTGTCGGCATCGAGCGCGCCGTAGAGCGCGACCACGTCGGTCGCGGCATGGACCCGCTCCTTCAACAGGCTCTCGGTGCGGCGGATCTCGGCCGCGCCCGGAAGGAACGCCAGCACCGAGCCGGTTTCTGCGCGCAGCGCACGCGTCACGGCGTCGGCGACCTGCGCTTCGATGCGCGCGCGCGGATCGCGGCCGAGATAGCGCGTCTCGACCGGATAGGCGCGGCCTTGGCTCTCGATGACGGGCGCACGCCCAAGGAGTGCCGCGACGCGCGCACCGTCGATGGTCGCGGACATGACCAGGATCTTCAGGTCCTCGCGCAGGCCCTGCTGCGCGTCGCGCGCAAGTGCGAGGCCGAGATCGGCGTCGAGCGAGCGCTCGTGGAATTCGTCGAACAGCACCGCGGCGACGCCCTTCAATTCCGGATCGTCGAGGATCAGCCGCGTGAACACGCCCTCGGTGACGACCTCGATCCGGGTCTTGGCCGATATCTTCGAGCCGAAGCGCACGCGCAGGCCCACCGTCTCACCGGTGCGTTCGCCGAGTGTCTTCGCCATCCGGTCGGCGGCGGCGCGCGCCGCGATCCGGCGCGGCTCGAGCACGAGGATCTTGCCCGTCGCCCACGGCTCGCGCTCAAGCACCAGCGGCACGCGCGTGGTCTTGCCGGCACCCGGCGGCGCGACCAGCACCGCGACGTTGCGCACGCGCAGCGCGGCGGTCAGCGCCGGCAGCGCATCGTCGATGGGAAGAGGCGAGTCGAAGTTCATCCGCTTCGTCATCGCCGGGCTTGTCCCGGCGATCCCGTTGAGGAGGGAAACGTCGTCCGTTCTATCGGGATCACCGGGTCGCGCGCCTTCGGCGCGGCCCGGTGATGACGACGGAGAGGGCCCGCATGGTTAACACATCCTTACCTTCGTCCCGGTCCGCCCCTTGCGTGCGTAAAGCCGAACGCAATCTATCCGTCCGAAAATGGCACGCATGGGAACCGGGATCGCTGCGCACGACCGCGTCGACTGGGTCGACTACGCCAAGGGGTTCTGCATCGTCATGGTGGTGATGATGCACTCGACCTTGGGTGTCGAGGCGGCCGTCGGCCACACGAGCTGGATGCATGCGCTCGTGGCGTTTGCGAAGCCCTTCCGCATGCCGGATTTCTTCATGATCTCGGGCCTGTTCCTCGCCCGCGTGATCGATCGCGACTGGCGTAGTTATCTCGACCGCAAGGTCCTGCACTTCGCTTACTTCTACGTGCTGTGGGTGACGATCCAGTTCGCCTTCAAGGCGCCGGGATTCGCCGCCGAGCAGGGTGCGCTCGGCGTCGCACGGCTCTATGCTGAATCCTTCATCGAGCCGTTCGGCACGCTCTGGTTCATCTATCTGCTGCCGATCTTCTTCGTCGTCGTGAAGGCGACGCGCGGCGCGCCGGTGCTCCTGATCTGGGCGATCGGCGCGGCGCTGGAGATCGCGCATATCGAGACCGGCTGGACGGTCATCGACGAATTCGCCAATCGCTTCGTCTATTTCTATACCGGCTATGTGCTGGCCACCCGCATCTTCCAGATCGCCGCGGCCGTGCAGGCACGCCCGATGCTCGCCGCCGGTGGGTTGATGCTGTGGGCGCTGTTCAACGGCTTCTATGTCGTCATGGGTCTCGACGCGCAGCCGTTCATCTCGCTCACGCTCGGGCTGATCGGCGCCCTCGCGGTCGTGTCGGTCTCGGCGCTGATGGCAAAGAGCGACATGTTCGCCCCACTGCGCACCCTCGGCCGCAACTCGATCGTCGTTTATCTCGCGTTCTTCCTCGGCATGGCGGGCTCGCGCGCGCTGTTGCTCAAGAGCGGGCTCATCGCGGATGCCGGATCGGTCGCGCTGATCGTCACGGCCTGCGGCATCGGCGTCGCGGTCGCGCTGTTCTGGCTGGTGCGCGGCACGCCGCTCCGTTTCCTGTTCGAACGGCCGGATTGGGCGCGGCTCGAACCGAAGCGACAATTCGAACTGCAGCCCGCGCAGTAGCCGGAAAGGTCAACGGCACCGGGTCTGCCAGTTGTTCTCTTCGCCGCTCGACGTGGATTTCCCGTCGCGCACGACGAACGCTCCATCCTGCTGGTGCGACGACCACACGCGGATTCGTTCGCCGTCCTTCCGCAGGACGATATCGAACTGAAGCTGGCGGGCGTCCGCCTCGACCATGTGATAAGAGATTTCAGTGCCCGTGATCTTGGCGCGGTCGATGACGTATCGGTTGTAGGGCTTGGACTTGCCGTTGAAGAACGACCGCGTCACCTGCCCGTTAGGCGTGGCCGCATAGACCGCGTACCAGTTGCTGTCGCTTGCCGTCGCGTCGCAATTGTCGGCCCATTTCCCGATCAGGTCGAAGCGCGTGAGAACATCCTGAACCGTTTGGGCTTGCGCCGACTGAGCGGGCGCGAGCAGCAGCGAGGCCAATACGGCGGCTTTCAAACGCATCCCGGCCTCCCGATTTTCTCCGCGCCGCGAGGGCGCCCGCAGGATCGTGCCCGCCGATCACCGATCAGACAAGAGCTGTCCACCGGGGGCACGCACGGCGGCGACTTACGCATTGATTCAGCACCGCTGGCGGCCCACATTCCCGCCATGCCAGTCCAAGCGAAAAGCAAGGCTCCGGCCGCGGCGCCGGCCCCGAGTTCCCGTCCGGTGCGGAAGGGCGATCACGTCTTTCTCGTCGACGGATCGTCCTACATTTTCCGCGCCTATCACGCGCTGCCGCCGCTCAACCGCAAGTCGGACGGGCTGCAGGTCAATGCCGTGCTCGGCTTCTGCAACATGCTGTGGAAGCTGTTGCGCGACATGAAGCCGGAGGAGAAGCCGACCCACCTTGCGGTGATCTTCGACAAGTCCGAGAAGACGTTCCGCAACGAGTTGTACAAGGACTACAAGGCGCACCGGCCGGACGCGCCGGCCGATCTCATCCCGCAGTTCCCGCTGATCCGCGAGGCGGTGCGCGCGTTCGACATCCCGTGCCTGGAGATGCTCGGCTTCGAGGCCGACGACCTGATCGCGACCTATGCGCGCGAGGCCTGCGCGGTGAAGGCCAACGTCACCATCGTGTCGTCCGACAAGGACCTGATGCAGCTCGTGAACGACTGCGTGATCATGTACGACACGATGAAGGACAAGCGCATCGGCGTCGCCGAGGTGATCGAGAAATTCGGCGTGCCGCCCGAGAAGGTCATCGAGGTGCAGGC
>CAYZMR010000188.1:0-7214 GCA_964479515.1 uncultured Hyphomicrobiales bacterium | reverse complement strand
CCCTCCGATCTCGTAGGATTGGCGCACCAGGTCGATCCGTTGTCGCGCCGCGGCTTCTTCATGACCGCGTCGGCCGCCGCGACCGCCGGCTACACGCTTGCCGCAGGCCCGGTCCGCGCCGACGCGATCCACACGGATGCGACCGGGCTCAGCGCCGGCGACGCCAAGGTGAAGGTCTCCGATGGCGAGATGCCGGCGTATTTCGCGCGACCCGCCAATGCGCAGAACCCTCCGGTGATCCTGGTCGCCTTCGAAGTGTTCGGGCTGCACGAATACATCAAGGACCTGACACGCCGCCTGGCCAAAGTCGGCGCCTTCGCGGTCGCGCCTGACTACTATTTCCGCAAGGGCGATCTCACGAAGATTGCCGACGGCGCGCAGGTGCAGGCGATCGTCAACACCAAGACGGACGCCGAGCTTGTCTCCGACCTCGACGCGACGGTCGCTTGGGCGAAACAGCAGGGCGGCGATGTTTCGCGACTCGGCATACTTGGCAATTGCCGCGGCGGGCGGACCGCTTGGATTTATTCGGCGCACAATCCCGATCTCAAGGCGGCCGTCGCGTTCTACGGCCCGTTGGTCGATCCGCCGGCGCTGAAGCCGATCCTTCCGAAGAGCGCGACCGAGCTCGCGCCGGAGATGAAGGCGCCGGTGCTCGGCCTCTACGGCGAAGCCGATGCCGGCATCCCGGTCGCGCAGGTCGAGGCGATGAAGGCCGCGCTTGCGGCCGCGCACAAGACCGCGGAGTTCAAGATCTATCCGGGCGCGCCGCACGGCTTCCTCGCCGACTACCGGCCGAGCTATCGCAAGGAAGCGGCCGAGGACGGATGGGCGCTCGCGGTGGCCTGGTTCAAGAAATACGGCGTGTTGAGCTGACCAGCACAACGGCCGCGCGCGGCGAGGCACTCGGTCGCGCCGGCGCCTTGTCACCAATTCGGTTACATGCTATTTCTGTTCGATGCAGGTGATCGCGCGCCGGACGCTCAGGCAGTTCTGGGAGCGACATCCGCAGGCCGAGGGACCGCTGCGAGCTTGGTTCGCGGCGGTCGCGAGGGCGCGCTGGAGAGGCCCGAACGACGTGAAACGCCAGTTTGGCACCACGGTCGATTTCGTGGCCGACAATCGCGTCATCTTTGACCTCGGCGGCAACAAGTATCGTTTGATCGCGCACGTGTCCTACGAGTTCGGACGAACGCTTGTGAAATTCGTCGGCACGCATGCCGAATACGACCGCATCAATCCGGAAACCGTATCATGGCGAAAAAGTCGATCCGCCCGCTCCGCTCGGAGACCGACTACGATGCGGCGCTCACAGAGATCGAACGCTACTTCGACAAGGAGCCGAAACCTGGCACGCCGGCCGCCGATCATTTCGACCTGCTGGCGCTCGTTATCGAGGATTATGAAAGAAAGCATTGGTCGATCGACCCACCCGACCCTGTGGAGGCGATCCGCTACCGCATGGAAACCGGTGGTCTCAGCCAGGCCGATCTCGGGCGCCTGCTCGGCTCGCGCCAACGCGCCTCGGATATCCTCTCGCGCAGGCGCCGGCTGACCATGCAGATGGCCTGGAAGCTGCACCACGAATGGGACATTCCGGCCGAAGCTTTGCTTAAGCCGACGCTGGCCACCCGCGGGCAACGCGCCGCGAGCTAAAACTCCGCCACGGCGGCGATCAACCGCTCGATGTCCTCGGGACGCGACAAGCGGTGATCGCCGTCCTTCACCAGCGTGAGCACCACGTCGTCCTGGGCGAGCCGCGAGGTCAGTTCGACCGCATGGTTCCAGGGCACGTCGGGATCGAGCACACCCTGCAGGATGCGAACCGGGCAGCCGGTCTCGATCATGCCGCCGAGCAGGAGATGACTGCGGCCGTCCTCGATCAAGCCGCGCGTGATCGGATAGGGCTCGGAGGAATATTCCGAGGGCCGTAGCCAGGCACCTTGTTCCTCGATCTGGCGCTTCACCTCGGGCGGGAAGCGCTGCCACATCAGCACCTCGGTGAAATCGACCGCCGGCGCGATCAGCACAAGCCCGGCCACCGACGCGGCGGGGGCGCGACCGGCGGCGAGGCGCCGCCGCAGGGCACGCACCAAGAGGAGCGCGAGCCAGCCCCCCATCGAGGAGCCGACGACCACCTGTGGGCCGCCGCAATGGGCCTCGAACACCGCAAGGCTCTCCTCCAGCCAGGCCGTGATGATGCCGGCGGCAAAATCGCCCCCGGATTCGCCGTGTCCCGAGTAATCGAACCGCACGCAAGCCCGGCCCTGCTCGTGTGCCCATTCGCTGAGCGCCGCCGCCTTGGTGCCTTGCATGTCCGATTTGAAGCCCCCGAGCCAGAACAGGCCGGGGCTGGCACCGGGGCTCGCGCGCACCGCGATCGACCGCTGCGCGGAACCAGTTCCTATTTTAACAAAATTCAGGCAAGAATGGTCCATCTGAGCCTGTCCGTGCGGCCAGGGCGCCAATGCCCTGCCAAACCTGAACAATGTCCGCCGGCGGGGCGACGAGGGATTGTACCGTGCGTCTCCGCGTTGCGACGAGCTTTGCCGTGCGCCTGCCTGTGTTTCGCCGCAAGCCGCGGCGCAGCGCAAGGGGTGGGCCGGTGGCCCGTCGCGCCCGGACCGCCGTCGGCGATAGTGGCCTGCCATGAATACCGTCGCGCAGATCGCGCCGCAGGCAACACGCGGCCTCGCCGGCGCCACGGTCCTGCAGATCGTGCCCGCGCTGGTCGAGAGCCAGGCGGCACGCGCGGCGGTCGACGTCGCGAACGCGCTTCTTCGCTCGGGTGCACGCGTGATCGTCGCCGGCGGGGACGGCCCGCTCAACAGCGAGTTGCAGGGCCACGGCGGCGAGTGGCTGCGGCTTCTCAACGACACCGGCAATCTGCTCAAGCTCAAGCGCAATGCCGGCACGATCGCCGAACTCGTTGCCGCCGAGCGCATTGACCTCGTGCATGCGCTCGGCGTCGGCGCCTCGCGAAGCGCGGCCGCCGCGCTCAAGAAACGAAGCGCGGTGCGGCTGGTGCACAGCTACGCGGTGTCAGACCTAGCGCGCGACTATCGCGACAAGGCCTATGGGCGCGCGCTTGCCGCCGGCGCTCGCGTCATCGCACCCTCCGGCTATGTGGCGGATCGCATCACGGCGATCCACCAGATCGCCGACGGCAAGCTGGTCGTGATTCCGCTGCGCGTCGATACCGCGCGCTTCGATCCGCCCGCGGTCAGCCCGGAGCGCGCCGTCGTGCTGCGGCGCGGCTGGAAGATCACGCGTGGCCAGCGCGTCATCCTGGTGCCGGGGAGGATCGATCCGGCGAATGGGCAGCTCACACTGGTCGAAACCGCGCGCATCCTGGTCAATGGCGGCCTGCGCGGAGTCGTGTTCGTGCTCGCCGGCGACAACCGGCAGCATTTCGACTACGCGCGCCAGATCGCCGCCAAGGCCGAGGCGCACGGCGTCACCGCGCTGATCCGCCAGATCGGCGCCTGCTCGGACATGGCCGGAGCCTACACGGCGGCGGACTTCGTCGCCGTGCCGCAGGTCGTGCCGCCGACCTTCGCGCTCACCGCCGCCGAGGCGATGGCGATGGGACGTCCGGTGATCGCGTCGAACATCGGCGCGCTGCCGGAGATCGTGCTCGCTCCGCCGCAGATCGGCGAGTCGGCGCGCACTGGCTGGCTCGCCGAGCCGGACGATCCGGTCAGCTTCGCGAAGGCGTGCGCCGCCGCGCTCGCCGTCGACCATGCGACCTACGGCTTGATGGGCGCGCGGGCGCGGCGCCTTGCAAGCCATCTGTTCACGCCGGGGCGCGTCGCCGCCGCGACACTTGGCCTCTATGCGGGCCTGCTCGAGAGCGGCGCATGACCGATTGCGCCCGTGCGCGATCCGGACTATCAGTGACCATTCGGGGACGGAGACATCGAGCGATCGGGGCGCCGGACTGTTCGGGGTGAACGGTCGGGGCGCGTAACGATGAGGTCGATCGAGTGAATCCGCGAGTTATCGCGCGTCTGCAGCTCGACGGAGCGGCGGGCCAATCTGAAATTCCCTTGCCTTCGAACGGCAACCGGCCGAGCGGCGACGTCTTGACGTTTTCACGGCCACTCACCGTGCTCGTCGCGGTCCCGACGCTGGATACCGGGGCGGCCGATACGGGCGCGATCGACCTCGTCCGCATCCTGAGCCATGGCGGGCATCACGTGATCGTCGCCTCGCGCGGCGGCCGCCTGGAAGGCGACATCGCGGCTGCCGGCGGCGAATTCATCCGTCTCGACGTTGCGAGCCAGAATCCCGCGCGGATGCTCAAGGGCGCAATCGCGCTCAAGCGGCTCACGCGCGAACGACGCTGCGACGTGATCCACGCGCATGGACGGAGCGCGGCGTGGAGCGCGTATCTCGCGGCGCGCTGGTGCGGCGTGCCGCTGCTCACGACCTGGTACAAAGGCTTCCGCGAGCAGAACGTCTTGAAGCGGCTGTACAACGGCGTGATGGCGCGCGGCGAGCGCGTAATCGCGGTGTCGGACCAGATCGCCGATCTGATCGTCGAGCGCTATCCGCTCCCGGCCGGGCGCATCGCGGTCCTTCCGGCGGCGATCGACCTGGCGCGCTTCGATCCGACCGCGGTGGCGGCGGAACGCCTCGACGCGATCCGCCGCACCTGGGGCGTCACGCCCGACACCAAGGTGATCCTCGTGGTCGGCCGCATGCTGCGGCGCAAGGGCCATCATGTGGCGGTCAAGGCCGTGCACCGGCTCAAAGAGCGCGGCCTGAAGGACTTCGTCTGCGTGTTCGCCGGCGAGGATCAGGGCCACACGCATTACACCGGCGAATTGTGGGACTTGGTCAGCGCGACCGCGACCACCGACGTCATACGGCTCGCGGGCGCGGTCGAGGACATGCCGGCCGCCTATGCGGCAGCGACCGTCGTCGTCTCGGCCGCGGTGCAGCCGGAAGGGCTGCAACGTGCGATCCTCGAGGCGCAGGCCATGGCGCGTCCGGTCGTCATTTCCGATCTCGCGGCCGGCCCCGAGGTCGTGCTCGCACCGCCCGCGGTGCCGGAAGAGCGCATGACCGGCCTGCGCGTGCCGGCTGGCGACGATGCGGCGCTCGCCGCGGCGCTCATCCGCTTGTTTTCGTTGACAGATACGGCGCGCTCCGCGATCGGCGCGCGTGGGCGGGAGTGGGTGGCGACGCAATTCGATCCCGCCAGCATCGCGCGCGCGACCCTGGCGCTCTATGCCGACGTCGCCCGCACGCGGCGGTCCCGATGAGGCAACCCGCCGAAACTGCCGGAAATCGCCCGGCGGGCGTTGACACCGCGGCGGTTTGTCCCGATCTTGCCCCCTCTCCGACGTGTGATTTGCAAGCAGCCCGGCCTCGCGCCAGGCTGACGCCGCGCAATCCCGCCGGATCGTCGCAACAGCACAGGAGATAAGAGCCATTCGTCGCCCGATGAGAGCCCAAGAGCCGGCCCGCAAAGACGGTCCGCGCATCAACGAGGAGATCCGCGCCCGCGAAGTCCATTTGATCGACAAGGACGGTGGTAACAAAGGCACAGTCCCGATCGCGGATGCATTGCAGGCCGCGCAGGACGTCGGCCTCGACCTGGTCGAGATTTCGCCCAACGCGGCCCCGCCGATCGTCAAGATTCTCGACTACGGCAAATACAAATACCAGGAACAGAAGAAAGCCGCCGAGGCGCGCAAGAAGCAGAAGGTCGTCGAGGTCAAGGAGCTGAAATACCGGCCCATGATCGACGACCACGACTACGACGTGAAGATGCGCTCGATGCAGCGCTTCTTCGAGGAAGGCGACAAGGTCAAGGTGACGTTGCGCTTCCGCGGCCGCGAAATGGCGCACCAGGAGCTCGGCACGCAACTCCTCAACCGCGTCAAGCAGGACACCCTGAAGATCGCCAAGGTCGAGATGGAGCCCCGCTTCGAGGGGCGCCAGATGATCATGATCCTGGCGCCGCGGTAAGACGGCGCAGCGCCGCGCTGAGGCGGCGCGTTGGCGCGCCGCCTCGTTTCGCAGTCCATCCTATTCGGCATTCCCGCGCCGGGCCGGCCGGCTTGCGCCGGGCCGGACCGGTATGGTCCGGGTCTCGTCCCACACCCATTCGCCGGCCTCCCCGTGAAGGGAGAATGGGGCGTCGCTCCGCCACGCACCGTCCGCATCCTTGCGGGCAGTCCGCCGCGCCTCGGCCTTCTGGGCCGAGGTCCGGTAAGGTTTGAGATTGGGCATTCTCGCACGGCTCCGCTTCCGGACGCAGGAGTGCGCCCGGCCGTGACGCCGATTCGCGGTGTCACGGGAAGAGCCGGCTAACTATGGTCGGTAATGCCCATCGCGGCGGATATGACGGCGGGTTGCGGCGGAATCAAGGACACGCCGCTACGACCGTTTTCGCCCATAATCCAGCAAGCCCGCCTCGCCCTTCGGCGGATGCGCGCGCAACGCCTCTTCGTTCGGATCGATGCCCCAGCCGGGTGCGTCCGGCATGACGAGCGCCCCGTTCTCGATCTTCGGGACTGCGGTGAAGAGTTCATCGTCCCAGGGCAGGCGGTCGATATCGATCTCCATGATGCGCAGGTTCGGCACCGCGGCGGCGAAATGCGCGTTCATCATGGTGCAGAGGTGGCCATAGAAATTATGCGGCGCGACGTTGACCTCGTGCGCCTCCGCGCAGGCTGCGATCTTCATCGACTGCCACACCCCGTTCCACGGCGTGTCGATGATCGCCACATCCATCGCCTGCTCGCGGAAATAGGGCAGGAACTCGCGCAAGCCGAGCAGCGTCTCGCAGGATGAGATCGGGTGCGGGCTCTGGCGGCGGATGTAACCAAGCGCCTCCGGTGAATATGAATCGATCTCGACCCAGAACATGTCGATGTCGGCGATGGCGCGGAGAATCTTCAGATAGCCTTCGGTCTTGGCGTTGAAGTTGAGGTCGAGCAGGAGCCCGACGTCGGGACCGGTGCCGTCACGCAACGCTTCAAGGTGCATGTGCAGATTGCGCAGCACCACCTTGTCGATGTTGAGCTCAGGGTAGTAGGGCGAGCCGAAGCCCGGCCGATACCCGCGCGGCTTGCCGTCCTCATAAATGAAGATGTTGGTCTTACACGCGGCGAAACCCTTCTCGCGCACTTCGCGGGCGATCGCTTTCACGCCGTCCAGGTCGGTGATCGCGGGCTTGTAGTAGGTCGGATGGTTGATGC
>CAYZMR010000187.1:3566-7219 GCA_964479515.1 uncultured Hyphomicrobiales bacterium | reverse complement strand
ATCGAAATGTGACCGATCCGCGGCGTGTTGCGATCAGCGCGGAAGCCGAGTATGACGCGCGCGACGGGGAGCCTGCCGCCCCGGACGCGCGACGCCCTGGATTTTTCTCCTGCCCAGCATGCAAGAGCCCGGCAATTCGGCGGAGCGCCAGGCAGGCGCCGGACAGCACCGCTTTTCCGGCCTGCCCGAGGGGGGAGTCCTGCAGGTCGCTCACCGTGTCGCGCGCTTGCAGTTCGTGCGCTACGCGATCGTCAGCGCGGTTTCGCTCGCGGTGGACTTCGGGTCGTTCCTCTTTCTGCTCAACATTTCCGGCGTTCGGCCGACGGTCGCCGGCGTCGTGAGCTACATGATCGGCCTGGTCGTGCATTTCCTGCTGTCCGTCCGCTTCGTCTTCGACGCGGTCGCGACCGGCAAATCGACGAGCCGGCTGATGAGCGGATACGCCGTCAGCGGGCTCGCCGGCGTCGCGATGACCTGGGCGATCATCGCGGTCACCACCTCGCTCGCAAGCCTGCCGCCGACGCTCGGCAAGGCCCTCGCGGTCGTCACCAGCTTCCTTGCCGTCTATGCGCTGCGCCGCTCGGTGATCTTCAGGCCGCGCGGCGAGACGGCCTGAGGCGGCGCGGCTACGACCCCCGATCCGATTGGGGCGCCGGGAGCTTCGATACGCGCGGCGGGATCGCGAGCGCGAAATCCGAACTCGTCAGCGACAGGTTCGGATTGTAGAACGGGTCGCGGTCGAGCGTTTCGCCCCAGAGATCGCGCATCAACCGGGTTTCCTGCTCGAACCGCGCGCGCCGCGCCGGCGCCTGCGGGTCACCGAGCGTCGCCGACTGGTGATGGAATATCTCGACGCTTGGCGTCCAGATGATGCGCCATCCGGCGTTACGGATGCGGATGCAGAGATCGACGTCATTGAAGGCGATGGCGAGGTCTTCGTTGAAGCCTTTCAACTCATCGAACAGGTCACGGCGCATCACCATGCAGGCCGCGGTGACGCCGGACAGATCCTGCTCCAGCGCGGCGCGACCGAAATATCCCGCCGACCCGTGCGGCATGTTGATGAAGCAATGCCCGGCAACACCCCAGAGGCCGAGGATGATGCCGGCGTGCTGAATGGTGCCGTTGGGGAAGTACATCATCGGCCCGACGGCGCCGACGCGCTCGAGGCGCAGCCGGGCGACCATCTTTTCGAGCCAGTCCGGCATGATCACTTCGACGTCGTCATTCATGAAGCAGAGGACGCCGCCGGTCGCGCGCTGAACGGCCCAATTGTTGACGCGCGAGAAGTTGTACGGCTGGTTCTCGTAGGCGAGCACGCGAAGCTTGTCGCGCAGCGCCAGCGACTTGAGATAGGCGGCCGTGGCTTGGTCCGCAAATGCGCTCTCATTCACGGCCACCAGCACTTCGAAGTCCGGGTAGGTGGTCTGTCGCAGCAGCGTGTCGATGCATCGTCCGAGCAGGTCCGGCCGGCCGGTGGATGGGATGATGATGCTGACCTTGGGCAATGGCGCGCCGACCGCGGGCACGACCTGGCAATATCGCTCAAGCGCCGGCACGACCTTCCCGGCGAGACCGCGCCGCCGGAGATGATCTTCGACGACGCGCGCTGCCGTCGCCCAGTCGGACGGCGCTAACGCGGCGCCGGCGCCCGGTTCGGCCGCCACGGATCGGCGATGACACAGGAGGCGCGGGATATGCCGGATGCGCTCGGCGCTGCTCGCATCGGCGCAGCGCAGCCCGAGATCCCAATCCTCGTAGCCGGCGACACCCGAGCGGAAGCCGCCGACACGCGCCGCGAGCTCGCGCCGATAGGCGGCGAGGCGGCCGAACATGTCCTGCGAGGCAAACAGCGCCGCGCCCCAATCGGGCTTGAAGTGGGGAGAATGACGACGGCCATCCGCGTCGATCTTGTCCTCGTCGCTGTAGATCACGTCGGCGGTCGGGCACGCGACGATCTCGCTCGCAAGCCAGAACAATGCGTGCGGTGAAAGCTCATCGCCGCAATCGAGCGGCGTGACATAGGCGCCCGTCGCCGCTTCCAAGGCCGCGTTCCAGCGTCCCGCCGCATCATCTTGCGTCGCGCTGCGCACCAGGCGGATGCGCCGATCCGCATCGCGGCGTGCTTCAAGCGTCCGGGTGAGCTCCGGTTCGGCCGAAGCATCGATTGCGACCGTCAGTTCCCAGTGGGGATAGAATTGCCCGCGCACCGAGTCGATCGCGCGCGCCAGTCGCTCGCTCGCGTGGCGACCGACGCTCATCAGCACCGAGATCAGCGGCGTGCCGGCAAGTTCCTCGACCGCGCGCGCAAACACCGCGCGATCCTCATCGGTCAGCCGGTCGAACTGCCAGACCCACGAGCGATAGCTCTCGCGATAGAGCACGATCCCGTCTCGCCGACCGTGCGAGAGATAATGCACGAGCGGGTTAAGGCCGGCCTCGGCGACCACCGGTAAGCGCGCAAGGTAGAGCGCGCTGTCGAATTCGGGACTGGGATCGACACCGTCCTTGGCGCCGATGTGCAGGTAGTGGACGAGCGGATTGACGCCATCGCCGATGTCGGGGCGCTCGCTACGGTACCATTGGGTGTTGAACATCGGGTTCGGATCGAACCCGGCGGCGGCTCCGACGCTCAGGTAATGCAGCAGCGGATTCCAGCCCTCGCGCGCGACATCGGGATAGCGGCTGAGATACCAATGACCGTCGAAGGCTGGATGCGGATCGCGCCCGCGTCCGGCACCGGATTGCAGATAGTGAACGAGCGGATTGGCATCCTGGTCGCGGACCTCGGGATTCTGATCGAGATACCAGTAGGTATCGAACAGCGGATGAGGATCGCGCCCCTCGCGACCTCCCGAGGTCAGGTAATGCCAAAGCGGATCGACCCCGACCTCGGCCACATCGGGATATTTGGCCAGATACCAGTCGCGATCGAACAGCGCGTAAGGATCGCGTCCCTTGAAGACGCTCAGTCCCAGATAGTCTTCGAGCGGACCTGGTTTGCGGCCGAGCCAAGATCCCGCCCGCCGGACCCCGAGCCGGCGGATGGACGTCAGCGCGCGTTCGATCGCCGTGGATGGCGAAGGCTTGCCGCGCGGCACGTCCTCGCTCATACGGCCGTCCGATAACCGGGCGGGTGCGAGCTGGGCGAATAAGCCTCGTACCAGCGCACGAACTTGCCTATCCCCTCCCCGATCGGGGTCTTCGGCTTGAACCCGACCGCCGCTTCCAGCGCGGTCACGTCGGCGCAGGTCTCCGGCACATCGCCGGGCTGCATCGCCAGCAGCTCCCGTTGCGCCGGGCGGCCGATAGCCTCCTCGAGCAAGCGCACCACCTCGGTGATCTCCACCGGATCGCTGTTGCCGATGTTGTAGATGCGCCAAGGCGCCTTGCTGGTCGCCGGATCCGGTGCCTCGCCCGACCATGCCGGATTGCCGCTCGCCGGCCGCTCGATCAGTCGCACCACGGCCTCGACGACGTCGTCGACATAGGTGAAGTCCCGCCGCATGTTGCCGTGGTTGAACAACCGAACCGGTCGCCCGGACCGGATCGCGTCGGCGAACAGCCAGATCGCCATATCGGGCCGGCCCCATGGCCCGTACACCGTGAAGAAGCGCAATCCCGACGCCGGCAGAGCGAACAGATGCGCGTAG
>CAYZMR010000187.1:0-3466 GCA_964479515.1 uncultured Hyphomicrobiales bacterium | reverse complement strand
CGGATGATCGACATTGTCGGAGGTGCGGAACGGCATGGCGGTGTTCGCGCCGTACACCGAGGACGACGACGCATAGAGCAGGTGGCGGCAGGCGACCGCGCGACAGCCTTCCAGCACATTGAGGAAACCGACCAGATTGGCATCCACATAGGCATACGGGTTCGCCAGCGACTGGCGGACGCCGGCCTCGGCCGCGAGATGCACCACATAGGGAAACCGGTGCGCGGCAAACAATCGCGCCATAGCGTCGCGGTCGGCGATGTCCAGTTTCTCGAATTCAAACGACGGGAAGCTTCGCAGCTCCGCGAGCCGCGCCTGCTTGAGAGCCGGATCGCAATGGTCGTTGAGATTGTCGATGCCGACGACCGAGCGTCCCTGCTCGAGCAGGCGTCGCGCCGTGTGCATCCCGATGAAGCCGGCCGCGCCGGTCACGAGTATTGGCCTGCTCTCCACGCCGGTCTTCCCCTCGGCGCAACCTGGCGCCCGAGCTTGCACGGTGTCGGATTTGACCAACCCGACACCGTTCGGGTTATAGCTCTTTCGCGCACGGCCCAAGAGGCATTGAAGCGCAGGCGCGCCGCGGACCCGCGTAAGGATTGAATCGACACGCAATGGAAGACAGCTACCACGGTCCAACCCGCTGCGAATGATGCTTTTTCCTGCACCTTCGGGTATGAGTGGCCGCGAATGGAGCGTCGGCCCTATCCCGCCAGGCCGCACCGTCAGTCGCGCTAGGTCGGAAGTTCCAAATGCATGATCCCACGGCGAAATTGCCCGACGCGCGGACCTGGTCCGCGGCGGATCTCGCCGCCGCGCGGCAACCTGCACGAGCGCCCGATCCCGCGGCGCCGACACCGGCGGCCGACGACATCGACCGGTTGAAGGCGGAACTGCTCGACCTGCGCCTGCACGACCGGCAGCGGCAGGCCGCGGTCGTCGAGGTCGCGGAGGAACGCGACCGGCTGCGGCGCGAGGTCGCAGACCGCGAAGATGAACTCAAAGCCGTCAAGGGGTCGACGGTCTGGCGCGTGCTCGGCCCGCTGCACGCCTTCTCGGCGCGCTTCCCCTGGCTCGCACGCCGGGTCCTGCGCGGCACGCAACTGATCGTATGGACGGTCACGTTCCAGCTCCACCGCCGGCTTCCCAAGCTGCTGGCGGAGCGGCGCGAAGCACTGGAACAAACCGCGCGGCGGCAGGCCGATGCCGCAGCCCAAGGGCCCGCCGAGCCGGCCTCCGTGCCGGTGCGCGCGAACCCGCCGCTCGTGGCGGATCTGCTCAATCAACGCTTCTCGGCGCTGCGGCCCTTCCCGATCTACCGCGTCGCGGGCCTGCCGCGACGCATCACGCTGGTGACCGACAGCATCAATGCGGGGAGCCTTTACGGCGGCGTCGCGACCGCGATCATCTTGGCCGCCGAGCTGGCGAAGGCGACGGACCGCAAGCTGCGCGTGCTCACGCGCACCGAGTCTCCGCACCAAGACAATCTTCAGGACGTGCTGAAGAACGCCAACGTCGACTGCGAGGGAAGCATCGAGTTCGTCCGCAGCTCATCGACCGTCCCGCGCGAGGTGGACGTCGGCGACGGCGACACGTTCCTGACGACGTCGTGGTGGACGACCCATGCGTGCCGCAAGGTCGTGTCCTCGGATCGGATCGTCTACCTGTTGCAGGAGGACGAGCGCGACTTCTATCCGGCCGGTGACGATCGGCTGCGCTGCGCCGACGTCTTCCGCGACGAGCACATCCGCTTCGTCATCAATACCAAGCTGTTGCGCGATCATCTCGTGGCCGAGGGCTACGACAATATCGGCCGCAACGGCTGCTGGTTCGACCCCGCCTTCCCGTTGAGCACCTATTACCCCGAGCCGTCGTCCGGCGCGAAGATGAACTTCTTCTTCTATGCGCGCCCGCACAACGTGCGCAATCTGTTCTATCGCGGAATCGAGGCGATCGACGAGGCGGTGCAGCAGGGCGTCCTCGATCCGAACGCGTGGCAGTTCCATTTCGTCGGCAAGGACCTCGACCCCGAGCTCGCGAACCTGCCATTCCACCCGACGCTCGCGCAGAATCTGGCATGGTCCGACTACACCGCTTTGGTGCGTCGGATGGATCTCGGGCTGTCGCTGATGTACACGCCGCATCCGAGCTATCCGCCGCTCGATCTCGCCGCCTCCGGGTCGGTCGTGGTGACGAACCGCTACGGCCTGAAGCAGGATCTGTCCGCCTATTCGAACAACATCATCTGCGCGGACAGCGACGTCGCGAGCCTGGTGCAGGCGATCGGCGCGGGCGTGGCGCTCGCCCGCGACAAGGAACGGCGCGCCGCCAATTACCGCAACAGCACGATCAGCCGCGACTGGAGCGCGTCGCTTCAAGGCGTGGTGGCAGCATTGTCAAAACAACCATGTTCCTGATCGATGATCGACCGGTCCCCTATTACGACCCGTGGGATCAATCGCTGAGCCATCGCATGGCGAGCCTCAAGCGGGGGCGCCCGCGCGTCGCCTATTTCTATGATCGTCCCGACAACTCGACCTTCCGCTACCGCGTCTACAACATGATCCAGGCGCTGGCCGCGGCCGACAGCGCGATGTCGGCTGCGTACTTCTGTCTCGCGGACCTCGAGCATGACGACCACATCATCGACGCCTGCGACGCGCTGGTCGTCTGCCGCGCCGCGTATGGCAGCGCGGTCAACCGTCTGGTGACCAAGGCGCGCGGACGGGGCCGCAAGGTCTTCTTCGACGTCGACGATCTCATCTTCGATACGCGCTATGCGCACCTGATCGTGAACACGCTCGACCAGGATCTCAGCCACCCGAACCTGTGGGAGTTCTGGTTCGCCTATATCGGCCGCATCGGCGGAACGCTGCGGCTCTGCGACCACGCGATCGTCACCAATGATTTCCTCGCCGAGCGCGTACGCGAATTCAACGCGATGCCGGTCTCCGTGATCCCGAATTTCCTCAACCTCGAGCAGATCGCCATGTCCGATGCGATCTATGCGGGGAAGCAGGCGAGCGGCTTTGCCCGCAACGACAAGATCCACCTCGGCTATTTCAGCGGCACCCCGACGCACAACCGCGACTTCGCGCTGATCGCCGACACGCTGGCGCGGCTGTTGCGCGAGGACCCACGGCTCGTGCTGCGCGTGGCCGGATATTTCCAGATGCCCGACTGCCTCGCGCCGCTCGGCGACCGCATCGAGGTCCACCCGTTTCGCGATTTCGTCAATCTGCAGGCGCTGATCGGAGCAACCGAGATCAACCTGGTTCCGCTGCAGGACAATATCTTCACCAACTGCAAGTCGGACCTGAAATACTTCGAAGCCGCGGCCGTCGGCTCGATCAGCATCGCCTCGCCGACCGCGGTGCTGCGCCAAACGATCCAGGACGGGGTCAACGGCTATCTGGCGAACACGTTCGACTGGCCCGGCAAGATCCATCGGATCATTGACACGATCGAC
>CAYZMR010000186.1:3827-7274 GCA_964479515.1 uncultured Hyphomicrobiales bacterium | reverse complement strand
GGCGTGGAAAATCCGAACTCGTCGCGCATCGTCGGCAAGGTCGGCTACACGATGGTGCCGGCCGGGCCGAAGGGAAAATTCTCGGCGACCTACGGCGACGGCATCGGCATCCCGGCGGCGGCCAAGAACAAGGAGGCCGCCTACCTCTATTGCCAATGGGCGGTTTCCAAGCTGATGGGCGCGCGGCTGCTGCAGGCCGGCGGCGGCGTGCCGTTCCGCAACTCGATCCTCAGCGATGAGGAGGTGCGCAGCGGCGTGAAGCTGCCGAAGGAATGGCTCCAGTCGGTGATCGACGCCGGCAAGATCAGCAAGCTCGGCCTGCCGACCATCATTCCGGTTGCCGAGTGGCGCGATCTCGTCGGCGCGGCCGTGACGGCGACGCTGTCGGGCGCCGATCCCGCGGCCGAACTGAAGAAGGCGCACGACCAGTTCCGCCCGATCCTGGAGCGCAGCGAGAAGGCGACGTAGCGTAGTCGTCCTCTCTCCTTCGTCATGGCCGGGCCGCCGCGTAGCGGCGTGACCCGGCCATCTCGACAAGGAAGGTACAGTGCCCTCCTGAGCGGGATGGCCGGGACAAGCCCGGCCATGACGAAATCGATGGTCCGTTGATGTCCCGCGCAAATCCCGAACAGCAAACCGAGTGGCGCCCTCCCTCCTACTGGCCGTTCGTGATCCCGGCGCTGGTCGTCGTCCTCGCCGTCATCGTGTTCCCGTGGGTCTTCACCATCTGGATGAGCCTGCACGAGTGGAAGGTCGGCGCGCCGACCACCTTCGTCGGGCTTGCCAACTATTTTCGGATGCCGAATGATCCGCGCTTCATCGAGGCGGTGGGGCACACGCTCTCCTACACCGCGCTCTCGGTGATCCTGCCGCTGATCTTCGGCACGTTCGCGGCCGTCGTGTTCCACCAGAAATTCGCCTTTCGCGGCCTGCTGCGCGGCCTGTTCATCATGCCGATGATGGCGACACCGGTCGCGATCGCGCTCGTCTGGACCATGATCTTCAACCCGCAGCTTGGCGTGCTGAATTATCTGCTCTCACTCGTCGGCATTCCGCCGCAGCTCTGGGTGTTTCATCCCGCGACCGTGATCCCATCGCTGGTGCTGGTGGAAACCTGGCAATGGACGCCGCTGGTGATGCTGATCGTGCTCGGCGGGCTCGCGGCGATCCCACAGGAACCTTATGAGAGCGCGCTGATCGACGGCGCGAATTTCTGGCAGATGTTCCGCTACATCACGCTGCCGCTGATCCTGCCGTTCCTGTTCATCGCCGGGATGATCCGCCTGATCGACGCGCTCAAGAGCTTCGACATCATCTTCGCGATCACGCAAGGCGGCCCGGGCTCGGCGTCGGAGACCATCAATCTTTATCTCTACAGCGTCGCGTTCGTTTACTACGACATCGGCTATGGCTCGGCGATCGCGCTCGTCTTCTTCGTGCTGATCGTGATGATGGCCGCCGTGATGCTTTATTTCCGTCAGCGCTTCCACTGGAACGAGGTGGGAGCCGGCGCATGAGCCTTCGGCAGATACTGGCCAAGATCGCGCTCTGGATCAGCGTGTTCGTGATCGTGTCGCCCGCGATCCTGTTCTTTCTCTGGATGATCTCGCTCTCGGTGAAGTACGAGATCGACAACGCCGCCTATCCGCCGGTGTTCATCCCGGATCGCGTCTCGTTCGACAACTACGTGCAGGTCCTCACCTCGAACCGCTTCACGACCTATTTTCTCAACACGTTGATCGTCACCGGCTCGGCGACGCTATTCGCGCTTCTCGTCGGCGTGCCGGCGGGCTACGGCATCGCCCGCATGAGCGCGCACAAGTCCGCGATCGTGATCCTGATCGCGCGCATCACGCCCGGCCTGTCCTACCTGATCCCGCTGTTTCTGCTGTTTCAGTGGCTTGGGCTCCTCGGCACGCTGGTGCCGCAGATCATCATCCATCTGGTCGTCACCGTGCCGATCGTGATCTGGATCATGATCGGCTATTTCGAGACCACGCCGATGGAGCTGGAAGAAGCGGCCCTGATCGACGGCGCGACACGCTGGCAGGTCTTCCGCCACGTGGCGCTGCCGATCGCGCGGCCCGGCATCGCGGTCGCGCTGATCCTGGCGGTGATCTTCTCCTGGAACAATTTCGTGTTCGGCATCGTGCTGGCGGGCCGCGAGACGCGCACGCTTCCCGTCGCGGTCTACAACATGATCTCTTTCGACCAGTTGAGCTGGGGCCCGCTCGCGGCCGCCGCGCTGCTGGTCACCTTGCCGGTGCTGTTGCTGACCGTGTTCGCGCAGCGCCAGATCGTGGCGGGCCTGACGGCGGGCGCAGTCAAAGGTGGATGACATGACGACATCGAATCACATGACCCGCAGGCGCGTGACGCAGGCGCTGGCTCTCGCCATTCCGGCGGTCGCGGTGTCGCCAGTGCCTGTCCTCGCGCAGGGCGGCGCACCCACGGCCGCGACGTTTCCCGGCGCGGACTGGGACATCGCGCTCGGCGCCGGCTTTCGCCCGACGGGTCTCGAAGCCGCGGAGGCGAAGCTCGTCACGATGCCGACCACCGCGCTGATGGTCGTCACGTCCGGCCGCCTCGCCTACCGCTACGGCGACATCGCGCAGGTGAGCTATCTCGCCTCCGCGCGCAAAAGCATCCTGTCGATGCTGTACGGAAAATATGTCGCCAACGGCACGATCAATCTCGACGCCACCATGGGAGACCTCGGCATCGACGAGGACGACGGCCTGTTGCCGATCGAGAAGACCGCGCGCGTGCGCGACCTCTTGATCGCAAGCTCCGGCGTCTATCACGCGGCGGGCAGCCCGGGCGACAGCCCGGACAAGCCGGAGCGCGGAGGAAAGCAGCCGGGCTCGTATTTCCTCTATAACAACTGGGACTTCAATGTCCTCGGCGCGGTGTTCGAGAAGCAGACCGGCAAGAGCGTGTTCAACGCGCTCGCCGAGGACCTCGCGAAGCCGCTGGCGCTGCAGGACTTCGATCCGAAGCGTCAGCGCATGATGGGCTACCAGAACCAGTCGCGCTATCTCGCCTATCACCTGTTCCTGTCGGCGCGCGACATGGCGCGACTTGGGCTCGTGATGGCGCGCGGCGGACGCTGGAACAACAAGCAGATCGTTCCGGCGGATTGGGTCAAGGAAAGCACCCGCCAGCACGTGCCGGCGAGCGCGACCGGGCGCGGCGAGCTCGGCTACGGATATCTGTGGTGGATCCCCGCGACGCGCACCGGCCCGGAATGGGCCGGCGCCTTCATGGCGAGCGGACAATTCGGTCAGTACATCCTCGCGCTTCCCGCGATCGACACGGTGATCGTGCATCGCCGCGCCGTGACCGACGAATTCGCGATCGCGCGCAACCTTGGAAAAACGCAGTTCACGCCGCAGCCGGTGACGGCGAGCGAATTCCTCAAGGTCGCCGACGTGATCGTGGCGGCGA
>CAYZMR010000186.1:0-3727 GCA_964479515.1 uncultured Hyphomicrobiales bacterium | reverse complement strand
ATGATGAAATTCGGGTTCTTGCCGCCGCAGCAGCAGAGCGCGCACGGCCGGTGCAGGTTATTCCACTGCGTCTCGTACTTGCCCTCGCCGTCGAACACCTGCACGCGATGGTTCTCGCGGTCGGCGACGTAGACGAACCCGTCCGCGTCGGTCGCGATGTTGTGCACGATGTTGAACTCGCCCGGATCGGTGCCGGGCTTACCCCAGGTCTTCATCAGTTTGCCGCCGGGCGTGAACTTGTGCACGCAGGCATTACCGTATCCGTCCGACACGTAGATCTCGCCCTTGGGCGACAGCGCCGTATGCGTGCAGCGATGGAACGGCTCGCCGCTCATGTACGGGGCGGGCTTGTTGGGGATGCCGATTGTCAGCAACACCTTACCGTCGGTCGAGCACTTGCGCACCGTGTGGTCGCCGTCGTCGGTACAGTAGAGGTTATCGTCGGCGTCGATATGCAGTCCGTGCGCGCGGCGGAACAGCCCCTCGCCCCAGCTCTTGATGAAGGAGCCGTCGCGATTGAGTACGACCATCGGGTGCTCGCCGCGATTGAACACATAGACCCGATCCTTGCTGTCGACCGCGACCGAGGCGACGTCGCGCAGGTCCCATCCGTCGGGGAGCTTGGCCCAGTTCTCGACCACCCGATAGCGATGTTCGCCCGAACCCAGAATGGCCGGCATAGTCCCCTCCCCGATCTGCCGTCTCGTTATGGCGATTGTCGCAAAGCCTGCGGCGCAGCACGAGGGGGTCGCGCGTCTGACACGCATGCGAAATGACGGGTGCTCGGCTCCAGTGACCAACAGCGCGATCCGCATCGCGACGTCGACAACCGCGCCGGCCCGCCGCCTACGCCACCGACGCCATCTCCTCGACGGAAGTCCAGGACGCTAGATCGACCCGATTACGGCCGTTGAGTTTTGCGCGATAAAGCGCAAGGTCGGCGCGGGCGATCAAAGTCTCCGCGATGTCGCCTTCGCCGTACTGGGCGACGCCAAAGCTGCACGTGATCCCGCCGCCGCCCTCGAATGAGGCCTGCGCTATGGCGGCCCTCAGCTTCTCGGCGACGTGACAGGCCGTCCGGCCCTCGAGGTCTGGAACCAGAATAACGAATTCCTCTCCGCCCCAACGCGCAAACACGTCGCTCGCCCGAAGCCGTTCGGAAACGATCGCGGCAAGCCGTACCAGCACCCGGTCGCCGACCTGGTGGCCGAAGGTGTCGTTGACCTGCTTGAATCGGTCCACGTCGAATATGATCACCGAGAATGGCATCTTGGAACGCATCGACCTGAGCATTTCGGCGGCCAGCGCCTGATTGAAGCGCAAGCGGTTATAGAGGCCCGTCAGGGGATCGGTCGTCGCCTGGAACCTCAGATCGCGCGCGATCTCCTGAAGCTTCAGGCGCTTCGCCATCTGGACCTGATCGTGGACCGATCGCTCTCGGCCCGAGATATAGATCAAGGTCATGATCGTCACGAGCAACGTGATGACAATCCCAAGGACGCGGCTCGCGAAGATCTCCTGCGTCGGCTTCAGCATCACCAGCGACCATTGGCTGTGCTCGACAAAGCGTCGGCGCGCATAGTCGCGCGCACCGAAGATGTTGATCCACGTCGCGTCGGTTATCTCGCTCGCCAGAACCGGGGTGACATCCGGCGTGGCCGCCTGTCGCGCGAGCGCCGCTTGCCGCTCTGCCGACAGCGGCCACAAGGGACGCGATAGCATGCCGGGCCGGTTGGTCACGGCAACGACGCCGTCGGGATCGACGAGGAAATACGGACGATCGAATCCGCGCAGATCGGCTTCGAACGCATCGAGAGACTTGGTGAGCGCCGCCACGCCGATGACCCTGCCATCGACGGCGCGAACCGGGTAGCTCGCGAAGAAATTCCGGCCGCCGGTGGCCGCATCGACTGCGAGCTGGTAGCCCGGAGTTCCCTGCATGGCGGTCTTGAAGAACGCAAAGCTGCTGAAATCGAGGGACTCTGAACGAGCGGAGGCCTGCAGGTTCGAAGCCGCGACGACCGTGCCGGACTGATCCAGGATATAGCCCTGCTGGGCGCCGGACGCATCGACATCCAGGTTCAAGACCGCTTGCGCGCGTTCGCGATCCTCCGCGCGGTCGCCGCTCAGCAGGCCCCGCACCGAGCGCGAGCCGCCGAGCGCCTTGACCATGCCGGTCACGCTGGCCGTCTCGCCTGTGAGGCGGCTGGCGAGGAGTTCGATATCGCCGCTCGCTTCTCGCTGGACGTTGTGCTTGTAAATCTCTCCAAGCACCTGGGTCAGGGTCCAGCCGCAGCCCAGGACCATCACCATCGCGACCAGCGTCCAGACGAACTGACGGCGGAGATACGCGGTGTAGTACTCGGAGGAAACCTGCTCGATCAGCCGCGTCGCCCAGATCGCCCAGATCGAATACGCGATCCAGCAGGCGACCACGCCACGAACCAGTTGAATGGGGATGTGGGAGAACTGGACAAACTGCTCGTGATTGAGAACGTTTGCCGGCCAGAACGGCGCCGCAGGAACGATCGCGCCGGCCGCAAGGCCGTAGATCAGAAATCCGGCGGCCGCAGAAATCGACAAGCGCCTTGCTTCGCCCGAAAGCGTTCTGGCGTGCCAGGCAAACAGCAAGCCCGAACCCACGGCACCGATCAGTCCGATCGCGTAACGCGCGAGCGCGTTCGCCGTGCTCGGGCCGCCTGCGATGGCTCCAAGCGCGACCACCGACGCGAGGACGACGTGCACCCACCGCCCGGGCAGTTTCAGCCCGCGCCTGATGCCTTCCTGGCGGGCATACTCCAGCAAGAACATGAACGATGCGGTCATCACCGCGGTTCGCACCATTGCGAACGACGGGCTGTCACCGATCACAAGCGCGGTGAGATCGAGCCACTCTCCGGCGCCGTGAACAAATCCGAACATGCCCAGCGTGGCCCAGGCGTCTCCCGGTGTTCGGCCGCGGACCGCAAAGCACGTGGCGCCCAGCAGAATGAATGCCAGGCCGTAAAAGAAGAAGATGAAGTCCAACTGGGTACCGAGCGTTGCGGCCATAGGTCACTCGTCAGAGGCTGACGACGAGCCTCGGAATGGCTTCTAAGGCGTAATCGCTAGCGCGCCCTTTCGGTCCGCCGCGGTGCCTCCCTATGGTCAACAGCAAGGTACTGCGCGCCGGCGCATTTGTCTGAACATCGCGCGAACGAACGCGGCCGCACCGGGTTCAGAAAAAGCAAAACCCCGCAGGAGCGGCGGGGTCTGCACAAACCAATGCGTCATTCGAACTGCGCGAACCTTAGTCTCATTCTTCTAAAGTCGCTTGAAGTCTTTCGTTCGCATTTGGCGCAAGCAAATGCGGAAAATTTGAAGAAAAAAGCCCCGCGGCGCGAACCGCGGGGCTTATTCTTGTAGCCCGGCTTGAGTGAAACGAAAGCCGGGGTGATCTAACGGCGGTCCCGGGTTTCGCGGAGTTTACCGTCGGGCGCGCCTTCGGCGCGACCCGATGGCTCAACCCGGGCTACACAAGCTGGCACGATCAGCCGTGCGCCAAAATCTTCCTAGCCATGGGCAAGAATCGCGATCAGCAAGAGCGCCACGATGTTGGTGATCTTGATCGCCGGGTTCACGGCGGGCCCCGCCGTGTCCTTGTAGGGATCGCCGACCGTGTCGCCGGTCACCGAGGCCTTGTGCGCTTCGCTCCCCTTCATGTGCTTCACGCCATCCTTGTCGGTGA
>CAYZMR010000185.1:0-7320 GCA_964479515.1 uncultured Hyphomicrobiales bacterium | reverse complement strand
AAAGCGAGTTGGAGCAGGACGTCGGCGGCGTGCTCGACTCGCTCGACGCCGCGATTTCAGGGCCGCTGTAGCGATCTGCCGCTCGTCCCCGCGAAAGCGGGGCCCAGAATCTGGATGAAGCGAGAACTGGATTCCCGCTTGCGCGGGAATGAGCGCAGATCATCGCGGCGTCGCCGTCAGCCGCTCGCCTTGATCTCGGCGATCGCCTTCTCCATCAGGTCGCCCATCGTACGGCGGATGTCCTGATCCGATTGCGCAACGCCCTTGGCGTCGAGGTCCCGGCGGACCTTACGGAAGACGTCCTCGTCGCCGGCCTCCTCGAAGTCCGCCATGACGACGTCTTTGGCATACGCATTCGCGGCGTCGCCGGAAAGGCCGAGCTTTTCGGCCGCCCACAGGCCGAGCAGCTTGTTGCGCCGGGCGTTCGCCTTGAACCGCAGTTCTTCGTCGTGAGCGAACTTCTTTTCGAACCCTTCCTCGCGCTTGTCGAAGGTCGTCATGTCCGCCTCGCCGCTGCCGAATGTTCCATCGAAATCTTGCCTTGCCATATCGTCATGACATGCACAAATCAACATGGTGGATGCGCGCACCGCGCCACCGCCGTCGCAAGCAGCGGCGATTGTGCTCCGCACAGCGATCGGCTAGGTTGCCGAGACGGTCGGGCGAGTTCTTAGGTCTTGTTGAGTCGCACCGCCCGGTCCCGCCGCCGAGCTCGCGCTTGATTTACGGAGTCACGGCATAATGGATTTCCTCAAGCCACGGTACATCCCGATGAGCCGCCGTCGCCGCATCTATGAGGGTAAGGCGAAGGTCCTCTATGAGGGACCCGAGCCGGGCACGTTGATCCAGCACTTCAAGGACGACGCGACCGCCTTCAACGCGAAGAAACATCAGATCATTGAAGGCAAGGGTGTCCTCAACAATCGCATCTCCGAATATGTGTTTCAGCACTTGAACGAGATCGGGGTGCCGACGCACTTCATCCGCCGGCTCAACATGCGCGAGCAGTTGATCCGCGAGGTCGAGATCATTCCGCTCGAAGTGGTGGTGCGCAACGTCGCGGCCGGCTCGCTCGCGACGCGTCTCGGCATCGAGGAGGGCACGCAGCTCCCGCGCTCGATCATCGAGTTCTATTACAAGAACGACCAGCTCAACGACCCGATGGTCTCCGAGGAGCACATCACGGCGTTCGGCTGGGCGACGCCGCAGGAGATCGACGACATCATGGCGCTGGCGATCCGCGTCAATGATTTCCTCTCCGGCGTGTTCCTCGGCGTCGGCATCCGTCTCGTCGACTTCAAGATGGAGACGGGGCGCCTCTGGGAAAACGACATGATGCGGATCGTGGTGGCGGACGAGATCTCGCCCGATTCGTGCCGGCTGTGGGACATCAAGACCAACGACAAGCTCGACAAGGATCGCTTCCGTCGCGACCTCGGCGGGCTCTTGGAGGCCTATACCGAAGTCGCCAAGCGCCTCGGCATTATGTCCGAGAACGAGCGCCCGCAGGGCACCGGGCCGGTGCTGGTGAAGGGGTAGGCTGGGGGACCCGATGGGTATTCCCAAGATCGATACCGGTCCGATGACGGTAGAGGAGTTCTACGCCTTCACCGATGCGCGGCCAGACGAAGAGAAGTGGGAGCTGATCGACGGGGAGCCGGTCTTGAATGCGGCGCCTAGTGACTTTCATCAACTGATCCTCCGAAATCTCGTCGTTGCGCTGACCCTGCGGCAGCGTGACTCGTCCGCCTCATGGATCGCGATTCCGGGGATTGGCGCGTTTGTCTCGCGCACGAGTAGACCTGAACCCGATGTCATGATCCTGCCGAAGCCTCCCGAGCGCGGCGCGCCGCCGCGGCGCGATACGACGGAGGCGATTGTCCTGTTCGAGATTATGTCGCCGTCGACCGCGATGCGGGACCTGAAGTGGAAGCGTATCGCCTACACAGGCCTGCCGGCACTGACGCACTACGTCGTCGTCGCGCAAGATACGGTCGATGTCGTGGTGTTTGCGCGCGAGGCCGGTTTCGTAGAGAAGCGGTATCGGTCGCTGGACGAGGCGATTGCGTTCCCGGCGTCGGGAATCGCTTTGCCGGTCGGCGAAATCTACCGTGATGTCGATCTGGGTTGACCTGGGGGAGCCCAGGCAAGCAAGGAAGAGCACGGTCGTCCCATGAAAGCCCGCGTCACCGTCACCCTCAAATCCGGCGTGCTCGATCCGCAGGGCAAGGCGATCGAGGGCGCGCTGAAATCGCTCGGTGTTTCGGGCGTCGCGAGCGTGCGCCAGGGCAAGGTGTTCGACATCGAGCTTGCCGACGCGGACGCCGCCAAGGCCGAGGCCGCGCTGAAGGAAGCGGCCGAGAAGCTGCTCGCCAATACGGTGATCGAGAATTACCGCGTCGAGGTGACGGGTTGATGCGGGGCGGGACTCAGATTAGGTCATCGCCATGAAATCCGCCGTCGTCGTTTTCCCCGGATCGAACAGAGAGCGCGACATGGCGCACGCGCTCCGGCTCGTCTCCGGCCGCGAGCCTGCGCTGGTGTGGCATGCCGAGAGCGCCCTGCCGGCCGGCACCGACCTCGTGGTGCTGCCGGGCGGCTTCTCCTACGGCGACTACCTGCGTTGCGGCGCGATCGCCGCGCACGCGCCGATCATGGAGGCGGTGCGCGCGCACGCTCGCGCGGGTGGCTTGGTCATGGGGGTCTGCAATGGCTTCCAGATCCTGTGCGAGGCAGGTCTGCTGCCAGGCGTGCTCCAGCGCAACGCCAGCGTGCGCTTCATCTGCCGCGAGGTGTGCCTGAAGATCGAGCGCTCCGATACGCCGTTCACGCGTGGCTACAATGCCGGCCAGGTGATCCGCGTGCCGGTCGCGCATGGGGAGGGCAATTACTTCGCCGCCGCCGACACGATCGCCCGGATCGAGAGCGAGGGCCGCGTGCTGTTCCGCTATACCGATCCGGACGGCAACCGCGACGAGGCCTGGAACGTCAACGGCGCGCAGAATGCGATCGCCGGCGTGCTGAACGAGAGGCTCAACGTGCTCGGCCTGATGCCGCATCCGGAGAACCACGTCGAAGCCGCCATCGGCTGCACCGACGGGCGCGGCCTGTTCGCCGGCCTGCTGGCGCATTTCGCGCAGGCGGCATGATCCCGAACGAACCGACGATTTCCCCCGAGCTGGTCGCCGAGCACGGCCTCAAGCCCGACGAATACGCGCGCATCCTGCAGTTGATCGGCCGCGAGCCGACGATCACCGAGCTCGGCATCTTCTCGGCGATGTGGAACGAGCACTGCTCCTACAAGTCCTCGAAAATCCATCTGCGCACGCTGCCGACCTCGGGGGAGCAGGTGATCCAGGGGCCGGGCGAGAACGCCGGCGTCGTCTCGATCGGCGACAACCTCGCTGTGGTCTTCAAGATGGAGAGCCACAACCACCCAAGTTACATCGAGCCGTATCAGGGCGCGGCGACCGGCGTCGGCGGCATCCTGCGCGACGTCTTCACCATGGGGGCGCGGCCGATCGCCTGCCTCAATGCGCTCTCGTTCGGCGACCCGAAGCATCCAAAGACGCGGCATCTCGTCTCCGGCGTCGTCGCCGGCGTCGGCGGCTACGGCAATTCGTTCGGCGTGCCGACCGTCGGCGGCTCGGTTCGCTTTCATTCGCGCTACGACGGCAACAACCTCGTCAACGCGATGGCGGTGGGCTTAGCGGACGCCGACAAGATCTTCTACGCGGCGGCCTCCGGCGTCGGCATGCCGATCGTCTATCTCGGCTCCAAGACGGGGCGCGACGGCATCCATGGCGCCAGCATGGCGTCGGCGGAGTTTGGCGAGGATTCCGAGAGCAAACGCCCGACCGTGCAGGTCGGCGATCCGTTCTCAGAGAAGCTGCTGTTGGAAGCGTGCCTGGAGATCATGGCCAAGGATTGCGTGATCGCGATCCAGGACATGGGCGCGGCCGGGCTGACCTGCTCTGCGGTCGAGATGGGCGCCAAGGGCGATCTCGGCGTCATCCTCGACCTCGACCGTGTGCCGACACGAGAAACGGCGATGAGCGCCTACGAGATGATGCTCTCGGAGAGCCAGGAGCGCATGCTCATGGTGCTCAAGCCCGAGAAGGAACAGGAAGCCGAGGCGATCTTCCGCAAATGGGGGCTCGACTTCGCGATCGTCGGGCGGACGACGCCGGACAAGCGCTTCGTCGTACGCCATCAGGGCGTCGAGATGGCGAATCTGCCGATCAAGGAACTCGGCGACGAGGCGCCGGTCTACGACCGGCCGCATGCGGCCGCGCCGAAGCTGCCGGTGATCGACGCGGCGACCGTCAAGGCGCCGGTGCCGCATGCCGATGCGCTCGAAAAGCTCATCGCCTCGCCCGACCTCTGCTCCAAGCGCTGGGTGTGGGAGCAGTACGACCATCTGATCCTCGGCAACACGGTGCAGCGGCCGGGCGGGGACGCCGCGGTCGTGCGTGTGCTCGAAGGCCCGAAGGGTCTCGCGCTCACCACCGACGTGACGCCGCGCTACTGCGAGGCCGATCCGTTCGAGGGCGGCAAGCAGGCGGTAGCGGAGGCTTGGCGTAATCTGTCGGCGGTCGGCGCGAAGCCGCTTGCCGTCACCGACAATCTCAACTTCGGCAATCCCGAGCGGCCGGAGATCATGGGTGAGCTCGTCGGCTGCATTGCCGGTATCGCTGCGGCCTGCAAGGCGCTCGACTTCCCGGTCGTGTCCGGCAACGTCTCGCTCTACAACGAGACCAACGGGCGCGCGATCCTGCCGACGCCGACCATCGGCGGCGTGGGGCTGATCGACGACATCGCCCATGCGGCGACCATCGCGTTCAAGGCCTCCGACGAGGCGATCGTGCTGCTCGGCGAGACCAAAGGCTGGCTCGGCCAGTCGCTTTACCTGCGCGAGATTTGCGGGCGCGAGGAGGGGGCCCCGCCGCCGGTCGATCTTGCCGCCGAACGGCGCGCCGGCGACTTCGTGCGCGCGCTGATCGGCGAGGGGCGCGTCACCGCGGTGCATGACATTTCCGACGGCGGCCTTGTCGTCGCGGTCGCCGAGATGGCGCTCGCCTCGGGGATAGGCGCGCGGCTCTATGGCGCGCCGAACTTCCTCCCCGAGCTCGGCTTCTGGTTCGGCGAGGACCAGGCCCGCTACGTCGTGACGGTGAAACCTGACCATCTCGATGAGCTTGCGGCGCGCGCCAAGACCGCCGGCGTGCCAGTGCGGCGCCTCGGCGTGACCCATGGGGACGCCTTGATGCTTCCCGGAGAGCGGCCTCTTCTGCTAAAGGCTCTTCGTGAGCGCCACGAGGGGTGGTTGCCGGCCTATATGGCGGGCGGCGCATCCTGAAGCGGCCTTGCGGGAGATCGCCATGGCGATGGACTCAGGCGAGATCGAGCGGCTGATCAAGGCCGGTATCCCGGATGCCGTGGTGACGATCCGCGACCTCGCCGGCGACGGCGATCATTACGCCGCAACCGTGATCGCGGCCTCGTTCCGCGGCAAGTCGCGGGTGCAGCAGCACCAACTCGTCTATCAGGCGCTCAAGGGCGAGATGGGCGGCAAGCTGCACGCGCTCGCGCTGCAGACCGGCACGCCGGACGCCTGACGCCGCCTCGGAGATCATGATGGCGAGGCAGACTGTGCGCATGACCGTGCGTCCGCGCGCGCCCGGCATCCGCATCAAGGCCGCGGTGATGCGCAAGCGCGGCAAGCCGTTCCGCTTCGAGACGCTGCACCTGGACGAGCCCCGCCTCGACGAGGTGCTGGTGCGCGTGGTCGCGACCGGCATCTGCCACACCGACATCGCGATGCGCGATCATCGCACCGACACGCCGGTGCCGGCGATCCTCGGTCACGAGGGCGCGGGCATCGTCGAGCGCGTCGGCAGCGCGGTCACCAAGGTGAGGGCCGGCGACCACGTCGTGATGTCGTTCATGTCGTGCGGGCAATGCCGCTTCTGCCAGCGCGGCGAACCGGCCTATTGCGAGCGCCAATTCGCGCTCAATTTCGGCTGTGCGCGCCAGGACGGCAGCAATTCGGCGCATGACCGCGACGGCCTCGTGCACGATCATTTCTTCGGCCAGTCGTCGTTTGCGAGCCATGCGCTCGCAAACGAGCGCAACGTCGTGAAGGTGCCGAAGAGCCTGCCGCTGGCGCTGCTGGGGCCGCTCGGCTGCGGCCTGCAGACCGGCGCCGGCGCGGTGATGAATTCGATGAAGGTCGGCGCGGGGGAAAGCTTTGCGGCGTTCGGTGCCGGCTCGGTCGGGCTCGCCGCCGTCATGGCGGCGCGCGTCGTCGGCGCGACCACGATCGTCGCCGTCGACGTGGTGCCGGCGCGCCTGCGGATGGCAAAGCGCCTCGGCGCCACCCACGTGATCGACGGTCGGCGGCGGGACGCGCTCGCGGCGATCCGCAGGCTCACCGGCGGCCGCGGCGTCGACTACGCGCTCGATTCGACCGGACGCGCGGAGGTCTTCACCCACGCGATCGAGGCGCTCGGCATCAAAGGCCTGTGCGGCTATGTCACCGGCGGGGTGAAGCCGGAGCGGAAATTCGACGCGCGCGCCTTCATGGGCGCGGGCAAGCGGATCATGGGCATCCTGGAAGGCGATTCGGTGCCCGACGTGTTCATCCCGCGGCTCATCCGGCTCTACCAGCAGGGCCGCTTCCCGTTCGACAAGCTGGTCCGGTTCTATCCGTTCGGGCAGATCAACCGCGCGGTGCGCGACAGCGCGCGCGGGATAACGATCAAGCCGATCGTGCGCCTGCCGTAGGCCAGGATTCTCCGTTTACCGGTCGCGGGAGAACCGGGCAGTCAATCTGTTTTGCCCCCTTGGGGGACCTGCCGACCTGCGCTACATATAGGGCCAACGGCCAAGACTCGGGCGGGGCGACGTGCCCCGCGCGCGGCCAGGCAAGGATGAGACCATGGGCATCGAGCAGTTCATCGACAGCGAAGTGAAGAGCAACGACGTGGTGCTGTTCATGAAGGGCACCCCGCAATTCCCGATGTGCGGCTTCTCGGGTCAGGTCGTGCAGATCCTCGACTATATCGGGGTGCCGTATAAAGGCCTCAACGTGCTCGAGTCCGACGACCTGCGGAACGGCATCAAGACCTATTCCAACTGGCCGACCATCCCGCAGCTCTACGTCAAGGGCGAATTCGTCGGCGGCTGCGACATCATCCGCGAGATGTTCCAGGCGGGCGAGCTGCAGGGCCTGTTCAAGGACAAGGGCGTGCCGGTGAAGGAAGGCGCATCGGCCTGACGCCGCGCCTCGCGCCAAAAGCAAAAGGCCGCCCTTGGGCG
>CAYZMR010000184.1:0-7334 GCA_964479515.1 uncultured Hyphomicrobiales bacterium | reverse complement strand
AGCTTGCGCGCGCGCGGCTCCAACAGCGCGCGCACATCGTCGAGCGAGGCAAGGCCGCCCGACGCGATCACCGGGATCGACACGGCTTCGGCGAGCGCGATCGTCGCGTCCCAGTTGATGCCCTTGAGCAGACCGTCGCGCGCGATGTCGGTGTAGATGATGGCGGCGACGCCCGCGTCCTCGAAGCGGCCGGCGATCTCGAGCGCGGTCAGCTCGGACGCTTCCGCCCAGCCCTGCACCGCGACCTTGCCGTCGCGCGCATCGAGCCCGACCGCGATGCGGCCGGGAAAGCGCTTCGCCGCGCCTTTCACGAAGGCCGGATCGCGCACCGCCGCCGTGCCGATGATGACGCGCGTCATGCCCTTCTCGAGCCAAGCCTCGACGGTCGCCATGTCGCGGATGCCGCCGCCGAGCTGCACCGGCATCGCGACGGCTTCGAGGATGCGGTCGACGGCGGCGGCATTGACCGGCTTGCCGGCGAACGCACCGTCGAGATCGACCACGTGCAGATAGGCAAAGCCCTGCGCCTCGAACGCGAGCGCCTGCTTGGCGGGATCGCGGTTGAACACGGTCGCGCGCGCCATGTCGCCCTGCTCCAGGCGCACCGCGAGGCCGTCTTTCAGGTCGATGGCGGGGAAGAGGATCACGGCGGGGAACCCGTCATTCCGGAAGCCGAGCGCAGCGAGGCTATCCGGAATCCATAACCCCGACTTGTGGTCATGGATTCCGGGTTCGCGACTTCGTCGCGCCCCGGAATGACGGGCACCTTCTTCACGGCGTCCATTTCAAAAAGTTCGCGATCAAGGCGAGCCCGAGCCGCTGGCTCTTCTCCGGGTGAAATTGCGTGCCGGCGCAATTCTCGCGCGCCACCATGGCGGTGACCGGACCGCCGTAGTCGGCTTCGGCCACCAGATCGGTCTTGTGCGCGACGTTGAGGTGATACGAGTGCACGAAATAGCCGTGCAGCCCGTCGGCTCCAAGCGGGATGCCGTCGAACAGCGCATGAGGCCGGCGTTCGTTCAGCGTATTCCAACCCATGTGCGGGATTTTCAGGCTCGCATCGCTGGGCGCGATGCGATCGACCTCGCCGGGAATCCAGCCAAGCCCTTCGGTCACGACATATTCGCGCCCGCGCTCGGCCATGAGCTGCATGCCGACGCAGATGCCGAGGAACGGCCGGCCCCTGCCCCGCACGGTCTCGTTCAGCGCCTCGACCATGCCGGGCACGGCGTCGAGCCCGCGGCGGCAGTCCGCGAACGCGCCGACGCCCGGCAGCACCACGCGGTCGGCCGCACGGACCCTGTCGGGGTCGCTGGTCACCAGGATCGGCTGGTCGTGGCCGGACTCGCGCGCGGCACGCTCGAACGCCTTCGCGGCCGAGTGCAGATTGCCCGACCCGTAATCGACGATCGCGACGGTCACGACCGCGCCTCCGGCTGCGGAAACAGGCCGACGATCTCGGAGGATGGCTCGGACGGCGGACGGGCAAAGGGCGATTGCGGTGGCGGCGCGACAGCGGGTGTCTCGGTTTCCACCCAGCCATCGAAGAAGCGCCGCTCGGCGTCCTCGAGGTCCTCGCCGACCACGACGCCGAGATTGCGGTAGCGGCGCCGCGAGAGCTTCCAGCGCCGCAAGCTAGAGGCCTCCATGCCGATCAGCAGCGACAGCAGCAGCACAACCCAGATCCCGGTGCTCTCGATCCCCAGACGCCGCAGCGCGAACGCCATGCCGCCGATCAGCAGCGCGTAGACGATGAATTCCAGCCACAGACGATACCGCAGCAGCCAGAACGGCGTCAGCAGGAACGCCCAAAAATGAAAGCCGTCACGCACGAACACGAAGCGCGACGTATGCGCCAGCGTGTCGTCGTTGCGCCGCGGAGGCTCGTGGACCGTATAGACAGGCATGGTCTGCTCTCAGCTGTAGCCCGGATGAGCGAAGCGATATCCCGGGCAGCCTTCACTGCGGACTAGTCCCGCATGTCGCTTCGCTCATGCGGGCTACGGCACCTAGCCGCCCAAGGTCCCTTTCGTCGACGGGACTTCGCCGGCCGCGCGCGGATCGATCGCGACGGCGGCGCGCAACGCGCGCGCGAGGCCCTTGAAGCACGACTCCGAGATATGGTGGTCGTTCGTGCCGTACAATGTCTCGACATGCAGCGTGATGCCGGCATTCATGGCAAAGGCCTGGAACCACTCCTGCACCAGCTCGGTGTCGAACGTGCCGACCTTGTCGCGGCCGAACTCGGCCCGGAACACCAGGAACGGCCGCCCCGAAATGTCGAGCGCGACGCGGGTGAGCGCCTCGTCCATCGGCACATGCACGTCCGCATAACGGGTGATGCCTTTCATGTCGCCGAGCGCCTGCTTGACGGCCTGGCCGAGCGCGATCCCGACGTCCTCGGTCGTGTGGTGATGGTCGATATGCAGGTCGCCCTTGGCCTTCACCGTGATGTCGATGCGCGAATGCCGTGCGAGCAGGTCGAGCATGTGGTCGAAGAAGCCGATGCCTGTCGCGATCGCGGACGCGCCGGTGCCGTCGAGGTTCACCTCGACCGCGACGTCGGTCTCCTTGGTCTTCCGCTTCACCGCCGCCTTGCGCATGACATCCTCAATCAGTGCGCGCGCCTTTTATCAGGGGCGACGCGGCGGCGCCACTGTTCGGCTTGGCCGTGCGGCGCCGGGCCGGCGCTGCTATACGAGCCCCTTTCCGGCACGGACAACCAGCAGAGCGGCGCGCAATGACCGGGCAGGCCTCCAGACGCCTTGCGATGTGGCTCCTTCTGCTCGTGCTGCTCGCGGCGTTCATCGAAGGCTGCTCGGCGCTGACCGTCTGGGCGATCAAGAACTCGACCTCGCGCTTCCTGGTGTGGGGCCCCGACGTCGCCCAACTGCCCACGATCTGGGCAAAGAGCGCCGGCGAATGGGATGACGAGGTCGGCTGGCCGTCCCCGCGCGAGGCGACCGCGCCGCCACGCGACCGCTCCGGCGCCAAGCTGAACCCCGACTTTCCCGAGCCCGGTCATGCCTGCGCCTCGGCCTATGGGGATTCGTTCGTCTGGGGCGACGATGTCGGCCTGAACGACGGCTGGATCGAGCAGCTCTCGCGGCTCGTCGGATGCCGCGTCGCGAATTACGGCGTATCGGGCTACGGCACCGACCAGGCCTTGGTGCGCTTCCGCCGGCTGACAAGCGACGAGGCGCCGGTCGCGATGCTCGGCATTTTCCCCGAGAACATCATCCGCAACGTGAACCAGTACCGGCCGTTTTTCGGCTTCGCGATCGATCCGCACTGGCTCAAGGGCCGGTTCGTGCTCGACGGATCGGGCGCGCTGACCTGGATCGAGCGGCCGCGCATCGACCTTTCAGGCTTCATCGCGCTCAACCGCGAGCCGGCGCGGATCGTGCCGCGCGAATACTTCCTGCCCGACACGCGCGATGGCCCGGTGACGGCGCGCTTTCCCTATACGCTGAGCCTTGCGCGCATCGCCATGATGCCGCGCGTGTGGACGCGGCTCACCGGTCGGCCGTCCTGGGCCGAATTCTACGAGGCGGACCATCCCTCGGGCGCGTTCCGGCTGACTGTCGCAATCGCGCAAGCCTTCGCGCGCGAAGCACGGCTTCGCGGCCGCAAGCCTCTCATCGTGATGCTCCCGGGCGCGAGCAGCTTCCGGGCGCGCGAAACATTCGGCGCGTTCGAATATGCGTCGCTGGTTGAGACGCTGTCGGCGAGCAAGATCGACGTGTTCGACACAGGTCCCGCGCTGCTTGCGGCACTCGGAACGCGCAGCCCATGCGAGATGTATGCGTTCCCGGCCGCGTGCTCCGGACACTTCGGCGTCGCCGGCGGCGGCATGCTGGCGCAAGTGGTCGCCGCCGAACTCAAGCGACGCGGCTGGATCAAATGACTCTTTGTTTGAGCATGATCTTATCCGAAAACCGGTTCCCACTTTTCGGGATCATGCTCTAATATCCGAGCGCGTGCGGCAGCCAGAGCGTCAGCGCCGGCACGAAGGCGATGACCAGCAGGCAGGCGAGCAGCAGGCCGAGGTAGCCCATGATCGGCTTCACGGTGTCCTCGATCGGCACTTTGCCGACCAGACATGCGCCGTAGAGCCCAAGACCGAGCGGCGGGGCAAACAGCCCGATCCCCATCGCCACCACCAGCACCACGCCGAAATGCAGAGGCGCGATGCCGAGCTTGGCGGCGACCGGGATCAGCAGCGGGCCGAAGATGATCAGCGCCGCCGCGCCCTCCAGCACCGATCCCATGAAGATCAGGATGGCGATCGACAGGATCATGAACAGCCACGTTCCATGCGACTGCGATAGCGTCACGAGCGCCTCGCCGAGCGCGTGCGGGACCTGCTGCAAGGTCAGCACGAAGGCGAGCGACTGCGCGGCCGCCACGATGAACATGATCAGCCCGGAGCGGATCGCCGCTTGGGTGAAGCTGTGCCACGTGGCGCGCGCGCCGAGCTCGCGGAACACCAGGCCGCCGACCACCAGGGCATAAAGCGCCGCGAAGGCGGAGATTTCGGTTGCGGTCGCAAAACCCGACTTGAAGCCGCCGAAGATCAACAGGATCAGGCCGAGCGTCGCGGCCGCCCCGCTCCACAGCCGCGACACCGGGATCGACGCGGTCGTGGCGTCGGCGATCGCCGTGCGCGTGCCGAAGATGATCGCAACCGCGATCAGCGCGAGCGCCATCAGGGCCGCCGGCACGAGCCCCGCCATGAACAGCCCGCCGATCGAGAGGTTCGCGACGAAGCCCAGGATGATGAGATTGATGCAGGGCGGGATCGCCTCCGCCATCACGGCGGAGGCGGCAAGCAGCGCGACCGCGTTGCCGGGATTCTGCCGCGAGCGGCGCGCCGCCGGCACCAGCACCGAGCCGACCGCGGCGACGTCGGCCATCTTCGAGCCCGAGATGCCGGAGAAGATCACCATCGAGAGCACCATCACGACATTGAGGCCGCCGCGCATGCGCCCGACCAGGCGCTCCAACAGCGCGATCAGCCGCACCGACATTCCATTCGCCTCCATCAGGTAACCGACCAGGATGAAGAACGGGATCGCCAGCAGCACGAAGTTGTCGATGCCGCGCGCCATCTGCTGGGCGAAGATCACGCCCGGCAGCGCGCCCTCGGCCCAGATGTAGATCAGCGCCGCGAGCGCGAGCGCAAAGCCGATCGCCATCCCGCCGGAGAGGCTGACGATGAAGCCGAGCAGCATCAGCGGTCCCGCTGCCGGCACGGTATCGGGCGAGAGCGCGTTCCAGGAGAACCACACGCCGAGCAGGGCGCCGACGATGACGAGCGCGAGCAGAACATCGCGCGGGCCGCGGCGCACAAACTGATCGAACGCGAATATCGCCATGCAGGTCGCGCCCGCTCCCATCGGATAGAAGGTCAGTTCCAGCGGCAGGCCCGAGCCGGTGGTCTGCCCGGTGGTGATCATGCCGAGCTCAACCGCGTGGAACGCCACGTAGCTCGCGATGATGAGGACGAGCAGCGCGGCGACCGCATCGATGATGCGGCGCGCGTGCGACGGCACGCGGTCGACGAAGAACGCGACACCCGCATTCTCGCCGCGCGCGAGCGCGCTCGCGGCACCGAAGAAGCTCGATCCGACCATCAGGCCGCGCGCGACGTCGTCCGACCATTCGACCGGTGCGTTGAACAGCGAACGCAGCAGCACCGAGCCGATGACGACGAGCAGATCCGCCGCCAGCAGCAGGGCCGCCACGGCGTCGGTCAGATGCAGCAACGGGCCGGTGATGAACCGGCCCGCGCCGCGCTGTTCGGCAATTGCGTGAGACATTCCGGAGCTTAGACTTTCGTGCTCCGGATCGCATCGATGATCGCCGCCGACCCTGGCCGGTTCTTGATGAACGGCTCGTACTGGGCCTGCACACGCTTGCGGAAGGCGTCCTTGTCGCAATCCTGCACGGTGACGCCCTTCTCCTTCAGCAGGACAAGGGCTTCCTTCTCGACCGTGAGGCCATGCGTGCGGGTGTCGGCACCGGCCTTCCGGGCGGTTTCGAGGAAGGCGTCGCGCAGCTTCGGCTCCATCTTCTGGAAGGTCGTCTCGCTGAAATAGGTCGCGAGCGGCGAGAAGTTGTGCTCGGTCAGGGTGTAGAACTTCGCGGTCTCGTAGAACTTGCTCGCGACGATGGTCGGCGGGTCGTGCTCCAGCCCGTCGAGCACGCCGGCCTGCAGCGCGGTGTAGATTTCGCCGAAGGCGAGCGGGGTCGCGGCCGCGCCCATCAGCCGCAGGCATTCGGTGATGACCGGATTCGGCAGGGTGCGGATTTTCAGGCCGGTCAGCTCCTCCGGCGTGCGCGCGGATTTCTTCGACAGCACCGAGCGCGAGCCGAAATTATACGCCCAGGAGATGACGCGGATGTTGGAGCCCTTGAGCAGCGCGTCCTCGATCGGCTTGGCGGCGCCGGCATCGAAGGCCTTGGTCTGCTGCGGGAAACTGTCGAACAGGTAGCCGAGATCGAACGTGCCGACGAGCGGCACGAGATTCGCCGAGATCGACGAGCCCGACACCATCATGTCGATGACGCCGAGCTTGACCGAATTGATGACGTCGATCTCCTGGCCGAGCTGGTTGTCGGGGAAGAATTGCACGTCGATCTGTTCGGACAGGTTCGCGGCTTTGATCTGCTTGATGAGGTTGTCGTAATAGACGCGGCCGTTGGCGAACTTCGGATCGTTCGCCTGCGAGGACGAGAGCCGCATCTTCATCGGGGCGGCGCTCGCCTTGCCGATAATGGCGGGCGCCAGGACCGCGCCGAGCGGAATCGCGCTTGCGCCACGTAGCAAGGACCGACGGCTGATGGTCGAAAACATGGTGGGCTCCCCCCTGTCGGCCACCTCGCGATGGTCCGGATTTAAATCTTGTCATACCAGATTCCCGAGGGTGGCAATGCCTCCGCCCGCGGTCAAGTGGGCGACAATTGCGCCGCAGAGGCGAAGTGCCTACATCACGCTTCCATGCAACCCCAACCTTCCGATCTCTGGCACGGCACAACCATCCTGACCGTCCGCAAGGGCGGCGTGGTGGCGATCGGAGGCGACGGCCAGGTCTCGATCGGCCAGACCATCGTCAAGGCCAACGCCAAGAAGGTCCGCCGCCTGGCGAAGGGCGACGTGATCGGCGGATTCGCGGGCGCGACAGCCGACGCGTTCACGCTGTTCGAGCGGCTCGAGAGCAAGCTGGAGCAGTATCCGGGCCAGCTCATGCGCGCCGCGGTCGAGCTCGCCAAGGACTGGCGCACCGACCGCTACCTGCGCCGGCTCGAAGCCATGATGATCGTCGCCGACA
>CAYZMR010000183.1:0-7431 GCA_964479515.1 uncultured Hyphomicrobiales bacterium | reverse complement strand
TCGCGGGCGAGGTGTTCCTTCAGGCCCTCGCCGAGCACGGCGTCGATTACTTCTTTGCCAATCCCGGAACCGACTTTCCGCCGATCGTGGAAGCCTTCGGGCGCGGCCGGCAGCGCAACGCGAAGCTGCCGCGCCCCATCCTGGTGCCGCACGAGAATCTCGCGGTCGCGATGGCGCACGGCGCCTATGCGATGACCGGGCGGCCGCAGGCCGTGATGGTGCACGTCAACGTCGGCACCGCGAACGCGATCAACAACCTGATCAATCTTTCGCGCGACCGCGTGCCGCTGATCCTGGCGGCCGGGCGCACGCCGATCACCGAGAAGGGCTCGTTTGGTTCGCGCTCGCGGCAGATCCATTGGGGCCAGGAGATGTTCGACCAGGCCGCGATGGTGCGCGAGATCGTGAAATGGGACTACGAGCTGCGCAACGCCGCGCAGGTCGCCGACGTGGTGGCGCGCGCGCACGAGATCGCCATGACGGTGCCGCGCGGCCCGGTCTACCTGGTGCTGCCGCGCGAGCCCTTGTCGGCATCGCTCAACGAAGCGCCCACGATCGCGCCGCGCCCGGTTCCGGCACCGCCGCATCCCGATCCGACCGCGATTGCGCAGCTCGCGGCGTGGATCGCTGCGGCCGAGCGGCCGCTGATCATCACGGCGGGGCCCGGCAACGATACCGCCGCGGTCGCGGCGTTGGCGAAGCTCGCCGAGCGCGCCGCGATCCCGGTCGTCGCCCACAACGCGCGCTCGGTCGCGCTGCCGTCATCGCATGCAATGAATGCTGGCTACGACTCCGGCCCGCTCGTCGCCGACGCCGACCTGATCCTCGTGATCGAGAGCGATGCGCCGTGGTATCCCAACATGCAGGAGCCGGCCGCCGGCTGCCGCGTCGTGCATATCGGTGAAGACCCGACGTTTGCGCGCTATCCGATGCGCTCGTTCCCGAGCGATCTGTCGATCGCGGCGCAGCCCTCGACCGCGCTCGCGTCACTCGATGCGGCGCTCACATGCGCCGGCCTGGATGCGGCAAGGATCGACGCGCGCCGCGCCAAGCTCGTCGAGCGCCACGACGCCCGCCGCGCCAAGGCCGAGCGCGAGGCGAGCGGCAATCAACTCAATGCCGCGACCTTCAGCCGCGCGATCGGCGAGGCGGTCGGCGATGACGCGATCATCTTCAACGAATATCCGCTGAGCCTCGACCACTGCCCGCGCGAGAAGCCCGACACCTTCTACGGGCTCTCCGCCGCCGGCGGTCTCGGCTGGGGTCTTGGCGCGGCGCTCGGCGCCAAGCTCGCGGCGCCGGAGAAGTTTATCGTCGCAACCATCGGCGACGGCGCCTACATGTTCGCCAACCCGACCGTCGCCCACTGGGTCGCGGCGAAATTCGACCTGCCTGTGCTCGTGGTCGTGTTCAACAACAGCCGCTACGGCGCGGTGCGGCGCGCGACGCTCTCGATGTTCAAGGATGGCGCCGCGGGCGAGGACGACGGGCGCTTCCTCGCCGACCTCGATCCGAGCCCACCCTTCGAGGAACTGGTGCGGGTCCAGGGCGGCCATGGCGAGCGCGTCGAGACGCTCGGACAGCTCAAGCCCGCGCTCGCCCGCGCTCGCGATGCCGTGCGCGGCGGCCGCCAGGCGCTCGTCAACGTTCTCATTCCCAACTGAACCAACGCAAAGCGGAGCACCAAGTCCCATGCGCATCGACGCGTACACGCACTTCTTCCCGGCCAAATACTTCGAACAGCTCGTTGCCGCCAACGTGCCGAACATCGGCAAGCGGGTGCGCGAAGTGCCGGCGATCCACGACGTCGACGTGCGCCGCAAGGTCATCGACTCGTTTCCTGACTATCGGCAGATCATCTGCGTCGCCCTTCCTCCGATCGGCACCTACACGTCCCCTGACAAGGCGGAAGAGGTCGCGCGCATCGCGAACGACGGCCTCAAGGAGCTGTGCGACAAATATCCCGATCAGTTTGCGGGCTTCGTCGCCGAGGTGCCGCTGACCGCGCCGGATGCGGGCGCGCGAGAGAGCGAGCGTGCCATCAAGGAGCTCGGCGCCTGCGGCGTGCAGATCGTCACCAACGTCAACGGCAAGCCGCTCGACCGGCCGGAGTTCGAGCCGTTCTTCGCCAAGATGAACGCGCTCAAGCTGCCGGTCTGGGTGCATCCGACCCGCACCGCCGCGACGCCGGATTACGCCGACGAGAAGAAGTCCCTCTACGAGATCTGGTGGACCTTCGGCTGGTCCTACGACACCGCGGCGTTCATGGCGCGCATGGTGTTCTCCAAGACCATCGACAAGTTCCCGGACCTGAAGCTCATCGTGCACCATTTCGGTGGCATCGTGCCGATGCTGGAAGGCCGCATCGGACCCGGCTGGGACCAGCTCGGCGCGCGCACCTCGGACGAGGACTACGTCACGCTGCGCAAGAACATGAAGAAGCGCCCGCTCGACTACTTCAAGCAGGACTTCTATGCCGACACCGCGGTGTTCACCTCCGACGGCGCGACCGAGCTCGGCATGAAGTTCTATCCGCTGGAGAAGATCGTGTTCGCGTCCGACTGCCCGTTCGATCCCGAGAAGGGCACGATGTACATCCGCGAGACGCTGCGCATCATCGACGCACTCGATCTCACCAAGGAGCAGCGCGATCAGGTTTATTACCGGAACCTGGAGCGGATCACCGGCAAGACGTTTGTGAAGTAAACCGCGCCGTCATCCTGAGGTGCCCGGCGAAGCCGGGCCTCGAAGGATGGCCACGCACGCCGTCGCCCTTCGAGGCGCGCTTCGCGCGCGCCTCAGGGTGACGGCTACTGTGGCGCCCGCGCCTTCTCCACCGCCATCGCCAACACACGCGCCACATGCAGCGCGTCGCGCTGCGCGCCGTCATGAATCTGATGACGGCATGATGTGCCGTCGGCGACGATGATCGTGTCAGGATCAGCTTTGCGCACGGCGGGCAAGAGCGAGAGCTCGCCCATCGCCATCGACACGTCGATCGTGTCGGCGCCATAGCCGAACGCGCCCGCCATGCCGCAACAGCTCGACTCCACGGTCTCGACGTCAAGGCCGGGCACGAGCTTGAGGACGCGCGCGACCGCGCCGAACATGCCGAAGGCTTTCTGGTGGCAATGGCCGTGCACGAGCGCGCGCTGGGCGATCGGCGCGAGCTTGAGGTTGAGGCGGCCGGCGGCGGCCTCGCGCACGAGAAATTCCTCGAACATCAGCGCATGCAGGGCGAGTTCCTGCGCGGCGCCGGTCTTGAGCATCGCCGGGACTTCGTCGCGGAAGCCGAGAATGCAGCTTGGTTCGAGCCCGACCACCGGCACGCCGCGCGCGACGAACGGCGCGACGGCGTCGACCACGCGCTCGGCTTCACGCCGCGCCTCGTCGACCCGGCCGACGGACAGGAACGTGCGGCCGCAGCAGAGCGGACGCTTCGATCCGTCGGCGGGCTTTGCGATGTGCACCGTGTAGCCGGCGGCCTGTAGCACGGTCACGGCGGCATCAAGGTTCTCGCGCTCGAAATAGCGGTTGAAGGTGTCGGCGAGGAGAACGACTTCTCTTTCTTCCCCTCTCCCGCTTGCGGGAGAGGGTGCCGAGCGAAGCGAGGCGGGAGAGGGCGCATCTTGAAACACATCCTTGCGCCATTTCGGCAGCGTGCGGCGCGCGCTCAAGCCCGCATGGCGCTCGGACAGCGCCTTGAGCTTCGGATACCGCTCGCGCGCGTTGGACAGCCAAGGAACCATCGCCGCATAGGGCGCATACCGCGGCAGCCAGCCGACCAGGCGGTCGCGTAACGACAGCCCGAATCTCTTCGCGCGCGCGGCCTGCACCTCGATCTTCATGCGCGCCATGTCGACGCCGGTCGGACATTCGTGGCGGCAGCCCTTGCAGGAGACGCAGAGCTTCATCGTCTCGGCCATCTCGTCCGACGTGAAGGCATCGAGGCCGAGCTGTCCGGTGATCGCGAGTCGGAGCGTGTTGGCGCGCCCGCGCGTCACGTCGCGCTCATCGCGCGTCACGCGGTAGGACGGGCACATCACGCCGGCCGTCGCTTTGCGGCAGGCGCCGTTGTTGTTGCACATCTCGACCGCGCCCTGGAACCCGCCGCTCGCGCCCGTATAGGCGGACCAGTCGAGCTCGGTTGAAAATTCCTCGGCGCGGTACTCGGGCCCATAACGGAAGTTGGCGCGGTCGTCGAACTTCGGCGCGCGCACGATCTTGCCCGGATTGAACGTACCCTTGGGGTCGAAGCGGTCCTTCACCTCCTCGAACGCCTTCACGAGCCGCTCGCCGAACATGAAGCTGTTGAACTCGGAGCGCACAATGCCGTCGCCGTGCTCGCCAGAATGCGAGCCCTTGTAGTCGCGCACCATCGCGAAGGCTTCCTCGGCGATGGCGCGCATCGCCTTCACGTCCTTCTCCTGGCGCAGGTTCAAGACCGGGCGCACATGCAGGCAGCCGACGGAGGCGTGCGCGTACCAGGTGCCGCGCGTGCCGTGCCTCTCGAACACTTGCGTCAGCCGCGCCGTGTATTCGGCGAGATCGGCAAGCGGCACCGCGCAATCCTCGACGAAGGAGACCGGCTTACCCTGCTCCTTCATCGACATCATGATGTTGAGGCCGGACGTGCGCAGGTCGGCGATCGCGGTTTGCAGCGCCGGATCAAGCACCTCAACGACTCCGCCCCACTTCGCGCCGGCTTGATCGAAGCCAAAGCCGAGATCGCCCATCATCGCGGCGAGATCATTGAGCCTCCGCCGGTTCTCGGCTTCGCCCTCGTCGAACTCGACCAGCAGGATCGCCTCTGGCTCGCCGTGCACGAAGGCCTTCAAGGTCGGGCGGAACATCGCGATCGCGGAGGCAAGCTCCAGCATCGTGCGGTCGACCAGTTCGACCGCGATCGGCTTGAGCGTGACCAGATGCTGCGCGGCGTTCATCGCCTCGTAGAACGAACCGAAATGGCAGGCGCCGACCGCGCGGCGGCCGAGCACCGGAGACAGCTTCAATTCGATGCGCGTCGAGAAGCCGAGCGTGCCTTCCGAGCCGACCAGGATGTGCGCGAGATTGTGCTGCGGCGCGTTCGGCGCGAAGGCGTCGAGATTATAGCCGCCGACGCGGCGCTGCATCTTTGGAAATCGCGCCTCGATCTCGTCGGCCTCGCGCAGGCCGATGTCGAGCAGGCCGCGCGCGAGCGGCCGCAGCGGCGAAGCCGCCGGCAGGTTCGACAGGCCGGCGGCGACGGGGCCGAAGCGCCCCTTGGTGCCGTCGGCGAGCACGGCCTCGATCGAGATCACATTGTCGCGCATCGTGCCGTAGCGCAGCGAGCGACCGCCGCAGGAATTGTTCGCCGCCATGCCGCCGATGGTCGCGCGCGAGGCGGTCGAGACGTCGACCGGGAACCACAGCCCGTAGGGCTTGAGCTTGCGGTTCAAATCGTCGAGCACGATGCCGGGCTCGACCACGCAGCGCCGCTCGCCGACGTCGAGCTCGTAGATCTGGTCGAGGTGCTTCGAGCAGTCGATGACCAGCGACTGATTGACCGTCTGGCCGGCCTGCGAGGTGCCGCCGCCGCGCGGCAACACACTCACGCCCTCCTCGCGCGCGAGCGCGAGCGCGCGCTCGGCCTCGGCGACCGTGCGCGGCACGACCACGCCGAGCGGCATCATCTGGTAATGGGACGCGTCGGTCGCGTAGCGGCCGCGGCTGAAGCGGTCGAACAGGACCTCGCCCGTGATGGCGGCCTTCAGCTTGCGTTCGAGCCCCGGCACCAGTTGCGCAGCCATTCGTGATTCCAACTCCTCGACCGACTTAACTGCCGGATTTGCTTGACTGACTCCCGCATCCGGACTTGATGGCGGCGGGCGTTCGGGCAAAATCACGCGCGCCAACCGATAAGTCAAACGTCGCGCGAGGAAACCCAATGTCCCAGAACTCCTCCCGTACCGCCGGCCGTCATTTCCTCAACATTCCCGGCCCGACGCCGGTGCCGGATCGCATCCTGCGCGCGATGGACATGCCGGTGATCGACCACCGCGGGCCGGAGTTCGGCAAGCTCGGCCGGCGCGTGCTCGACGGCATCAAGACGATCTTCAAATGCGCGGGGCCGGTGATCATCTATCCGGCCTCCGGCACGGGCGCCTGGGAGGCGGCGCTCATCAACACGATGTCGCCCGGCGATCATGTGCTGATGTACGAGACCGGGCACTTCGCCAGCCTGTGGAAGACGATGGCGGTGAAGATCGGCCTCGATCCGGAGTTCATCGCGTCGGATTGGCGTAGCGGCGCGGACCCGACGAAGATCGAGGCACGGCTGCGCGAGGACAAGGCGCACGAGATCAAGGCCGTCTGCGTCGTGCACAACGAGACCTCGACCGGCTGCATCACGCTCATCAATGAGGTGCGCCGCGCGATCGACGCGGCCGGCCACCCGGCGCTGTTGATGGTCGATACGATCTCCTCGCTCGGTTCAATCGACTATCGTCACGACGAGTGGGGCGTGGATGTCACGGTCGGCGGCTCGCAGAAGGGCCTGATGCTGCCGCCGGGGCTGTCGTTCAACGCGCTCGGCGACAAGGCGCTCGCCGCCGCCAAGCAATCGAAGATGCCGAAGTCCTATTGGGGCTGGGACGAGATGATCGCCGCCAACAAGAGCGGCTTCTTCCCTTACACGCCGGCGACCAACCTGCTCTACGCGCTCGGCGAAGCAATCGACATGCTGCACGAGGAAGGCCTCGACAACGTGTTCGCGCGCCATGACCGCCACGCCGAGGCGACGCGGCGCGCGGCGCGCGCCTGGGGCCTGGAGATCCTCTGCAAAGAGCCGCGCCATTATTCCTCCTCGCTCACCGCGCTGATGATGCCGGCGGGGCACGACGCCGACGCGTTCCGCAAGACCGCGCTGGAGCATTTCGACGTGTCGCTCGGCACCGGGCTGTCGAAGGTCGCCGGGAAAGTGTTCCGCATCGGCCATCTCGGCGACACCAATGACCTCACCATCATCGGCGCGCTCGCGGGCGTCGAGATGGGCCTTGCGCTCGCCGACGTGCCGCACCGCAAGGGCGGCGTGCAGGCTGCGATGGATTATTTCGCCGATGCCGCGAGCCCGGCGCGCGCGGCCGCGGAGTAGCTCGGTCTGCCCCCCGCAGGAGGCGGGAAGCACAGCGAGTTCGCCGCACGGACTCATCAATCCTTCAACAAGGAGCCACGCCGTGGACCAGAAAACGTACGACAAGGGCCTCGAAATCAGGACCGCCGTCATGGGCAAGGCTCATGTCGACAGGTCGTTCGCCGCCAACGCGGACGATTTCGGTCGCCCGGCGCAGGACTACGTCACCGAATACGCCTGGGGCGCCGTCTGGGGGCGTGAGGGGCTCTCCCGCAAGACGCGCTCGATGCTCAACCTTGCGATGCTCGGCATCCTCAACC
>CAYZMR010000182.1:0-7440 GCA_964479515.1 uncultured Hyphomicrobiales bacterium | reverse complement strand
CGCTCGCGCCGCTGGCGCTGTTCGATAGCTACCACTGCTCGCGCTACAACACGAATACCGGCGTGCTGACGCCGGACATGTTCCGCTCGGTATTCGCGGACGTGCGCGCCTATTTGGACAAGAGGTCCTGAACGTCGGCGACCACCAGGGTCACGCCGCCGGTCGCGAAATTGGCGATGTCAGCCGCGGCCGCTTGCCCTTCGGGCGACGAGAGCGCCTTGGTGAGCGCGTCCATGTCGTCGAAGTAAAGGTCGGCGGTGCGGTAATAGGCCGGCTGGCCGCCGCCCGGCGCGCCGATCACCTTGTTGATCTCGAAGCGGCGCAGCCCCTTGACCTTGAGGGCGATCGGCGTGTGCGGGTCCCGGTAATAAGCCTCGAACGCCGCCGGGTCTGTGGGATGTCCGTAGAACACCTGCAATTTCACCATCGTTCGCCCCTTTGTTCCTCGATTTCTGGTTTGAGCTCCGCCAATTTCTCAACGGTTCGCGGCGAGCCACGCGACCACATCGGCGGCGTTCCGGTCCGGCGGGAAGACCGGATAGAACACGTGTGTGATCACGCCGTCATCCACGATCCAGGCCATGCGCTTGATCAGCTCCATCCCGGCGACCGTGAAGGTCGGCAGTCTCAGTGCCTGTGTGAGCTTCAGATCCGCGTCCGACAGGATCGCGAACGGCAGATGCAGCCGCTCCACCGCCTCGCGCTGGTACTCGGTCGTTTGCGTTGACAGACCAAAGAGTTGCGCGACGCCGAGCCGCTTGATCTCGGCGAAATGGTCGCGGAACGCGCAGGATTGCGGCGTGCAGCCCCGCGCTCCCGGAATTCCGTCCCAACCCTCCGGCAGCGGCTGCCCGGGCCGGCCGGTGCGCGGATAGACGTAGACGACGGTCCGGCCTTTGAGCTTGGCGAGGCTCACGCGGGCGCCGTCGGTCGCCGCAAGCGCGATGTCGGGAAGCTTTGCACCGGTGAGATGCTGCGCCGCGCCGTCGTCTTGCGGGATTGGCAAGTCAGCCGGCAGCACCGTTGGATCATGCAGAATCTGTGTCATCTCCAAGCTCTCCTGAATCCCACGAGTTCAATAGCTTATCCGGCGTCGTCACGATACGAGATGAACTCGAGCAGCGAGCCGTCCGGGTCGCGGAAATACACGCTCATCCCCATCCCCTTGGCGCCGGCGCGGGCGACCGGGCCAAGCTCGATCGGCACGGCGCAATGCCGCAGATGCGCGAGCGCCTCAGCGATCGGCCCCGGCCATTCGAAACACAGATCGCTGTTGCCGGGCTGCACCGGCAAGCGCGCGACCGGATGCGGGTCGACGCCCGGCCCATGCAGGTTGAGCTGCGTGTCGCCGAAGCGGTAGGCAAAGCCTTTGCCGCGCGCGACCACGTCCGCGCCGAGCACATTTGCGTAGAACGGATTCGACCGCGCCCAGTCGGAAATGTGAATCACGCAGTGATCGAGCTTTGTCCTTACAGCCATACCTTTGTCTTCCACATTCCAGACGTTGGCGCGTGCAACCGTGCGATCATCGGGGTTATTGATCTGCGAGCGGATTAGACCGGCCCATCACGTTTGCGGCCGCTATCGATTACAGCCGCGCTCGCAACGAGCCACAAGGGTGAACATCATGAACCGAAGACAAAGTCTGAAGCTGATCGCGGGCTCCGCCGTGCTGGCGGCCGGCGGATGGTCGACGATGACGCGGGCGCAAACCGCGCCAGGTCCGTTCAAGCTGCCCCCGCTCGGCTACGCGTTCGATGCGCTTGAGCCGCACATCGACGCGCAGACGATGACGATCCATCATGACCGGCATCACGCGGCTTACGTGAACAACTGCAATGACCTCGTCGCCAAGTGGCCGGAGCTCGCCACCACGCCGATCGAGAAGATCCTGGCCGACCTCAGCGTCGTCCCGGTTCCGGTCCGCGCGCCGGTGCAGAACAATCTCGGCGGCCATTGGAATCACAGCTTCTTCTGGGAGCTGATGACGCCGGGCGGCGCCAGGGAGCCCGCGGGCGACCTGAAGTCCGCGATCGATGCCGCCTTCGGCGACGTTGCCGGCCTTAAGGACAAGGTCAACGCAACCGGCGTCGGCCGCTTCGGCTCGGGCTGGGCGTGGCTCGTCGTCGACAAAGACAAGAAGCTCGACATCCTCTCGACCGCCAACCAGGACACCCCGATCGCGCTCGGCGCGCGTGCGATCCTCGGCGTCGATGTGTGGGAGCACGCCTATTACCTGAAGTACCAGAACCGCCGGCCCGATTATCTCAAGGCCTGGTGGAACACCGTGAACTGGGACAAGGCGGCGGCGAATTTCCACAAGGCCTGATGAAATGACGGCCCGCCGCCTTGTCGGCAGCGGGCCGCCGGATCCGTTCACAGGCCGGCCAACACGCGGGGGGACACCAGCGGACGGCCTGCTCGGCGGATCAATCGATCCAGGCGATGTCGGTGAGCTTGCCCGGGAGGCCCTCGATCTTGCCGGCCGCGGTCGCCTTGCCGGTCTTGAGATCGACCGAATAGAGCATCCCACCGGTGACCAGCCAGGCCGCGTTGTCCTCACCCTGCGCCACGATGTTGAACGCCGCCGGGCCGTCGATCTTGATGCCAAGCATGCCGATCGTGTTGAGCACACCGTCATTTGGCGGCGCCTGGCTCAGCAAATGGCCGGCCTCGTCGATGTCGTAGAGCGCGGTCGCGGTCGGCTTCGGGTTGGACGAGTTGGTGTAAGCGCCTGCGATCACCTTCGGCGTCTTGCCGGCCTGCAGGTCGCCGTCCTTGAACTTCAGCGCGCCGTCGACGGTCGCCTTGCCGTCGTCGACGTTGACGCGCAAGTTGGTGCCGTCCGACGTGATGACGCGCATGCGATCGGCCACCGGGTTGAAGTCGACGGTCACCGTCACACCCGCCTTGAGCGTCTCGGAAAGCTTGCTCTTCATCGTGGCAATGCCGGTCTTCGGATCGAGCGTATAGATGCCGCCCTCCGCGCTCAGCGCGTACAGCATGCCGTCGGAGGCGCGCACGTCGATACCGACGATGTTGGCAGCGCCTTTGATATCGGCCTTGCCGGTCACCTTCTTGGTCGCCGGATCGACCCAGACCAGCGTCTTGCCGTCGACGAGGCCGATGATCGAGGCCGCGGTTGCGGCATTCGCGGCGAGCATCGTGGCGACGAGCGCGCCGGCGAGCGCAAGCGTTTTCGTGTGCATGAGGAGAACTCCCGTCTCTGTTGGGTGACACGACCGGGATGCTGTCGCCCCCGGCGCTGACGGGACGAGGTACGGGGCGCATCGCGCGCGGTTGCAGGCCGCGCGGCGCGTACGGTCACGAGTCTGTGAGGCGGGAGCGGAGTGACCGGAGGAGTGCGGAACTTGGCGTCAGCCCTTCGCCCGCAGCAGGCGGCCGCGCTCACGGTCCCAATCGCGCTTCTTCTCGGTCTCGCGCTTGTCGTGCAGCTTCTTGCCCTTGGCGAGCGCGAGCTCGATCTTGGCGCGGCCCTTCTCGTTGAAATAGAGCTTGAGCGGCACCAGCGTCATGCCCTCGCGCTCGACCGCGCCGATCAGCTTGTCGATCTCCCGTCGATGGAGCAGCAGCTTGCGCGGGCGCTTAGGCGCGTGATTGAAGCGGTTCGCCTGCAGGTATTCGGGGATGTTGGCGTTGACGAGCCAGATCTCGCGTCCGCGCGAGTCGGCGTAGGACTCGGCAATCGTCGCTTTGCCGAGACGCAGCGATTTCACCTCGGTGCCGGTGAGCGCGATGCCGGCCTCGAAGGTGTCGCCGATCGCATAGTTGAAGCGCGCCTTGCGATTATCGGCGACGACCTTGCGTGGACGTTCGCTCTTTGACGCCATCTCTCGCCTAATGGCCGAAGCAGATGGCGGAGAATTTCTTGAGCGGCTCCGCGATGCCCGCCAGCGGCAGCTTGCGCTCCTGCTTCCCGATCGTCACCACCAGCGGCCCCTTGCTTTGGAGCAGCGGCATCAGTTCCGTACGCACGAGCCCGAGTGCCCGTGAATCGATGTTAGTTTCGTAGCTGAACGCGGGCTCCTTTGAGGCGTTGTCGATGCCGGGCTCGCCGCGCACGGTGTATTTCATACCGCCGCTGACGAGTTGCATCGTGAGGATGCCCCCGTGCGGTTGAACGCCGGCCATCATGCCGGTCGAATACATGCCGAATTCTTCAGTGTCGCGCAGGCATGCGACGATCAGGAGGCGCGGTCCCTTGTCTTCCGCCGTGTAGCTTAGAATCGCCTGTTTCGGCTTCGTGGTATCGAGCGACCAGCTGCCACGTATCTCGTCCGTGGCGGCGAGCGAAACGCCGGCCTTGAAGCAGAGGCAGGCCACGAAAACGATGAAACCGAGACGTCTTGTCATCTGCGAGCGATCCCATATGCGAAACGCCGAACGCGCCTGCCCGGAGCTGTTCGGTTATGCGTTGTTTATGTGATTGCGCCCGACGCGGGCAAGGGCTTCAGGCGGCCTGAGTCAGTCGCATCGCGGAATGCTTGACCAGCACCGCACCCTCGAACAGTCGCCGCGTCGTACGCACGAGCGAGGCAACCGGATAAGGCAGGCCTTCGCGCCGCTCCAGCCGCGCCTCGATCTGCCCGGCCGGGTGCTCGAAGGCGAGCGTCACCGGCAACTCGATCGGGCCCGCGATCTCCGCCGCGAGCGTGCCCGGCGTCACGCAGGCCATGCCGAGCGCAACCGAACCGGTGATCGCGACCGTCTTGTGGCACTGGTGCGGCGTGAAGTATCGCACCGCAAGCACGGCGTTACCGTCGGCGGGTGGCGCGACCAGGCACGGCTTGGGGATCACGCGGTCAGCGGCGTCCGGAATGCCCATGCGATGGCCGGCCTCGATGCGTAGCGCCTCGAGGCGCGTCATGAAGGCGCGGTCGGCTTCGAGTTCCGCCGGCGTCTCGCGGCAGGTCTTGCCGAGATCGGCTGCCCGCACGAGCATCAGCGGCATCGCGGCATCGACGAGCGTCACATCCACCCCGTCGATGCGATCGACCGGATTGCCGCTCGGCAGCAGGTGCCCGGTCTTGGACCCGACCGCATCGAGGAACGTCAAGTAGACGGCTGCGGCGCGCCCGGGCACGCCGTCGATCGCGGTGTCGCCATCATAGGTGACGGCGCGATTCGGGGTGGCGACCGAGGCTTCGACCAACTTCCCGGTATTGACGTTGAAGATGCGCACCGTGGTGCGCCCCTCGGCCGCCGCCACGATCGCGGATTCGATCGCGAACGGCCCGACGCCGGAAATCATGTTGCCACAGTTCGGCGAGGTGTCGACGCTGCGGCTCTTCACGTCGACCTGCGCGAACAGATAGTCGACGTCCGCGCCCGGACGCTTCGAAGGTCCAACGATCGCGACCTTGCTGGTGAGCGGATGGCCGCCGCCGATGCCGTCGACCTGCAGCTCGTGGCCCGCCCCCATGGCGGCGATCAGCACTTCGTCGCGCGCGGCGGGGTCGGCCGGCAGATCGGAGGCCAGAAAGAACGGGCCGCGCGAGGTGCCGCCGCGCATGAGCACGCAGGGGATGCGGGTGAGGTCGTTCATGATCTTGATCTGCTCTTGCGACGTCAGTTGGTGAGCCCGGCATGCACCATCGCCTCGCGCACGATGGTCTTGCTCTTGTCGCTGAGCGGCACCATCGGCAGGCGCACGGTATCGGCGCACTTGCCGAGCACGGAAAGCGCATACTTGGCCGGCGATGGATTAGTCTCGACGAACAGGTTGATGTGCAGCGGCGCGAGCTTGTCCTGCAGCTTGAGCGCAGCCACATAATCGCCGCGCCCGCACGCCGCCTGAAACTCGGCGCACAGGCGCGGCGCCACGTTCGAGGTGACCGAGATGCAGCCGTGTCCGCCATGCGCCATGAAGCCGAGCGCGGTGATGTCCTCGCCGGACATCTGATTGAAGTCCTCGCCCATCGCGGCGCGCTGCTGCGTGACCCGCGCCATGTTCGCGGTCGCGTCCTTGACGCCCGCGATGTTCTTCAACTCGAACAGCCGCTTCATGGTCTCGACCGACATGTCGATCACGGAGCGCGGCGGGATGTTGTAAATGATGATCGGAATGCCGATCGCGTCGTTGATCGCCTTGAAGTGCTGATACATCCCCTCTTGCGTCGGCTTGTTGTAATAGGGTGTCACCACCAGCACGGCATCGGCGCCGGCGTCTTCAGCGTGCCTGGCAAGGCCGATCGCTTCATCGGTCGAATTCGAGCCTGCACCCGCGACAACCGGCACACGGCCCCTGGCCTGGTCGATACACCACTCGACGACGTGCTCGTGCTCCTCATGCGACAGCGTCGGGCTCTCGCCAGTCGTACCGACGGGCACAAGGCCGCTCGTCCCTTCGGCGATCTGCCACTCGACCAGTTCGCGGAACGCCTTTTCATCGAGGGAGCCGTTCTTGAACGGGGTGACAAGCGCCGTGAACGATCCTCGAAAGCTCGTCTTGGCGGTCATGGTGCGATCCTCGGGCGTTCGAGCGGGCGCGGCCGGTTCCACGCCGTCCGCCGCCAAAGTATCGTTTCGGCCGGTCAGAATAAAGCCTGATCGGGCCTGACCGCCTAGCTTTTGCCCCGGTTCGCCCTCATGGTGGTGCTGGGGCCCAGTCGGTTAGCATTTCGTCAACGGAATTAGGCCGAAAACCTATCAGCGATCGTTTTGGATGCGGCACGCCCGATTCGGGGCGCGGCGGGGGATCCAGGGGACTTCTCGGGACGCGGCGTCTTGGCCGCAGCGGGACGCGGGAACGGATGACTGTTGGGCTCTGGCCTTCATCGTACAATGTTCGCTTTTGCCGCCGGGTGGCCGGATATGCGCTCGCGGCAGCATTGACGCTCGCCGGAGCCGATTTTGCGACGGCCAAATCCCTCAAGCGTTCTGTGAAGGTGTCGCACAAGCAGATCGCCGCCAACCCGATGAAGGACGCGCCTCTGCCGCGCCCGCGCCCGACAGCGCTTGCCGGCGCCGCGGCGCCGGTTCCGGGTAAGCCGATGTTGCTCGCGCCGACCCCGATCCTGCCGACCGGAAGCTTCGCGACCGCATCTACGATTCCGACCGCCGTTGCGCCTCCCCTGCCCGTCCTGCAAGCCCCCGCGCCATCGGTATCGAAGCCCCCGGCCGCGCCATTCGCCACCGCCGCAACGTCTTCGACCTCGCCCTCCGATACCGCGCTGGTCAAGCGCGCGATCGATCTTGTGCGATCCGGGGACACAGGTGCGGCCGTTGCCATTCAGAAGACGATCGAGGACCCGCTGGCGCGCAAGCTGATCGAATGGGCGGTTCTGCGTAGCGACGACCATGAGGCGAACTTTGATCGCTTCGCGGCCTTTATCGCTGCCAATCCAAGCTGGCCCAGCGTCGGGATGCTGCGCAAGCGCGCCGAGAACACGCTGTGGGACGAGAAGCGCGATCCCGCGA
>CAYZMR010000181.1:0-7456 GCA_964479515.1 uncultured Hyphomicrobiales bacterium | reverse complement strand
GCCTTGGTGGTGTTGCCGACCGCGTCGAGCGCGTCGGTATTGTGCCGCACTTCCTTCGGCAGGCCGGCCATTTCGGCGATGCCGCCGGCGTTGTCGGTGACCGGACCGAAGGCATCGAGCGCAACGATCATGCCGGCGATGCCGAGCATCGTGGTGACTGCGATCGCCGTGCCGTAGAGGCCGGCGAGCTGATAGGTGACGATGATGCCCGCCACGATCACGATCGCCGGCATCGCGGTCGATTCCAGCGACACCGCGAGGCCCTGGATCACGTTGGTGCCGTGGCCGGTCACCGAGGCCTGTGCGATCGAGACCACCGGGCGCTTGCCGGTGCCGGTGTAGTATTCGGTGATCCACACGATCAGGCCGGTGATGACGAGGCCGATGATGCCGCAGATGAACAGGTTCTTGCCGATGACGGCGACGCCGTTGGCGGTGCCGATCTGCTCCCACCCGATCAGATAGTTGGTGGCGACCCAGAGCCCGCCGACGGACAGCACGCCGCCGACGATCAGGCCCTTGTAGAGCGCGCCCATGATCGAACCATTGGCGCCGAGCTTGACGAAGAAGGTGCCGACGATCGAGGTCACGATGCAGGCGCCGCAGATGCCGAGCGGATAGAGCATCGCGGATTGCAGCACCGGCTGGCCGGCGAAGAAGATCGCGCCGAGCACCATGGTGGCGACGACCGTCACCGCATAGGTCTCGAACAGGTCGGCCGCCATGCCGGCGCAGTCGCCGACGTTATCGCCCACGTTGTCCGCGATGGTCGCGGGATTGCGCGGGTCATCCTCCGGGATACCGGCCTCGACCTTGCCGACGAGATCGGCGCCGACGTCGGCGCCCTTGGTGAAGATGCCGCCGCCGAGGCGCGCGAAGATCGAGATCAGCGAGGCGCCGAAGGAGAGCGCGACCAGCGCATCGATCACGGTGCGGCTGTCGGTCGGATACTTCAGCGGGCCGGTGAGAATCAGGTAGTAGATCGTGACGCCGAGCAGCGCGAGGCCCGCGACCAGCATTCCGGTGACGGCGCCGGCCTTGAACGAGATGGCGAGGCCTTCGGCGAGCGACTTGGTCGCGGCCTGCGCGGTGCGCACATTCGCCCGCACCGAGACGTTCATGCCGATGAAGCCGGCGACGCCCGAGAGCACCGCGCCGATCAGGAAGCCGATCGCAACCAGGCTGCCGAGCAGGAAGAAAATGCCGACGAACACGACGACGCCCACGATCGCGATCGTGGTGTACTGGCGCTTGAGATAGGCCTGCGCGCCTTCGGCGATCGCGGCCGCGATCTCCTGCATGCGCTGCGTGCCGGCGTCGGCCGACATCACGGATTGGATAGCCCAAATCCCATAAACGATCGAAAGCGCGCCACAGCCAATGATGGCCCAAAGAGCAGTCATGAATTGAACCCCGTTTGCTGGAAGCCCGGCTGCGGCCCCTTATCCGCAGCGGGCGCGCCAAATCATGAGGCGACTCGAAGCCGCCCCGACCCGGCAGAAGTGGCGCGGATATAGCCAAAAAGCGACAGATGATGCAACGGCCGAAATGCTGCCGCTTTTCAGGACGTTAGGAATGTGTAGCCCGGCTTGAGCAACGCGAAAGCCGGGGTCGCGCGGCCAAAGCCCCCGGGTTTCGCTTCGCTCAACCCGGGCTACGCGGCCTCCCCCCGCGCCCGCTCCCGCATCGTATGCCAGAGCAGCATCGCGCCCGCGACCGCCACCACCGGGAACATCACGATATTGACGAGATACCAGCCGAAATGCGCGAGCATCGAGCCGGACGCGAACGAGCCGATCGCCATGCTGCCGAAGATGAGGAAGTCGTTGAAGGCCTGAACCTTGTTGCGTTCCTCGGGGCGGTGACACTCGCACACCATCGTGGTCGCGCCGACGAAGCTCAAATTCCAGCCGACGCCCAACAGGACCAGCGCGGTCCAGAAATGCGCGACCGTGATGCCGGCGAGCCCGACCCCGGCCGACAGGGCCAGCAGGATCAGCCCCGCCGTTGTCACGCGCGCGACGCCGAAGCGCAGGATCAGCGAACCGGTGAAGAAGCTCGGCGCGTACATCGCGAGCACGTGCCATTGGATGCCGAGCGTCGCATTGGACACCGAATGCCCGCAGTCGATCATGGCGAGCGGCGCCGACGTCATCATCAGGTTCATCAGCGCATAACTGGCGACGCCGACGACGACCGCCACGATGAAGCGCGGCTGGCGCGCGATCTCACCCAAGGGCCGTCCGGCGCGGCTGTGCCGCGCGGGGTCGAAGTCGGGCGCGCGGAAGAAGGCGAGGATGACGAGGCCCGCGATGACGGCGAATGTCGCCTGCCCGAGATAGCTCGCCGCGAACAGGAACTGCGGATCGACGTCCTTGGTCGCGATCACGAGCTGCGGCCCGAGAATCGCGGCGAACAGGCCGCCCGCCATCACGTAGGACACCGCCTTGGGCTTGAATTGCGGGCTCGCGGTGTCGGCCGCGCCGAAGCGGTAGGACATGTGCGAGGCCGCGTAGAGGCCACCGCAGAACGTTGCGAGCAGATAGAGCCAGAAATTCTGCTGCAGGATCGCCGTATAGCCGATCAGCCCCGCGACCGTGCCGCAGATCGCGCCGATCGAATAAGCGGTGCGGCGGCCGAAGCGCCGGGCGAGGAAGCCGAGCGGCAAGGTGCCGGCCCAGATGCCGACCACCATCACGCTGATCGGCAGTGTCGCGAGGCTGCGGTCGGGCGCGAGCATCGCGCCGAGGATGCTGCCGGTTGCGACGATCACCGTATTGTTGCCGCCCGCGAGCGCCTGGCCGACGGCGAGCACCAGCGCGTTGCGCTTGGCAAGCCGGTCGCCGGTCGCGACATCCAAGGGCGCTTCGGCGATCGCCGACATCAAATTCCTCCGACGGGGGATTCTTGTAGAAAAGAGATGTCGTTCTAACCCGCCCGGGAGGACAGTGCTACTGCGCAGGCCGCAGGCCTGACTTGCGCGGATCAGAAATGACTGTAGGAGAACCGCGCGAAGACAAGCGGCGACCCGGCCCTATCCAAGAACCGCGGCGTCCCGTCGCCCTCCACGATCCGGCCGATGTCGGTGACGGCGACGCCATGACGCGCCGCGGCGGCGCGGAAATCGTCGATCGAGTCGGGCGGCACCGCGCCGACGATCTCATAATCCTCGCCCCCGGTCAGGATCGGCTCGATCAGCGCCGGATCGCGGCCAAGCGCGCGCGCGGCGGCAGCGGACAGCGGTACGCGCGCGGTGTCGATGTCGGCCGAGACTCCGGAGGCGCGACAGAGCTTGGCGAGATCGCCCACCAGGCCGTCGGAAACGTCCATCGCGGCGGCGGCGCCAATCCGCACGGTTTCGGCCAAGGCGACGCGCGGCTGCGGCAGGCGGTAGCGCGCGACCAGATGATCGCTCATCGCGGCGTCGAGCGCCCAGGCCGTCGCGAGGCCGGCATCCTGGCGCAAGCGCAAGCCGAGCGCCGCATCGCCGATCGTGCCGCTGACGAAGACGCGGTCTCCCGCCGTCGCACCGGCGCGGCGCACCATCGTGCCGGTCGGCAGCGTGCCGAAGGCCGCGATCGAGATGCTGATGGGTCCGGGCGTCGCGTCCGTGTCGCCGCCGAGCAGCGGGCAGGCATAGGTCTCGGCGTCCTCGCCGAGACCGCGCGCGAATTCGGCGAGCCAGGCTTCGTCGAAGCCCTTCGGCAGCGCGATCGACAAGAGAAAGCCGAGCGGCTTTGCGCCTTTCGCCGCGAGGTCGGAGAGGTTGACGCGCAGCGCCTTGCGCCCGACGCCGTCGGCCGGATCGTCGGGGAAGAAATGCACGCCCGCGATCAGCCCGTCGGTCTTGAGCACGAGGTCGGACCCCGCCGGTGGCGTCACGGCGGCGGCGTCGTCCGCAAAGCCGAACGCGCCGGGGTGCCGGGCGAGCGGCCGGAAATAGCGCGCGATCAGCCGGTCTTCTGCCGATCCGTCGCTCACAACGCCCTACCCGGCCGCGCGGCCGAATTCGCCGGCGCGCAGCTCGCGCGCAAGCTGATCGAGCACCGCGTTGACCATGCCGCTCTCATCCGCGTCGAGAAACGCGTGCGCGATGTCGACATATTCCGACACGACCACGCGCGCCGGTACGTCACCGCGCGACGATAGTTCATAGGCCCCGGCGCGCAGCACCGCGCGCATCAGCGCCTCGACGCGCTTGAGCGGCCAGCCGCCGCTGAGCGCCTTGTCGATCATCGGGTCGAGCGCGCGCTGCTCGGCGAGCACGCCGCTGACGATGCCGCGGAAGAACGCGGCCTCCGCCGGCAGATATTGCGAGCCTTCGACCTCGCGCCCGATCCAATGGCTCTCGAACTCCGCATAGATGTCGTTCACCGGCGTCGCGGCGATGTCCATCTGGTAAAGCGCCTGCACGGCCGCGAGCCGCGCGGCGCCGCGGCGGTTCGCCTTGCGGGCGTCGTCGCTGCGCTCCGGACGCCTCATCGCTTGCCCCGGCGCAAAAGCTGCCGCTTGAGCCGCACCAGCGCGAGCGCGGCGCGCGCGGCACCGCCGCCCTTGTCTTCGCCGGTCGTTCGCGCCCGTGCGCGCGCCTGCGCGTCGGTGTCGACGGTGAGGATGCCGTTGCCCATCGGCAGACCGAGCGCGGCGGACAGCTCCATGATCCCGCGCGCGGACTCGTTTGCCACGATGTCGTAATGGCTGGTCTCGCCGCGGATCACGCAGCCGAGCGCCACCACGCCGTCATAGATCGGCTCCTCGTTGTTGTGCGCGGCATTCATCGCGATGATGATCGCGGCGGGGATCTCCAGCGCGCCCGGAACCGTGATGACCTCGAACTCGGTACGCGCCTCGCGCAGCACGCGCTTGGCGCCGCGCAGCAGCATGTCGGCGATGTCCTCGTAGTAGCGCGCCTCGATCACGAGGATGCGCGCACCGACGACGCCCGTTTCCTTGCGCCGCGTCTGCCTGCGAGGGCGTGCCATCTAGCGAGACTCCATCAGGCGCGCCGCATAGCGCGCCATCACGTCAACTTCAAGGTTGATGCGATCGCCGGCCTTGAGCGCGCCGAAGGTCGTGACGCTCAGCGTATGCGGGATGATCAGCACCGAGAACGTATCGCCATCGACATCGTTGACGGTGAGCGACACGCCGTCGAGCGCGACCGAGCCCTTCTGCGCGATGAAGCGCGCGAGCGCGTGCGGCACGCGCAACGAGAGACGCGCCATGTCGGTGAGGTCCTGACGCGCCACAAGCTCGGCGAGGCCGTCGACATGGCCGCTGACCAGATGGCCGCCGAGCTCGTCGCCGATCTTGAGCGAACGCTCGAGGTTGACGCGCGTGCCCTCGCGCCAGCCTCCGACCGTGGTCAGGCGCAACGTCTCGGCCGCGGCGTCGACCGAAAACGCCGTGCGGCCGCCCTGCTCCGCCGTTTCGACGACCGTCATGCACACGCCGCCGCAGGAAATCGAGGCGCCGATCGCGATCGAGGCACGGTCATAGGCGCAGCCGATCACGAGCCGGTGCAGCCCTTCCGCGCGCTCCTCGACGGCGAGCACCTCGCCCACGTCCGTGACGATGCCGGTGAACATCTATGTCCGCTCGAACATTTCGAGAGTATCCGCGCCAATCTGCTCGCTTTCCACCAGCCGCAGTTTCGGCGACAACGTCAAGGCGCTGAGCGGCATTCCGTCCAGCGCGTCGATCCCATCCGCCCCGATCGCAACGGCTGAGCGGAACAGCGCCGCCTCGTCGACCAGATCGGCGGCGAGGAACGCGGCCGACACGATCGGCCCGGCTTCGACCATCAGGCGCGTGATCCCGCGCGCCGCAACGCCGCGCAGCACCGCCCCAAGATCGAGCCGGCCGGCCGCGCCCGGCACGCGCAGCACTTCGACGCCGAGATCGACCAGCGGGCGCTCGGTTTCCGCCGAAATCCCCTCGCCGGCAAAGACCCAGACCAGCGTCTGCGCGGCGCTCGTCGCAAGCCGCGATCCGGGCGGCAGCCGCAGCGCGCTGTCGAGCACCACGCGCACGGGCGAACGGCGTTCCATCCCGGGCAGGCGGCAGGTGAGCTGCGGATCGTCGGCGAGCACGGTCCCGATGCCGGTCAGCACGGCGTCGTTCATCGCGCGCATCAGGTGCACGTGCGTATTTGCGCCCGCGCCGGTGATGCGCGCCGGCTTGCGGCCCGCGAGCGCAACCTTGCCGTCGGACGACACCGCGAGCTTCAAGGTCACGTGGGGCCGGCCGTCGCGCACGCGCCGGATGTGGCCGGCATGGGCGCGGCTCGCCTCCTCGGCCCCGACGCCGACATCGACCGTGATCCCCTGAGCGCGAAGGCGCGCGTGCCCTTGGCCCGCGACCTTGGGGTTCGGGTCCTCGATTGCCGAGACGACGCGCGCAATGCCGGCCGCGATGATCGCGTCGACGCAGGGCGGCGTCTTGCCGTGATGCGAGCAAGGCTCGAGCGTCGCGTAGATCGTCGCGCCGCGCGCCGCCTCGCCCGCCCGTTGCAGCGCCTGCGCCTCCGCATGCGGGCGCCCACCCGGCTGGGTCCAGCCGCGGCCGACGACGATGCCGTCCTTCACCACGACCGCGCCGACGGCCGGATTGGGCCACGCATTGCCGAGCCCGCGCCGGCCGAGCGCGAGCGCGAGGGACATGAAACGGTGATCGTCGGCATCCGGCATCGGGATGCCTTGTACCCGCGAACCCAAGCCCCGGCTATGCGTTATCGGGGTGGAGGAAATGCCATGCCGTCAACGGCGGTCGAACATATCGGCTATGACGAAGCCGCGCGCGAGCTTCACGTCACGTTTGTGGGCGGGGGCGCCTATACCTACTACCACGTGCCGAAGCAGGTTTATGCGGCGTTCCGGTCCGCCGCCTCCAAGGGGCGCTTCCTGAACGCCTTCATCAAGGATCGATACGACTTCCGCCGCCACGAGCGCTCGGCGTAAGCAGCTACTTCCGCACCGCGCTCGGCAGGCGCGGCGGCGGCTCGTCCTCGCCGGCGAGCTCGGCCAGCGCGGCCTCGAAGTCCTTGGCCTCGCGGAAATTGCGGTAGACCGAGGCGAAGCGCACATAGGCCACTTCGTCGAGCTCGCGCAGATGCGCGATAACGGTCTCGCCGATGGTCTCGGACATGACCTCGGCCTCGCCGAGGCCTTCGAGTTCCTGCACGATCTTCGACACGGTCTGCTCGATGCGTTCCGGCTCGACATTGCGCTTGCGCAGCGCGATCTCGAACGAGCGCGCGAGCTTGTCGCGGTCGAACGGCACGCGCCGGCCATTGCGCTTGAGCACGATCAGTTCGCGCAACTGCACCCGCTCGAACGTCGTGAAGCGGAAGTTGCAGGCGAGGCAGACGCGCCGGCGCCGGATCGCGGCGGAGTCTTCGGTCGGCCGCGAGTCCTTCACCTGCGTATCGAGGCTCCCGCACTTCGGACAGCGCATG
>CAYZMR010000180.1:0-7465 GCA_964479515.1 uncultured Hyphomicrobiales bacterium | reverse complement strand
GTCGCCGGCTCCCACAGCCAATAGCCGACCTGATCGTGGAAGGTGATGTCCTCTTCCTCCGTGTTGATATGAGTGTGGTAGCGCAGCCCATAGAAAAGCTGTGGCCCGTTGGTTTGCGGGTCGATCGGCTCAAGGTCGATCCGTTCGATGAACACGCGGCGCTCGGGCCCCCCGGCCTTCGGGTTGAGATCGACGCCCTTGCGCGCCTCCCAACTGCCCGCCAGCCGCCGCAGCGGACCAAGGTTCGCCAGCGTGTCCGGGTCGACGTTCGTCGGTTCGGTGAAGATGTCGGCGGGGAAGATGGGCATTGATGGGCCTTTCCGTCGCGACGTGTGACCTGTTCAGACGGCAAGGCCGCGGACCGGACGCATCGTCGAAGCAGCATCATGGTATCGAAAATGAGACGATAACGCCGGGATGCCAATCTTTCAGCGAGCGCGCGCCGTCAACGCGTTCCAGGCCGCCAGAGAGTCCATGTAATCTCTCCAGTGCGCGATTTTCCGTTCTTCAATCCTGATGACCGAGCAAAACCGATTGTTGTACTTCGCGCCCGTCGCGAGGATAGTCCCATGGACCTCGTATTCGATGACGAAGACGCGCCCGTCGTCTGTCTTGTGGGCAATCAACTTATCGGCGGATTGAAGTTCGATGTTGTCAACATACCCCCTGAACTGGGCCATCAGGTCGGCGCGCCCCCGGATAGAGCGAGGCCAACCGGGGAAGTCGTAGAGGACCTCGTAGACGATGCCGTCAGCGACGATGTCGAAGAAGTGCTCGCCCTGAACGAGGTCGCCCAGCGCCCCTCGAACCAGGTCGAAGTAAGGGTTGGCTCCTTTGTATGCGGCGTATTTCGGTTTCGGCATCCTGGACTCTCGATGCGCTTCGCAAGGTTCGACTGGGCGACGGCAAACCGGGAGCAGGTTCAAAATCGCCGCCGAAAGATGCCCTTGCCGCCGCTACTCCCACTCGATCGTCCCCGGCGGCTTGCTAGTCACGTCGTAGACCACCCGGTTGACGCCCTTCACCTCGTTGATGATGCGCGTCGCGACGTGGCCGATGAATTTCATCTCGAAGGGATAGAAGTCCGCCGTCATGCCATCGGTTGAATTCACGGCGCGCAGGCCGACGACGAAGTCATAGGTGCGGCCGTCGCCCATCACGCCGACGGTTTTCACCGGCAGGATCACGGCGAAGGCCTGCCAGATGTCGTCGTAGAGGCCGGCTCGGCGGATTTCCTCGATGAACACGTCGTCGGCGAGCCGCAGGATGTCGAGCTTTTCACGCGTGATCTCGCCGGGCACGCGGATCGCGAGCCCCGGCCCTGGAAACGGATGGCGGCCGACGAAGGCTTCGGGCAGGCCGAGCTCGCGTCCGAGCACGCGGACCTCGTCCTTGAACAGTTCGCGCAGCGGCTCGACCAGCTTCATGTTCATGCGTTCGGGCAGGCCGCCGACATTGTGGTGCGACTTGATGGTGACCGACGGCCCGCCGGTGAACGACACGCTCTCGATCACGTCCGGATAGAGCGTGCCTTGCGCGAGGAATTCGGCGCCGCCGATTTTCTTCGCCTCGGCCTCGAACACGTCGATGAACAGCCCGCCGATGATCTTGCGTTTCGTCTCCGGGTCGCTGACGCCTTCGAGCGCATCGAGGAACAGTTTCTCGGCTTCGACGTGCACCAGCGGGATGTTGTAGCTGTCGCGGAACAGCGCCGTGACCTTCTGGCCTTCGCCGAGGCGCAGGAGCCCGTGATCGACGAACACGCAGGTGAGTTGCTCGCCGATCGCCTCGTGGATCAGGACGGCGGCGACGGCGCTATCGACGCCGCCCGAAAGCCCGCAGATCACCCGGCCCTTGCCGACCTGCGCGCGGACTTTCTCGATCGCCTCGTCCTTGAAGGCGCGCATGGTCCAGTCGCCCTTCGCGCCTGAAATCCTGCGCACGAAATTGCGCAGGAGCGCTGCGCCATTCGGCGTGTGCATCACTTCCGGGTGGAACTGCACCGCGTAGAACTTGCGCTTCTCGTCGGCGATCGCGGCGAATGGCGCGTTGTTGGAGATGCCGATCACCTCGAAGCCGTCCGGCAGGCGCGTGACGCGGTCGCCATGGCTCATCCAGACGGGATATTTCTGTCCTCTCTCCCAGACGCCCTCGAACAGCGCGGCGTCGCGCACGACCTCGATCTCGGCGCGGCCGAACTCGCGGTGATGCCCGCCTTCGACCTGCCCGCCGAGCTGCGCGGCCATCGCCTGCTCGCCGTAGCAGATGCCGAGCACGGGCACGCCGGCATCGAAGATCGCCTGCGGGGCGCGCGGCGAGATGTCCTCGGTCACCGAGGCGGGGCCCCCGGACAGGATCACGCCGCGCGGCTTCATCTCGGCGAAGGCCGCGGCCGCCTTATTGAACGGCACGATCTCGCAATAGACCCCCTCCTCGCGCACGCGCCTTGCGATGAGCTGGGTGACCTGCGAGCCGAAATCGACGATGAGAATCTTGTCGTGGGCGGTCATTGCAAGCAGGTAGCGTGTCGTGCCGGGCGCCGCAATGGCGGCGGGCTCTATCGAGAGCCGGCCCAACGGCAATTTTTCCGCTCATGCCCGCGAAAGCGGGCATCCAGCGCGAGAACTGGGTCCCCGCTTTCGCGGGGACGAGCGGAGCTAGCCTGATGCCCGCCGCAGCAGGCTGACGAAAAAGCCGTCGGTGTCGGTGCGGCGCGGCGTCATCAGCACGCCCTCCGGCAACATCAGCGCGGCGCGGCGGAAGAGAAATGCGCGCTCGCCGAGCGCATTCGCCACGTCGGGCGCGGGCACGGCCGCGAAGCCCGGATGGCGATCGAGAAATGCGCGGACCTGCGCGCCGTTCTCCTCGTCGAGCACCGAGCACGTCACATAGGCGATGCGTCCGCCGGGATTGGTGAGCGCGACGGCGCGATCGAGCGCCTCGATCTGCTCCTTCAGGCGCTCGGCGAGCGCGCCCGGCCGCACCCGCCATTTGGCGTCGGGGTTGCGACGCCACGCTCCCGTGCCGGTGCAGGGCGCGTCGATAAGCACGAGGTCGGCCTTGCCGGCGAGATCGGCGAGCACGTCTTGCGCCGTCTTCCCCCTCCCCGACCCTCCCCCGCTCGCGGGGGAGGGAGAAGAAGAGCGCGGCGTTCTGACCTGCACGTTGCGCACACCGGCGCGCTCGAGCCGCGCATGGATCGGCGCGAGCCGGCGCTTATCGGTATCGGTCGCGTAAAGCTGGCCGTGGTTCTCCATCGCGGCAGCGAGCGCGAGCGTCTTGCCCCCGGCGCCGGCGCACAGGTCGATCACCTGCTCGCCCGGTTGCGCGGCGGCAAGCAACGCCGCAATTTGCGACCCCTCGTCCTGGATTTCGATGTGGCCCTTGAGATAGGCCGGTTCGGCGTGGATCGCCGGGCTCTTCTGGTCCGGCGCAACCGAAATACGCAGGCCCGCTGGCGACCAGCGGGTTTCCTGCGGGCTCCATTCGGCGATTTCGGCCGCGGCCTCGTCGCGCTCGGCTTTCAGCGTGTTGACGCGCAGGTCGAGCGGCGCGCGCGAGGAAAGGGCGGCGCCCTCCTCGGCGCGCTCCTCGCCGAATGTCGCCGCCAGATTGGCGTCGAGCCATTCCGGATAGTCGCCGAGCACGTGAGGCGGCGCGCCATCGAGCGTCGCGTCTTGCAGCCGCTTGGTCTCGTCCTCCGACAGCGGTGCCGGCGCAAAGCGCCCGCCGTCGCAGAGCCGCCCGATCGTCTCCGCATCGAGACCGCGCTCGCGCTTGAGCATGCCGATGAGCGCCGCGCGCGGCGTGTCCGCGCCCATGATCCAGGCAGCGGAGGCCTTGCGCCGCAGCGCATCGTAGACGAGGCCCGCGAGCGCCGCGCGGTCGCCGGAGCCCGCGAAGCGGTGCGCCAGGCCCCAGTCCTTCAACGCCTGGGCGGCCGGACGGCGGCGCGCCTCGATGTCGGCGAAGACCTCGATCGCGGCGGAAAGACGCGCGGCAGGCGTCATGCGGTGAATATCTTCACCGCGAGCCAAACCCACATCGCCAGCAGCACAAAGACGCCGACCGCGAATGCGCGAAAGCGCGTCGGCACATGGTTCGAGCTGGTGTGGATGTAGGCGTGCGCGAGGCGCGAGATCACGAAGATCCACGCCAGGACGACGAAGACGAGGTCGGCCGTCTTGGTGAGCAGCGCCACGATGACCACGACGTAGAACAACAACGGGACCTGGAACTGGCTGTTGTAGCTGTTGGCGATCTGCGTCGCCCGCGCCGGCCACGCGGGCTGACCGAGCGCGATGTCGCGCATCTTGGTCTCGCCGCGCGTGACGCTCGCCGTGCGCGCGCTCGCCATCCAGATGAGCAGCGCGAGCGTCAACGCGACCTGCACGAAGAGCGGTAGCAGCACCATCTGGATCGACATGGCCTACCCCGCGATCCGTACGAGCTGCTTGCCGAAGTTCTTGCCCTTGAGCAGGCCCATGAACGCCGAAGGCGCGTTCTCGATCCCCTCCGCGATGTCCTCGCGATACTTGATGCGGCCCTCCTTGATCCAGGCGGAGACGTCGCGCAGGAAGTCGGCGTGCTTGGCGGCGAAATCGGTGACGATGAAGCCGCGGATCGTGAGGCGCTTGGTGAGCACCACGCGAAAGAGCTGTGGCACGCGATTTGGCCCTGCCGGCAACTCGGTCGCGCTGTATTGCGCGATCAGTCCGCACACCGGAATGCGCGCGAACGTGTTGAGCAGCGGAAACACCGCCTCGAACACCGGCCCGCCGACATTCTCGAAATAAACATCGATGCCCTTCGGGCACGCGGCCTTGAGCTTCTCGGCAAAGTCGGCTGCGCGGTGGTCGACGCAATCGTCGAAGCCGAGCTCCTGCGTGACGTATCGGCACTTATCCGGGCCGCCCGCGATGCCGACGGCGCGCGCGCCCTTGATCTTGGCGATCTGCCCGACCACGGAGCCGACCGCGCCCGAGGCGGCCGACACCACGACGGTCTCGCCGGCTTTCGGCTGGCCGATTTCGAGAAGCCCCGAATAGGCCGTCATGCCGGGCATGCCGAGCACGCCGAGCGCGGTCGAGACCGGCGCCAGCGCCGGATCGAGCTTGCGCAGCCCCGAGCCGTTCGACAGCGCATGCGTCTGCCAGCCGGCGCGGCTCAACACGATATCGCCCTTGGCGAACTTGTCATTGTTCGAGGCCGCGACCTCGCTCACGGTGCCGGCCTCCATCACCTCGCCGATACCGACGGGCGCCGCATAGGACGGCGCGTCGCTCATACGCCCGCGCATGTACGGGTCGAGCGAGAGCCAGAGCGTGCGCAACAGCACCTCGCCCGCGCCCGGCGCCGGGACGGGAAATTCCTCCAGGCGGAAGTCGCTCGGCTTGGGTTCGCCCACGGGACGGGACGCAAGGACGATGCGGCGGGCGGTGTCGGGCATGGCGTTTCCTCCAGTCCGGCGTTGGTCTAGCGTTCCTCGCCGTCCGGCGCCAGCGGAACGACATGCGTGAGCATGTGCTAACGTTTCGGTTCATGAGGATTGTCATATGCGCATTCTGAGTTACCTCACCGCCGCCATCGTGCTGGCCAGCGGCATCGCCGTACCGGCCGCCGCGAAGGTCGAGAAATTCATCGGCATCCGCACCGAGATGATCAAGACCGATGGCGCCACGATCTATGTGCGCGTCGGCGGCAAGGGGCCGGCGGTCGTGATGCTGCACGGCTTCGGCGACACCGGCGACATGTGGGCGCCGCTCGCCAATGTGCTGATCAAGGATCACACCGTGATCGTGCCGGACCTGCGGGGCATGGGGCTCTCGTCCTACCCGAACGTCGGCTACGACAAGAAGACGCAAGCGCAAGACATCGCCACCGTGATGGACAAGCTCGGCGTCAAGACGGCCGATCTGGTCACGCACGACATCGGCAACATGGTCGGCTACGCGCTCGCCGCTCAGTATCCGGACCGCATCACCAAGTGGGCGATCATCGACGCACCGCTGCCCGGGATCGGGCCGTGGGACGAGATCCTGAAAAGCCCGCTGCTGTGGCATTTCAATTTCCGCGGCCCCGATGTCGATCGACTCGTGAAGGGACGCGAGCGCATCTATCTCGACCGCTTCTGGAACGAGCTCTCGGCCAACCCGAAGGCGATCGACGAGGCGACGCGCGAGCACTACGCGGCGATCTATGCGCGGCCGGGCGCGATGCATTCGGCGTTCAACCAGTTCGCGACCTTCAACACGCAGGACGCAGCCGACAACAAGGTGTTCGCGCAAAAGAAGCTGACGATGCCGATCCTGGCGCTCGGCGCGGAGAAGTCCTTCGGCGATCAGCAGGCCGCGATCATGCGCGAGGTCGCGACCAACGTCGAAGGCGGCATCATCACGAATTCCGGGCATTGGATCATGGAAGAACAGCCGGATCAGACCGTGAGCAAGGTGAAGGCATTCCTGGACAAGAAGTGATGAGCCGAACGCTCCTGTCCCAGCGCAATCTCGGGATCGATCTCGCGCTCGAATGCGCGACCGCGGCGCTCGCCGAGGCGCGGCGACGCGGATATCCGAGCACGGTCGCGGTCACCGACCGCGCCGGCCATCTGCTGGTATTGTTGCGCAATGACGGCGGCGGGCCGCACCTCGTCGATTCGGCGCGGCGCAAGGCCTACACGGCGGCGAGCGCCAACGCGCGCACCAGCGCGATGGAGAAGGCGGTCGACGAGCGCACCGGCGTGCCGGACCACAATCTCATCTTCCTCGATCAGGTGCTGATGGTCGGCGGCGGCGTGCCGATCCACGCGGGCGATGAATTGGTCGGCGCGATCGGCGTCGCGGGCTCGCCGGGCGCGATCCACGACGAGGAATGCGCCGATGCCGGGATCGCGAAGATCGCCGCGAGCCTCAAGTAGAGACCTTGCGCGACGCCGACGCCCGTGCTGCGTTGGCGACCAACGACAAATCGCCGGGAGGTTCGCCGTGACGACAACGCGGTCGCGCATTCGCTGTCTGGGCTTGGCTTTCGTCCTTCTTGCGCTCGCGCCGGCGCGCGGCAACACTCAGGCAATCGAACAGCCGAAGCTCACCCTCTCGATCGGCACCTTCATCATCTCGTATCTGCCGCTGCCGGTCGCCGAGGCCAAGGGCTTCTTCAAGGCCCAGGGACTCGACGTGACGATCCAGAACTTCGGCGCGAGCGGCGCGAAGGCGCTCCAATCGCTGATCGGCGGATCGAGCGACGTCGTGGTCGGCTTCTACGACCACACCGTGCAGATGCAGGCCGAGGGGCAGGACGTGCGCTGCGTGATCCTGCTCAACCGCAATCCCGGCATCGCGCTCGCGGTGCGCGACGACCTCGCCGGTACCATCAAGGACGCGAAGGACCTCAAGGGCGCAAAGATCGGCGTCACGGGGCCGGGCTCCTCGACCGATTTCCTGCTGCGCTATCTGCTGGTGCGCGC
>CAYZMR010000179.1:0-7480 GCA_964479515.1 uncultured Hyphomicrobiales bacterium | reverse complement strand
GGGCCAGAAGCGGTCATTCGGACTAACTCAGTCCTGTTCGACAGCCCCACGGGGGTTCCGTCGGCGTCGGTCCCTTCTTAAGATGCCGCATAAAGGCTAGTGTAAGCGTCCTATATTTTTGCTGTTCGGCCGAGCATGCTGCATCATCTGAAATATCGCGTGATTCCGCCGGCACTGCCGCCTCGGCGCATCATGCTCGAAATCCCCGGCTGGAGCGGGGACGATCAACCGCGCGCCGACGGCTCTGTACAACAACCTTGGCATTGCACGCCGTTTGTCGAAGGCGCCACTTACGGGCTGGAGCTGATCTATCCGTTTCCAAATCCCTGCTACGTTCAGAAAGTCGACGGGGAAATCACGATTCTTGGCGACTTTGGACCCGACCCCCAGACGGGGGTGGCTTGGCCGCCTATCGGGGTCTTCAACAAACAGTTCTACGGCTTCAATACCTACACGGACGTGAAGGCGCCACCAGGATTTGCCCTGCGCGTCGGCACGCATCCCCGCTTCAGTACGGACAACACGGCCTCCGTGCCGGTGGCAGTATCCGCACATCTGCGATCAGAATGGTGGCCGTTCGTGTTTTTCATCATCTTCAAGGCACCCGAACCTGGACAAACGCATGTCTTTCGCTATGGCGAGCCGTATGCGCAGATCGTGGTGGTTCCCGCCAGCGCGGAGCATCAGGTCGTAGCCATGACCGAAGAGGAAGCAGCCGAGCGCGAGCTGCAATCGCTTAGGATAGCGGAAACGCGCCATAAGCTCGGGAAGTCCTGGATCGCCGGCAATGGGGAATTGGGCGGAGATGGCATCTATCGCCATCTCCGTCAGCTGACTAAGGAAGTACCATCACAAAAATAGGAATTACCGCGATTTCAATTGCCGCTGCTGAAAGCGAAAGCGCTTGTTTATAAAGCGAAATCGTTTGCTATTGAGCTTCGGGTTTTGAAGCTTGGCGGGTTCGTCGGACTTGTCGCTCCTGCTGATTGGTGGGACAGAGTCGATTTTCTGCGCCACACTCAATACATCCTCGGCTCTAATCGCCTCCAAAAGACGTACGGCGTCCGGAATTGGTTCTAACAACTGCCGCAGGGACGACACATTGACCAAGCTATGGGATGCGGGCAACTCGGCTTGAGTCGCCGTCGCGGCCGGTTCTGAGATTACCGCCAAGGAAAGGCCTGTAAGCGCTCCCGCCGCTATCGTGCGTTTACGCATCCTTGTTCCTCCACTGTAGCTTCTCTGCTTGAGATGTCCGTTCGGTGTCGGCGTCGATGTCGTCGATCGAGGAGAGCGCAGCGCCAACATTCGTCTGGCGTGGTCCCGTCGAGCGGTGCGTGCTCGCGGTTCATCGCCCTATGGGCATTGGATGCCACTTGTGTGGGGCTTCTGCAGCAAATGGCAGGTTGGTAACAGGTATTGGGCTATTTTTGCATCGAGAGTTGGGGCGCAATCCCCAATATAGTGGATTGGGAAGAGCGCTGAGAAGTGCAGGATTACTGCCGTTAGGATGGGCTATCGCATAGCATTTTCCTTTGTACCAGACATAATCCCAGCCATCGGCTTTTGCCGGCGCTGTCCCGACAAAGACACTGACGACCAACGTACTCGCACATGCGGCGAGTGTCGCCATGCGCATTTTCATGATGTTCTCCATCTTTCTCGAAGGTCAATCGCTCGTCCGCGATGGGGTCGAATTTTCGTGCAATCAACAAATCGACTTACGGCCGCGGGCCGGAGCTTTCTCTATTTTTTGTCTTTCGTGCTTGCGCTCGGCAATCCGTCATGGATGGACGGCAACGTCTTAGCTTTAGGGAACGACTTTTTGTTCCCGATTGATCGGTAGTCGCAGTAGCACGGCGGGCTAATACTACAGCCTTCCGGGCACCTGTCATTTGCTGCCATCGTTTGAGCGGTTGCGAGACCAGGACTTGATCCGAAGCAACATCGATTCTTGAGAATGATTTGTGCCCGCCGACGGCACTAGGCTGCCAATTGTTAGAAGCGGAGACTTCGGTACGTCGCCGTTTTTTGGGCAGCTCTCAGTCAGGCAAGGCGCTTGACCGTGGGCGGATGCTACACTGTTTCGGGTCCAATTCCTATGTCTGAATTGGGTCATGAGCGTCGATTGAGTAACGTTCTTGGCATGTCGGCTTCACCCTCGACTCCAGACGTATCGCCGCGGCGCAGCGAACCGATGCTTCGGGCCAACAACGGCCATGCAGGAGATTTGCAGTCCACTCCGTCAACGAGGCAGCCCGATTGAAGCGAGCGCGCCTAATCCACGTCCTTGCACCGCCAGAAACATTCCGAACACCACCGTACTGACGAAAATCCATGTCCAAGAGCGCGGAATCGGCGAATGCGGGCCTGGCGTTTCACTCGTATCTGCTGGCAGCGTTTGGTCAGCCATTCTGTTCGCGAACAGTAAACCCAGCGGGGCAATCCCCAAGGTAAGAAACGCTTCCTTCGCACTAGTGAGGGGAGCCGCATTCCACATCAGTCCTGCAATGACGGCGGATACGGCGGCTGCAGCATAGGATAGCCAGATGGCCTTCCTTCCAGGTGCGCCTTCCCGACGGAGAACGGCGAACATCAACCGTATTGTGGCGGCGTATCCCGCGACGCCGATGCCGATCATGATCGGTCGCCAAACCCAAGGCCATTGCATCCGGCGAGCAATAAACGCCCAGTCGTCTCGGTTGACGATGGGATGATCGATCAATTGAGCCGCAAACCAAAGAAGACTGATGCCGCCAAAAAGGATGAGAATGAGCCGGACGACGGCGCTTCGTATTTTGGACGCTAACAAAAACAGGATCGCCATTATTCCTCCGGCGAGGCTGGTGATAGATCCCCCGGCGTCGGTCAAGGATGTGGCCCCTTCGCATCGAAACCAGATGGACGTGAGCAGCGTGATCCGCCCACCGACGGCGATGCAGCCTAGGCCGTGGCCCAATGTCTCGTGGCATACGGCGGCTAAAGTCGCCGCAAGCACCCCTGCCGCTATTACCGTGCCGGAATGATCCGCCAGATTTTCTTGAACTATCGCTTGGGCAGGAATGGGTAACATCGACTTATGCTCCCTGACGCAAATCCGAAGGGTTGCGCTTGAAATGGTCGAGAGCCCCATACCACCTAAGTCGAGTCGTTCCGCTGATTTTGTATCGCGCCGATGACCGTTGTGGGTCATTCGCGTCGACTGGGCTTACTCCGTGGCATGTCGGCTTTGCCCCCGGCACCGGACGTATCGTTGCGACGCAGCGAACCGCCGCTTCGGGCCAGGAACGGACATCACACCGGTAGCTAGCTCCTCTAATAAGGAGTGAAGGCTGATCCCGACAAGCGGGGAGATTGAAAGCTCTCTCGGTCCTGAATCAGTGCGATTAACCGACCTTGCGTGCCGGCGTGGAGCGGACCCCACGCACAAGATCGATCAGGTCCAGCGGTGAGGTCGGCTCTTCATCGCCCCGCCATGCCACGTGTTGGTCGGGACGCACGAGCGTAAGCTTGCGTACGTAAAGCGCTCGCGCATCGGGCACGTCAATGTCGAGAACTGCGAGAGGAACCTCCCGTCGCGAGGCTGCTTCGACGATGCCGGAAACGCGGACGGTTGGATCGAAGCGGACGAGCGTGTAGTTCGGCCCAAGAGCGTCATAGAGCGAGCGGCCGTCGCTCAGCCACAGGTGCGGCGCCCGACAGCCGGGAACGGTCGACGAAGTGAAATCGTGCATGGTGTAACCGGGGTGTGGCGCGCCGTCATAGGCAATGATCGGTGACCCCTCATAGTAATATCCAAAATTGAGGCCGCCGGCGCATTGCTGCTGGATATCGATGTCGTGAGCCTCCTTGCTGATGCGTGCACGCATGGCATCGCCGGTGGGGCCTGGCCATTCAACTTCGGCGGGGACCTCGCGGCGCTGCTTCATGACCTTATGGGCCATATCCGTGGTCACGTGCGAAACCTGATCCATGATCGGTTGGCGTTCCGCCTCGTAAGCGTCGAGCACCGCTGGGTCCGCCCAACCATTTAGCGTAGCGGCGATCATCCACGCCAAGTCGGCGGCATCGGCAATGCCTGCGTTCATGCCGTAGCCGCCATTGGGCATCCACAGGTGTGCGGCGTCCCCACAGATGAAGACACGGCGGTCGTGAAACTTATCGGCCACAAACCGCCGTCCAATCCAATCCTCCTTCGAGATCACGTTGTAATGGAAATCCGATCCGACGCCAAGAATTTCGCGGATGGCCCAATCGCGATCGATCGCGTCAAAATCGGCTTCCCCGTGGTAAAGTGAATTGTGAATATTCCAATTCTCTTTCCCGTCGATTGCGATTGTGGTTCCGCAACGGCGTGGATTGAGCGAAAAGTATAACCATGCGGGCTTCCCCGGCAACAGACCCATCAGGGCGGGCGCGCGGATATAGGTCGACTGCACGCGCTGAATTTCCGGCGTACCGACGAAATTGCCACCGATCATTTTGCGAATTGTGGACTTGCTTCCGTCACAGCCGACAAGATGCTTGCAAGCAATCGATTCCTTTTCGTTGCTATCAAGATCGCGCGTTGTGACAGTGACGCCTTGCTCATCTTGTTCATAGTCTTCAAACGCTGTGCGGTTGAGAATACGGATGCGAGTTTGCGCCTTAGCGTGCGCGAACAACACGGGCTCGAGATAGATTTGGTTGATTCGGTGCGAGGGCTCCGGCGTGGGCCACCACGAATCAACGCTCTTCACTCCAGCCTGCCGCTCGCTGGGTGACGAGATGGAAAGGCGGGAGAGCTCGATCCCGGTCACCGTCGTCGCGGAAACGACGTCATTGGAATAGTTAGCTGGAAGGCCAGCCTCCCGCATCTTTCGCGCAACGCCGATGCGGCGGAGGATTTCCATCGAGCGGGCCGAGATTTGATTACATTTTACGTTTGGCGGCTCGCCGGCCCGGCGTAGCTCGACGACAGTGACTTCGATGCCGCGCCAGGCGAGGTCCAAGGCAAGCGTCATCCCGACCGGTCCGCCACCGACGATCAGCACGCTGGTATCGATCATGACGGACGTCCCCACGTTTCAAAGCGGCGTTAGTCTTGCATAGGGATATTGGCTGCCTTTACAAGCTTCACATAGGTCTCGACGTCGTTGTGGAAGAAATTGTCGAATTCACTCACGCTCATCGGCATCGGTTCAACGCCGAGCTTTGCAAAATTTTCGCGAACGGTGGGCGTCTCGAGTGCGATCGCTACTTCTTTGTGAAGCCTTGTGACAATGTCCGATGGTGTCTTCGCCGGTAGAAAAAGCCCCACCCAGAATTCGAAAGTCGATCCTGTCAATCCGACATCCGTCGTGGTCGGTACGGCGGGCAACGAACTCGCTCGCCGCGACGAACTAACCGCAAGTGCAACAAGCCTGTTGTCCTTGATGAGCGGAAGTGCCGCCGCCAGCGGAACGAACATGAAATCTACCCGACCCGCCAGAACTTCCGTTAGGGCTTCGCCGGCTCCCCGGAAAGGTATGTGCATGGCCTCGAAATTGCCGCTGAGGCGCAACCGCTCGACCGCCAGGTGCGATGCGGAGCCGACTCCTGAAGACGTGAAGTTCACTGCGCCGGGGCGCGCCTTGGCGACGGTAATAAGGTCGGCCAAGGTCTTGTATCCCTTTGACGGTGCAGTGACCAAAACCAGGGGCTGCAGCCCAAGTGGGATAACCGGAGCGAAATCTTGCAGCGTCTCGTAAGGCAGCGTCCGATAAAGCGCCTGCGCGGCAGCCAGCGCCCCCGTCGCCAGGACCGTGTATCCGTCCGATGCAGCTTTGGCGACAAGATTGGAGCCTAGCGTCCCTCCGGCGCCCCCGCGATTGACAATGATAATCGGCTGTCCGACCTGCTCAGAAACTTGATGTAAGACCACGCGGGCGATGACGTCACTCGCGCTGCCGGCACCGAAAGGCACAATCACTGTAATGGGCCTGTTGGGCCAGGGCTGGGCAGAAGCTACGTCCGACACCGCCAGTACGATAGACAAGCCAACAATCGCGGCTAAGGCGCGACATGGACCTTGCTGAACAGCCTTGTGAACTGTCATCATTGCCTCCCAGATCACCGGCCCTTTCCAACGAAAAGGCGCGGCGTTTGATAAGGCTATTCGGCTAGGGAATATTGGGAATCCTGAATTTGCTCTAACCCTATCGGTAATTCCGATGGCCCGTGCAACGTGGGATTGGGAAGGCCGCATCGGGCGGCGCGTCAAGCTGCGGGACATTCATGTCCTGTCGGCGGTTGTGCGTTCCGGTAGCATGGCGAAAGCCGCGTCCACTCTCGCAATGTCGCAATCGGCCGTCTCGGAAGCGATCGCCGGTCTCGAGGACGCGCTGCGTGTGAAGCTTCTCGATCGCAGTTCACAGGGCATCGCGCCGACGATCTACGCTGACGTCTTGCTTAAGCGCGGCAACGTTGTGTTCGACGAGTTGAGCCAGGCGATCAAGGACATCGAGTTTCTGGCCAAGCCGACCGCGGGTGAAGTCCGCGTCGCTTCGCAGGAATTTTTCACGGCTGGTTTGTTGCCAGCCGTCATCGATCGGCTTTCGGCGCGCCACCCGCAGATTACGGTTCGGGTCATCGAAATTAACACGGCATCGCCGGATTATCGCGAGTTACATGAGCGCCACGCCGATCTGGCGTTCTATCGGTGCGCGCCGACGCACATAGATAAAGAAGTTAACGTCGAAATCCTGTTCGACGATCCGCAATTCATTGTCGCCGGTGCGCAAAGCCGCTGGGCGCGCTGTAGCAATATTATGCTCGCCGACTTGGCCGGAGAGCCCTGGATTCTTCCACCCAGTCTTGCGGTCAAGACTGTGCTTGAGAAAGCATTTGAATCAATAGGTCTGATCGCGCCGAGCCCCGTAGTCAGCGCGTCCTCGATTCAACTGCGTCATAAGCTGTTGGCCACGGGACGGTTTCTATCGGTGCTCGCAACGTCGCTGCTGCAAACTAATGCCAAGCAGTGGAAGATCAAAGCTTTGCCGATCGAACTGCCCAAGCCGCCACCGGTTGCGGTATTCACATTAAAGAACCGCACGCTCAGCCCGGTAGCTCAGTTGTTCATCGAACAGTTGCGCGCGGTCACAAAATCCATGTCTATTCCGCCGGAGTAGCGGCAAAGATAATAATTCTAACGTGCAATCTAATGCTAGAGGCGCTTGCAAGCCAAATGTCCGCTCTGGGTCTTGGCCGTGTGATAACGCCCGGCAGAGTGTCGAGCGACATTGCCCGCACGGGCGTATTGCGCTGCGTCAGGCCGCGATGGCTGCCATCATTGGCTTGATGCCGATGATGTTCATGACGCGCGTCAGATTGTAGGCGAGGACCGAGAGCGCCTTCTCGGCGGCCACCTTCGGGAGCGTCTTCGTCAGGAAGTGCGTTGCGCCCATTCGGGCCTTGATCGTGCCGAACGGATGCTCGACCGTTTCGCGACGCTGGCGCATGG